>JAZSBU010000062.1:0-29511 GCA_045602565.1 Eubacteriales bacterium | reverse complement strand
CTCGCGTTAGTCCCGCCAAATTAAAAAAGAACCTGGCGTTGATCAACGCCAGGCCCAAAAAAGTTTTAGGTTTCAAAAAACCAGTTGATTTGTTTGAATTTTCTTTATCTAAGTGTTGCACTTAGTTTGACAATTCATCTTAATCATAAACGGCGCATTATCAGCCGAAGCATCAGATGCTGTTATAAAGTGCCAAATAGGCTTTTACACTGGGGCCCCAACTATAGTCGCCTTTCATGGCGTTCTTTTGCGCCTGCAGGAAATGTTCTTTATTATGGAACAGTTCGATGGCGCGCCAGAGCGCGTGGGAGAAATCCTCGGGGTGCTGGGTATGGAAGGTGATGCCGCGCCCGCTCCGCTCGCCATAGTTATAGGCGGGAACGGTATCGGCCAGACCGCCGGTGACGCAGACCAGAGGTAAGGTGCCGTAGCGCATGGCGATCATCTGCGCCAAGCCGCAGGGCTCAAACTTGCTGGGCATCAGGAAGATATCGCAGCCGGCATAGATCCGCTGCGCCAGATTGCCGTCGAAGGCGAGGATGACCCGCAGGTTTTCGGGATGACGCTCGGCGGCATCCTTCAAAAATTCTTCATAATGGGCATCGCCGGTGCCTAAAACGACCACCTGCACATCTTGGGAGAGCAACCAATCCAATTTGGCTTCCATCAGTTCCATTCCCTTTTGGTGGGTCAGGCGGGTCACCATACCGAATAAGGGGACTTCGTCGGTTTCGGGCAGGCCCAATTCCTTTTGGAGCGCGTTTTTATTCTGCACCTTCCGCCCCAAACTGCGGGAGGTATAGTTGACCTTAATGCGCGGATCGGTTTGGGGGTTGAACAGTTCGGTATCGATGCCGTTCAAGATACCGCTCACCTTAAAGGCGCGGGCGCGGAGAATATCCTCCAGCCCGCAGGATTTCGGGGGATCCATGATCTCTTTGGCGTAGGTCTCCGAAACGGTGGTGACGCGGTTGGCACATTCGATGGCACCCTTCATCAGGTTGAGGCTTCCGCCGTAGGTCATCAGCGGGAGTTGCTCATTGCCCATTCCGAAGGTACCGCCCAGAATATAGGGGTCAAATTGCCCTTGAAACTCAATGTTGTGGATGGTGAAGACGGTGCGGATATACTTAAATTCCTTCCGCCAGCGGAATTCAGTATCCAAAACAGCGGGGATCAGCGCGGTATGCCAATCGTTGCAATGGAGAACATCGGGGATAAAATCCAGAACAGGGATGGCTTCCAGCACCGCGCGGGAGAAAAAGGCAAACCGCTCGGCATCGTCGCCTTCGCCGTAGGTCTTCTCCCGCCTAAAATAAAACTCATTGTCCAGCAGGTAATAGGTAACTCCGCCCACATTGGCTTCAAAGATGCCGCAATAGCGGTCTTCCCCTGCACTGTGCACATTAAAATTGGTTTTATAAACGCATTGCTCCCGAAGCGTTTGAGGAATGGCGCTATAGAAGGGCAGAATGACGCGGCAATCTTCCCCTGCGGAGCATAGCGCCTTGGGCAAAGCCCCTGCCACATCGCCCAACCCGCCTACCTTGATAAAGGGGGCGGCTTCGCTTGCTGCATATAGAATCTTCATAGGTGTTCCTTTCTTATACCTGCTTTCCTTTGCCGATGACAATGGGCAGCCCTTTAGCGCCGCGCAATTCGGTTCCTGCCCCAATGGCGACGTTTTTATCGGTGATGATATGGCTGATCTTGGCACCTTTGCCAACCTTGGTATTTTGCATTAGGACAGCATTTTCCACAATCGCACCTTCTTCGATGACCACATCTCTGGAAAGGATGGAGTTTTTAATAATGCCTTTGATGACACAGCCATCGGCGATCAGGCAGTTGCTGGCCGCGGCGCCGAAATCATAGAGGGTGGGGACGGAATCCTTGACCTTGGTATAGATCGGGCGTTCGGCAGCAAAAAGATCATTGCGTTTGGCGGTATTCAGCATTTCCATATTAGCATCATAATATTCATCAACGGTGTCAACAATGCGGGCGAAGCCCTTATGGCAATAGCCGCAGATCTTTTTGGTGCCCAGTTGCTTCTGGACCAGTTCACGGTTGAGATGGGAGTAATCGTTATCCTCCGCCTCCTCCAAAAATTCCAGAAGGTCCTCTTTTTTGATGATGGCGGTGCCCAAGGCATAGATGCCCTTGGTGGCGGCATTCTTTTGGTAATGGATGGCGGAAATGGTATGATCCTTCTCCACATCCAATAAAACCTCGCCTGCGCCGGCGGTGATCTCCGCATAAGCGAGGGTGATATAAGCATCATCGGCGATGTGTTGCTCCAGCATCGCTTCCAAATCGATGTTGGCAACGGTGCCGCCGAAGGCAAAGACCACCCATTCATAAGAATTATCGGCGATATAGCCTTTGATTGATTTCAAAGCGTCCAGCCGCCCGCGGGAGATGCTGAGGTTGGAATCGGGGCGGGCGAGCGGGGTCAGCATCTTGATACCGCCTTTGCGGCGGTTGAGATCCCAATCCTTGCCGTTGCCGATGTGGTCTACCAGCGAACCGTAGTTTTCCTTGCAGATGACGCCGATCTCATCAATATCGGCATTGACCATCGCGGAAAGGGTGAAATCGATCAAGCGGTACCGCCCGCCGAAGGGCATGGAGGCAGGATTGCGGGAATAGACCAATTCACTCTTGGGGGTTTTGTTATCATAGCGATCGCAAAAGATCATTCCGAGTGCGTTCATATTATTCTGCCTCCTTTACGGTGTAGGGTTTGATCATTTCTTTGGGGCGGACAACCTGCCCTGCGCGCACGACCGCGCCCGAGCCGATAACCGCAATGCCCCATTCGCCATCGTATTTCTCCGGCTCTTCGCCGATGACGGCGCCGTCCTCAATGACCGCGTCATCCGCAATGATGGCATATTTGATGGTGCAGTTCTTGCCGATCTTGGCATTTTGCATTACCACCGCGGAATTGAGCTTGGTGCCCTGATCCACCGAAACGCCCGAGAAGAGGACACTGTACCAAAGATCGCAACCGTTCAGGGTGCAGTTTTCGGTGATGGTGGATTCGCGGATCAACACATTCTCGCCGATGTATTGGGGCATCAGGTTTTGCCCGTGGCGGGAATAGATGCGCCAGGCGGGATCGGAAAGGTTCAAGGGGATGTTGGGGTTGAGCAGGTCCATATTGGCCTCCCAGAGGGAATCGATGGTCCCCACATCCTTCCAATAGCCCTCAAAGGGATAGGCGAACATCCGCTCGCCGTCGGCAAGCATTTTGGGCAGGATATCTTTGCCGAAATCCTTGGAACTTTCGGGGTTCTGCTCATCCTCGATCAGATATTTGCGCAGTTTTTCCCAATTGAATACATAGATACCCATCGATGCCCGATCGCTCTTGGGCTTGGGGGGTTTCTCTTCGAATTCGTAGATCTTATCGTTTTCGTCGGCATTGACGATACCGAAGCGGCTGGCTTCCTCGATGGGCACCTGCAGGGTGGCAATGGTGGCATCGGCCTTATTGGCTTTATGGAAATCCAGCATCTTACTGTAGTCCATCTTATAAACATGGTCGCCCGAAAGGATCAGAACATATTGGGGATCATATTTTTCGATGAATTGGATATTCTGATAAATGGCGTTGGCGGTTCCTGCGTACCATTCGCCGCTGGAGCCCGATACATAAGGGGGTAGGATATGTACACCGCCGTGCATCCGATCCAGATCCCAAGGCTGGCCGTTGCCGATATAAGTATGCAGCTCCAAGGGACGATACTGGGTCAGAACACCGACCGTATCAATGCCCGAGTTGGTGCAGTTGGAGAGAGGAAAATCGATAATTCGATATTTTCCTCCAAAGGGGACCGCAGGCTTTGCCATCTCCTGCGTCAGAACATACAGGCGGCTTCCCTGACCGCCGGCAAGCAGCATCGCTACCATTTCGTTTCGTTTCACTTTGCTTTGCTCCTTTCAAAACGAAGAGTTTTAGATAAAAACCCTAAACATAATTTTTCATAATACCATTATAACCCTTTCTTATTTATTTTTATAGTGAAATTTGTCATTATCAACCAAAATCCATTTTTTGCCTAAATTTCTCTGCGTTTTATTGGCCATATTGCACAAATTTATATGTACAAAATCTTTAGATTTGGAAGAATAAACAAAAGATTGACATCCAAGAGGATTTATCGTAAAATAAAGTCTATGGTTTTATTTAATAGTCGAAAAACCGAATATAAACGTCCTTTCGGTGCGGTCAAGGCGGGAGAACCATTGTTTTTGCGTGTGGTTCTGCAAGGGGAACCTTGCTGCAAACAGGTAAATGTGGTCTATCGTTATGAAGACGGAGCAGAATACCGCGGAAATTTGATGCCCACCGAAAATGCGGGCGAATTTAGCGGAGAGATTCGTTTGGAGAAGGTCGGTCTTTGCTTTTATCGTTTTGAGGCGGTGAAAGAGGATGGCTCGCTGCTCTTTATCGGCACCGCCGATGGGGTCTGCGCCACCATGGGGGATTGGCTGCCGGAATGGCGGCAGACGGTGTATGAGCAGGTATTCTGCGCCCCCGAGGGGATCGCCGGCGGCATCTGGTATCAAATCTTCCCCGACCGCTTTTGCAAGGGGGAGATGCAGCCGCCCCGCCCCGCCAAGGGGGAGCGCATCTACCACGAAAATTGGGAAGAACGCCCGCTTTTTACCCAAGATCGCCCCGATTTCAAGGGCAACGATTTCTTTGGCGGTAACTTGAATGGTATTCGAGAAAAACTGCCCTATCTTAAGGAGTTGGGCGTGGATCTGATCTATCTCAATCCCATCTTTGAGAGCGGCGAAAACCATCGCTACAGTACCGCCGATTATGAGCAGATCGACCCGCTTTTGGGGACGAACGAAGATTTTGAAGCGCTCTGCCGAGCCGCGAAGGCGCAGGGCATCCGCATTGTTCTGGACGGTGTTTTTTCCCATACCGGTGCCAATAGCCGATACTTTAATAAAGAAGGTCTTTATGAGGAGGTCGGTGCATATCAAAGCCCCGACTCCCCCTATTACCATTGGTATGATTTTAAAAATTTCCCCGAAGAATATGAAAGCTGGTGGGGATTTCCCGCCCTGCCCTGCGTCAATGAGCTTGCACCCGATTTTTTGAATTATATTACCGGGGAGCAGGGCATCGCACGGCAATGGATGGAGCGGGGCGCGTATGGTTGGCGGTTGGATGTGGCGGATGAACTGCCCGATGGTTTTTTGGAAGCCTTTCGCCAAAGAGTCAAGCAGACCGATCCTCAAAGCATCATCATCGGCGAAGTTTGGGAAAATGCGGTGGAAAAGGTCAGCTACGGCGCCCGCCGCAAATTCCTGCTGGGCAACCAATGCGATACGGTGATGAACTATCCTTGGCTCAATGCCATTGTCGCGCTGCTGAAAAGCGGCGATACCAAGATCTTTTGCGAAGAGATCTTGGACCTGCTGGAAAGCTATCCTCCCGCGGCGCTTGCCTGCCTGATGAATATCCTTTCCACCCATGATACCCCGCGGATCTTAAATCGTCTGGGTGCCGATGTTATACCGCCCCGTGCCATGCAGGCGGATAATTATCTCTCCAAAGAGCAGCGGGAAAAGGGAACTTCCTTGCTGAAAAAGGCGGCGGTATTGCAGTTTACTCTGCCCGGTATTCCCTGCATCTTCTATGGGGATGAACTGGGGATGGAGGGCTACGGCGATCCCTATTGCCGCGGCACTTATCCTTGGGGTAAGGGAGACCAAAGCCTTTTGAACTTCTATAAAAAACTTGCGGCAGTTCGGCTAAAAAACCGCGTTGCTTTTGCAGGGGATTGCACCATCGAGGAGCGAGACGGTCTGCTGATCTTGGAACGGGGGAATACCATTCGAATGGCGATGAATTTCAGCGATCGACCCCAAAAGGTACAAGGGGAATTCCTATTTGGCGAAGGCTATGAAGAAGGAACTTTGCAACCCGATGGATTTGCTTTATTGAGAATATAAAAACAGCCCGACGATGGTCGGGCTGTTTTTATTATTTGATCATTTCCATCAGATCGGTCAGGGCGGTTTCAAATTTCACACCGTACCAATGATCGGGATCGCCTTGGGTATTTTCAATGCATTTTAAGGTATAGTCGGCGGCGATGCGGGCGCTGTCTTCGGCAGTCTTGCCGTTGACCAGCGCGCCGACAAAGGCAGAGGCGTAGACGTCGCCGGTGCCGTGACAACCTTTGGGGTATTTATAATGCTCGTAATAAGTCTGCTTTCCGTCGCGGTACACCGCTACACCGGTGCGGTCGGGAGCATAGGAAACACCGGTCAGCACCACCGCTTTGGCGCCCAGCGCCGCGGTCTTTTCCAAAAGGGCTTGGATATAGGCCTCATCGTAGGTTTCTTTATACTCCATACCGGTCATCATACAGGCTTCGGTAATATTGGGAACGGTGATATCCGCCTGCCCGCAAAGAGTCGCCATCGCGGCGGCATACTCTTCGTCGAAAGCAGGATACAGTTTGCCGTTATCCGCCATCGCGGGGTCGACGATGGTGATGCCGCCCTCCTTCTTCAAGGAGGCAAAAATGCTCTTGACCAGCTCGATCTGGTATAGACTGCCTAAATAGCCGGTATAGATGGCATCAAAGGAAATCCCCTCTTTGATCCAATGGTCGCGGATGGCGGGCATATCGTCGGTCAGATCCCGAACGGTGAAGCCGGAAAAGCCTGCAGTGTGGGTGGAAAGCACCGCCGAAGGAAGAATGCAGGTCTCCATTCCGCAAGCGGAAAGGATGGGCAACGCCACCGTCAGTGAGCACTGACCTACGCAGGAAATATCCTGAATGGTTAACAGTTTTTTATAGGACATAACACACAACTCCTTACAGACATCTTAATAGGATAAAATTTATTATAATCCTATTTTTAAAAAAAGTAAATAAAAAAGATGAGCCGAAGCCCATCTTTTTTGATGATTTCAAAACGTTTATATCAGTATTCGATCTTTAAAACTTCCACCTTGGCATCGTTTTCGGCAATATAGTCCACCGAAGCGATGGTCTTTTCGGGATGGGGATTGATAAAAACGGTGTTATAGTAGGTTTTTCCGTTGATGGTCTCGGGGATGGTGGAGCAGGAAACCTCGGCAATGGCTGCCACCGAGAGATTATCCTCGTCGAAATCGTTTTTATCGATCAGATCAAACTGATAGGGATAATCGCAGTTGGTGATGTTCTCACCGTAGGTAACGTCGAAGAATTCTTCGGTCCCGTCGGTATAAGAAACGCGGTATTTACCCATATGGTATGTATCGTTGGCGTAAACACCGTTATAGAAGGTGCGATAGGGGATCAGTTGATCGGTGGTGTGGCAGATCTTAATGTGCGGAACCTTGCTCAGATCGCCGAACTTCACCCTAAAGCACTCATGGAAGGTCGCCTTGGAAACTTCGTCCAGCATCGGATCATCATAGTCCTTGCTCCAAAGGGCAAAGGAGGCCGCGATCAGGTTATAATATTGGCAGTTGCGTTGCATATAGATCTCTTGGAAGGTGCCCCAGTTGGAGGGAGCACCGCCCTTGATGCCCAGCTCGCGCCGTTGCCGCCAATTTTTCAGCGCGCCCAGCGCCATATTGCCGAAAACGGTGGCATTGTAGCCGTGGGTATGATACACATAATCGTATTGGATCCCAAATCCGCCGTACCAATGGAGCATCACAATGTCCCGCGGGAGCATACTCTGGCAATAGTAAAGAACAGGCATATCCTCGTATTGGCGAGGCTTACCGCCGCGCATACGGATGAATTCGCCGCCCGCTCCGCCATAATGGCGGCCGTCGGAAAGGATGATGGGCAGGAGTTTATCCGCCCACATCATGGTGCGGATCCCGCGCTCTTTCAGCCACTCATAGATCTTAGTAACATCCCGAACGAAAAGTTCGTGGGGCGGGGTGCCTTTGCAGCGTTCGCAAAGCCCGATGGAATAAAGCTCATCGTGGCCGATATTGACCACCTTGGGCTGAAATACGTCGATGATCTCTTGCAACATTTCAAAGAGGAGCTTATAGGTATCGGGATGGTTGGGGCAATAGGCATCGGGATAGGGATCGTTCTGCCGCTCGGCGATCTCGGGATGCGCCATGCAGAGATATTCGCAATGGGAGAGCGAGGGAACTTCGGGATAAACCTCTAAGCCCCGCTCGCGGGCATAGGCGATAAATTCCTTCACTTCTTCCTGCGTTACGACCAAGCAATCCGCATTATTGGGATGGTTGGCATCCTTGCGCCAAGGCAAACCGTTATTGACGGTTTGGAACGGATCGTCGGGATCATAAAAAGAATGGACAAATTTTTTCCAGGTTTCGTTGATCTCCGGATGGGATTTTAATTCCATCGCACCGCCGATCTCAAAGGAAAGGCAGTTATACTTATAGTATGCAAGCAGATCAACAGTCTTTTTATAATCGTTGATGGTAATGGAGCTGGGGAGCAGAGTGCGATAACCGCGGAAGCCGCAATCGGGAGCATCCTGCAGCAAGCCTTGGCAAAGCTCTTTATGATCCAGCATCTGCTGCAGGGTCACCGCCGCATAGATGCGGGCGCGCAGGGTGCCGCCGCAAAGAACGGCGGTATCTTCGCCGATCTCTAAAGTATAGCCCTCTTCTTGATTATTTAAGGAAAAATCGGCGGGCAATTCATTGCAGACCTTGATGGTTTGGATGGTGCCTTCGGCAGTGCCAAAGGTATCGATCACCTTTTGCAATACTTCCCTTGCATAGCCTTCCGCACCTTCGATAACGCAGGTCGCGGCAATGGCGCAGGGCACGCCTTTTTTCCAGATTTGCGGTTTAAAAAACATTGGAAACCCCTCTTCTTTCATTTGTATTTAAGTATAGCCAAGGAGAGTCAAAACTGCCTTTTGGGCGATGTGTGTTCGACGTTCCTCGGCTATAGTATAATATTTTTGCTTTTTAATGTCAACTAAGAATAAAAACAAAAAAGATGAGCATAGCTCATCTTTTTTGCTTTTAATACGTAATTTTATGGATTTCTACCTTGGCATCGCTTTCGGAAACATAGTTTACCGAAGCAATTTCCTTTTCGGGATGGGGATCAATGAAGACCGCGTTATAATAGGTCTTACCGTCGACGGTCTCGGGGATGGTGGAGCAGGAGATTTCGGCAATCGCCGCTACCGAAAGATTATCCTCGTCGAAATCGTTTTTATCGATCATATCGAACGAATAGGAATAATCGCAGTTGGTAATATTCTCTCCATAGAAGACATCGAAGGTTGCCTCGGTGCCGTCGGTATAAGTGACCAGATAATGCCCCAAGCGATAGGCATCGCTGCGTGCGAAGACCGGATCAATCCAGGATTTATAGGGAATAAAATGGTCGGTGGTGTGGCAGACCTTAATGTGCGGAACCTCGCTCAGATCGCCATACTTATAGCGGAAACATTCGTGGAATGTGGCTTTGGAGGCTTCATCCAGCATCGGATCATCGTAGTCTTTATTCCAAAGGGCATAGGCCGCCAGCGCCACATTGAAATAGATGCAGTTGCGCTGCAGGCTGATTTCATTGATCCTTCCCCAGTTGGAGGGGGCGCCGCCCTTAATGCCCAGATCGTGCCGCTGCCGCCAATCCTTCAGCGCGCCGATGGTCATGTTACCGAAATAGGTGTCCTTATAGCCGTGGGTATGATATACATAATCGTATTGAATGCCAAACCCGCCGTACCAATGGAGCATAATGATATCCCGCGGCAGCATGCTCTGGCAATAATAAAGGTTGGGCAGGTCTTCATATTGGCGGGGTTTGCCGCCGCGCATGCGGATAAATTCGCCGCCGGCGCCGCCGTAGTGCCGCCCGTCCGAAAGGATGATGGGCAGCAACTTATCCGCCCACATCATCGTCCGTACCCCACGCTCTTTCAGCCATTCATAGATCTTTACCACGTCCTGAACAAAAAGTTCATGGGGCGGGGTATCTTTGCAACGCTCGCAAAGGCCGACGGAGTAGAGCTCATCGTGGCCAATATTGACCGCTTTGGGCTGAAACACATCCAGAATCTCCTGCATAATATCAAAGACGATCTTATAGGTGTCGGGATGATTAGGGCAATAGGCATCGGGATAGGGATCCCCTTGGCGCTCTGCCAGTTCGGGATGGCCAAGGCAGATATAGTTGCAATGGGAAAGGGTGGGAACTTCGGGATAAACCTCCAAGCCCCGCTCGTTGGCATAAGCGATCATCTCCCGCACCAGATCCTGCGAGACGATCTGGCAGTCGCCGTTGCCCCAATGGATGGAATCTTTTCGCCAGGGCAGGTTATTATCGGTCTCCTGCACCTTGGGGGAGGAGCGACATTCGTTGACATGGGCGGTCCAGGCGGCATTGATCTCGGGGTGGCTCTTATATTCCATCGCACCGCCGATCTCAAAGGAGATCCATTGATACTTATAATAGGCCAACCGGTCGACCATATCCTTATAAGCCTGCAAGGAGACCTCGCTGGGAATGTATTCGCGGTAGCCGCGGAAGGGGGAATCGGGCGCGTCCTGCAGTGAGCCTTGGCAAAGCTCCTTATAGTCCAGCATCTGCTGCAGCGTTACCGCCGCATAAATGCGGGTACGCAGGGTGGCACCGAAAAGAGTGGCGGTATCGGCGCCGATCTCCAGGGCATAGCCCTCCTCCTGCTCACCAAGGGCAAAATCGGCCGGCAGGGTATCGCAGACCTTGATGGTCTTAATTGCACCGTCTGCGGTGCCGTATTTGGCGATGACCTTTTGCAAAACCTCTTTGGGATAGCCCTCCGCTCCCTCAATAACGCAGGCGGCGGCAATGGCGCAAGGAGCCTCTTTTTTCCAGATTTGCGGTTTAAAAAACATAATGGAATCCCCCTTGATTTTTATGGCTACATTGTACCATTGCCACCCGATGAAGTCAATCAAACGGGTACGAAAAATTTTGCGAAAAAAGCACCCTTACGGGTGCTTTTTAAATTAAGAAGCTTCCATTTCAGCCGATTGGGAACCTACGGAAATGGAATAGGTTGCCCCTTTTTGGATTTCGGGGCTTGAAAGGATGACCACGGCGAAATTGAGCTCGGGGGTATGCTCAAAAATGGTCTTGCCGCTTTGGTCTTTCAGCAGGATCTTGGTTCCTGCCGATTGATTTCCAACGCTTACCGCGACCACGCCTTGCTCCGAATCGCTGAAGGTCTGCGCCATTCCCGAAGCACCGGTACCGATGAAGGTGCCGCCGGAGATGGTGGCACTTTTATCATAGTCCAAGGTGGCGGTGTCGCCCTGCGTCGGGCCGACAACGATCGTTTGGCCGCCGCTGATCTCTACAGTGCCGTTGGCATCGATGCCGTCGCCGGAAGAGTTGATATAAAGCTTGCCGCCGGAAATTTTGATGCTTCCGTTGGAATTGGCACTCATTCCGCCGCCACCCATACCACCGGGGCGGCCGCCGCCCATACCGCCGCCGAACATTCCGTCCCGCCCGCCGGTGGTACCGCTTTGGTCGGTCCCGCCGGCCGCGTTGAGTCCGTCGTCGGTGGCTTTGAGTTGGATGTCGCCGCCTTGCACGTCGATGTGCAGGGCTTCCAAGCCCTCGTAACATTCGGAAACGGCAATCGTACCTGCGGTAACGGTCAAGGTCTCCTCCGCGTGGAGGGCATCGTCCCCCGAAGCGATGGAAAAAGTACCGCCGTTGATGATCGCCGAAGCATCGGAATGAATGGCATCATCCGCCGAATCAATGGCAATATTCCCGTTTGAGATCAGCAAACCGCCTGCGGCTTTCAGCCCTTTCATACTCGAACTGCTATCATCGGCAGTCGCGGTAGTTTCTTGGGGTGCGCCCGGCCGCATTCCGCCGGGGCCGCCGCCCATAAAGCCGCCGAAATGATCGGAGGATGCCTTACTGCCGTTTTCACTGCCGCCGCCCACCAAAAGGTCGAGGGTGCCCCCTTCGATCTGCAGAGTGGAGCTTGCGGCAATACCGTCCCCCTCCGCTTCCGCTTGGATGGTGCCGCTTGAAATATAGATATAGCCCAAGGATGCATCGTCGGTATTCTCGGCGTGGATGGCATCCTTGCCCGCATCGATGGTGAGGTTGGCGTTGGTGATGCGGACGCTGTCGTTGGCATCCAAGCCGTGGGACGCGCTGTGGACGGTATAATTTCCGCCGGTGAGCACCAGATCATCCTTGCAGACAATGCCGTGCCCTGCGGGGGAAGTCACCGCAAGGGAGCCTGCGCCGTTGAGGGTCAGATCCTGCTTGGAAAAGAGCGCACCGTCGATATTATTTTCATCGATGGCGGTAAAGCTGCCGCCGTTGGCAAGGATATTTTCGGTCCCTTCGGCAAGGGTCAGGAACACCTTATCGGCATTTAAAACATAAAGTGCCGCCGAGGTTTCGGCGGTGATGCTTACGCCCTTGAAGATCAACTGCAGTTTTGCCGTTTCGGGCGCATCGATAATCAACATTCCGTCCTTCAGCGTGCCGGAGAGTTCATAGGTCGCTTCTTCGGTGATGGTGATTTTGGAGCCGTCGATCTTGACGCTTTCGGAGCTTGCCGAAGCGGTGGTCCCGTTCAGTCGGATAGAAACAACGCTGCTTGCATCATAGTCGGTTTTTTGATCGCGCTCGGTAAAGTTTTCGGCATCGGTTTTGGAGAAATCCGCATCCGCAGGATCCGAGACCGTTTGCTCTTGGTTTTCCGGTAGGGCTTGGGGTTGCGGCTCTTTTTTGCAGCCGGAAAGTAGGCTGCAAAGCAGTGTTAAAGACAATAAAACGGCGGTGATTTTCTTCATAGGAGCCCCCATTATAATTCCGTCCCGACCGTTTCCTGCTTGGAAACGGCAATTTCAAGATTTCCGTTGCGGCAACGAAGTTCATCAATCATTTCTTTTTCGCGGTCAGCGTCGCGGAGCATTACTTGGTAGGTGAGCTTGAACATACTGCCCATATTGGTGCTCTTCACTCGTACAAGATCGTGGGAGACGGTAAACTCCGCAAAAATGTCATCAAAAATTTCGGAATAATTCAGATCCTCGGGGATGGTAACGGTCAGGGTCTTAAAGATGGCGGCATTTTTCTTTGCCCCGAAATCCAAGCGGTTATAGAGTACAAATATGATGCACATCACCGCGGCGAATAAAAAGGCAAAGCCTAAATAGCCCATCCCCGCGATCAGCCCTGCGCCCATCGCTAAAAATAAGGTGCAGATCTCCTTAGCGGTGCCGGGTACGCTGCGGAACCGCACCAGGCTGAAGGCACCAGCCACCGCCACACCGGTCCCCACATTGCCGTTGACCATCATAATCACCACGCAGACCACCGCGGGCAGCAACGCTAATGTAATGACAAAGCTTTTGGTGTACCGCGTGCGATACATATAGGAAAATGCCATCAGCAGACCGATGACCAGCGAAACCCCAAGGCAGAGCAGAAAATCGGTCACGCTGATGACCGCGGTCAGATCGGTATCAAATAATCCTTTAAATAAATGTTCAAACATTTGCAGTTACCTCCAACATATTGTATGCGTTTATTTTGTGTGTTTTGGGAAAGATCAGCGTGCGGTACGCGGTTCCGTATTTGGAAAAAGAGGTTTTATAGATCCCCTCTTGCGAGAGCACCTGCACCATCCAAAGGGGGATGCCGCCGCTGCATTTGATCTCCATCAAGACCTTTCCATCGGGAAGAATAGGAGTGCCGCCGATGGGGGAAGCCAGCGATAGATCGGTTTGCCTGCAAAGGACGGTATCATCAAAGGTGATGCGAAAATCCGAATTGTCGCGGGCATAATAGGCCTCTCGCTCATAGGAGAGAAAGACCGTGGGGTGCAACACGCCGTAGTAGCTTAAGAAATAGTCGATCTCTTTGGTGATCTGGGTCTGCTTTTCGGGGTGCTTCTCGCCCGAAAGCCAAGCGGTTGCCTGCTGCGCGGGCAGAGAGATGCGCCGCTTAAAAACCACGCCCTTATATTTCTTTTTCAGTTCCACAAAAACAGTGCTTTCGGCATCCGCCCTTGCATAGCTGCGGATCCGCAGTTTTTCTTTATATTTCGGCTTTTCGATGGAACGGCGGATCAAAAGATAGGTATCGGTATCGTAGTAGAGATTACGGATGGTGGACCTGCCGTATGGATCCGGTCGCATATGGGGTTCCATCGCCGCCAGAATTCGCTGTTTTTGGTCGAGCGTCAGCATATATTTCAATTCGTATCGTTTAAATACGGTTTGAAATGCCATAAAAAATCCTCCTGTACAATGATGGTTAAGATTGTACAGGAGGAAGATTGAAGTTTTATTGAAATTAAAGGATCGGGATCTGAAATTTAAACTCTACCAGCCCATCATAGCAGTCCACATCGATGGAGCCTTTATGGGCGATGGCGATGGCTTTGGCGATGGCAAGCCCCAGCCCGTAATGCCGATCTTCGCCGTTGCGGGCAGTATCCACGCGGTAGAAACGCTCAAAAATTTTTTCGCGCTGTTCTATGGGGATTTCATTCCCTTTATTTTTTACCGAGAGTTTTGCAACCCCATGTTCCTTTGTTAAAGACAAGTACACTTCACCTTGTTCTTTGCTATGGCGGATAGCATTATCAAGCAATATGGACACGATTTGCTTAAGTTGTGTGCCGTTGCCTTTGACAACAATCCCGTCTATGATATTGCTATTCAATACCAGACCTTTTTCGAAAGCAACGCTTTCAAAGGGGAGCGATTCGCCGGCTACAAGACGGCTAAAATCAATGTGTTCCATTGGCGGTGTTACACTCTCTGTTCGGGCAAGCTCGAGAAGCTGCCCCACCAGCATCCCCATTCGCTCATTTTCATATTGAATGTTTTGCAGCCATTGGTTTGCACCGATCTCGCGGGAGAGCAGCTCCGCATTGGCGCTGACCACCGAAATCGGTGTTTTCAACTCGTGACCCGCGTCGGAGATGAACTGCTTTTGCTTTTGGTAGCTCTCTTCCAGGGGGTCGACGATCTTTCGCGCAAGAAAGACTGATAAAAAGTAAAATAGAGTTAGCGCCACCCCGCCGAAAATTAAGGTATAGCGGAATAAGGTCATCGCCCGCTGGTTGATGACGGTGTTATCCATAAAGGCAACCAGCGTATAGCTGCCCTTATCGGCCTTATAAAAGGCAAGGTTATTTTCTGTACCGCTCTCTTTGCCGCTCTTTATAATGCGTTGCGCCAATTCTTCCAGATCCGCATCGGTATGGACGGTGGGCGGTTCGTTTTTGATTTCAAGTACCGTTCCGTCGTCGGAGACCGCCACCGTATAGAAGGTGGAGAGTTGGAACATCGGGGATTCGGGATTGAAGTCGGGAGGATTTCCGCTCGGTTTCGGGCGGTTCGGCGGCACCATCTCTTCAAAGTCGGGGGAAAGGGTGTGCATCTGGGCGTGGGTTTGCAGCATCTGCTTATTCTGCGCAGACATTTCGAAATAGCTGGAGGCATAGATCACACCCAGCGTTCCCACCCATAAAAGAGCAAGGATGGTCATAATGGCGGCAACGATCTTTCGTCTTGATTTTTTAAACATCGTCGCACCTCAATTCGTATCCGATCCCCCGCACCGCCTTGATCTCGGTCTTCGCTTCGATAAAGGTGAGTTTCTTGCGGGTGAAGGACATATATACTTCCACATTATTGTATTCCGCATCGCTTTCAAAGCCCCAGATCTTCACCGCCAACTGCTCACGGGTGAGGATTCTGCCGCTGTTGGCGATCAGATACTCTAAAATACGGTATTCCTTTTCGCTCAACCGAACGCTTTGACCGTTGGCGGTGCAGGATAGAATAAATGTATGGGTATCTAAGATGATATCGCCAAAGGAGAGTGTGTTGTCGGTGACACCCAGCGTTCTTCGGCCCAGCGCACGCAGGCGGGCAAGCAGTTCTTTGGTCATAAAGGGCTTGGTCAGGTAATCATCGGCACCGCTGTCCAGCCCCGTCACCTTATCGTCCAGCTCCGCTTTGGCGGTCAGCATTAAGATCGGGGTGGTGATGCCTTTGTTGCGCGCTTGCTTTGCAATCTCATAACCGTTCATTCCGGGGAGCATCACATCCAGAATGACGATGTCGTAGATATTGCTTTCAATTGCGGCTAAACCGTCAATGCCGTTGGCATAGTGGTCCACTTCATATTTTTCAAGGCGCAAAAGTTCGCAAAGTGCCTGCGCCATTCGTTTTTCATCTTCAACGAGTAAAATCCGCATAAGGACACCTCCGTATAGATCCATTATACCATAAACGCAGAGCGTTTTGGTATAATTGTCCATCATTTTCGGTTGCCTGCTGTGCAGGCGAGAAAATTGGACATTGGATAATATCCACAATATCAGAAAGACTTGATGTTCGCAGATACTTTATGTGGATATTATAACATAAAAAGATTGAAAATTTATTGAAGATTTTGGGTTGGTGCGATTGAGATTCGGAGAAACTCTGCGTTCTCGGTTTTTGCCGACGGCTCCGTTTCCTACTCGGCCCGTTTGTTTTTGCAACCAAGAAGTTTGATCAATACACCTTTGCAACATCAAAAAATTCGTCGCAAGCCGTTGTTTGCTCGATATTTTTTGTGTTGCTGCAGCTGCTAACCTGCGCCCTTCATCTGCCACCGGCAGCGGGCGCAGTCGCAACTCGAGACACAGCAGTCCGCCCCGCCTATCGCGGCGGCGTGGCTGCTTCAACGAACACATTTCCGCAAGCGGAAATGGTTCGATCTCCGAGGATCGTCATAACAAAAAAGGCACCCGATTGGGTGCTCGGATGAGAGTTGGTGCGAATGAGACTCGGAGAAACTCTCCGCTCTCGGTGGCTGTCGGCTGCCCCGGGCAGCAACGACATCCCCATCAGCTCCGAGACACAGCAGTCCGCCCCGCCTATCGCGGCGGCGCGGCTGCTTCAACGAACACATTTCCGCAAACGGAAATGGTTCGATCTCCGAGGATCGCCATAACAAAAAGGCACCCAAGCGGGTGCCTTTTTGTTATGGTGATCCATCGGAGAATCGAACTCCGGACAACCTGATTAAAAGTCAGGTGCTCTGCCAGCTGAGCTAATGGATCATTTTTTGGTGCTAATATATTATACAAGGCGGGGTATTATTTGTCAAGTAAAAATTTTTTGAAAAAAATAAAGGTATTTTGTCTGTTGTTTTGTATTAATATAATAGGAGGACAAGCAGGATGAATTTTCGACAACAACAAGAAGAATTTGAAGCGCAAACCCTATCATCGTTTGCTACTCTTTCCCGCGATAGCAAAGGGCGGGAAGAAGCGATTGAGCCTTGCCCCTTACGCACCTGCTTTTGCAGAGATCGGGATCGCATCCTTCATTCCAAAGCGTTTCGTCGATTGAAGCATAAAACGCAGGTGTTTTTAAGTCCCACCGGCGATCATTATCGCACGCGGCTGACCCATACCTTAGAGGTTGCGCAGATCGCCCGCAGCATTGCCCGCTGCTTAAAGCTCAATGAAGACCTGACCGAAGCGATTGCTTTGGGGCATGATCTGGGGCATACCCCCTTTGGTCACGCAGGTGAACGTGCGTTGGACGCGGTGGCTTCGATCTCCTTTAGCCATAATGAGCAGAGCGTTCGGGTGGCGCGGAAATTGGAAAAACTGAATCTGACCTATGAGGTCTTAAACGGAATGGGTTGCCATACCGGCGATGCCCTGCCCACCACCTTTGAAGGGCAGGTGGTGCGGATCTCCGACCGCATTGCTTATATTAACCACGATATTGACGATGCCCTGCGCGGAGGCATTATCAAGGAAGAAGATCTGCCTCAATCGGCAGTAGCGCTGCTGGGCGAGACCGGCGCCACCCGCATCAATGCGTTGGTGCGCGGGGTGGTGGATCATAGCCTGAATAACGATCAGGTTGCCATTTGCCCCGGCATCAATATCGATCCCGAGATCGGTGCGGCGCTGGATACCCTGCGTGCCTTTATGTTTGAAAAGGTCTATGCAGGATCGCGCGCCAAGACGGAAGAAGCCAAAGCGGAGCAGCTGATCCAGCGGCTCTTTAAGCATTTTTGCGCAAGCCCCGAAGAGATTCCGAGCGAATATCGGTTCGTTTTGGAAGAGGAAGGGGTGGAGCGCGCTGTCATCGATTATCTGGCGGGGATGACCGATACTTATGTTGTCAATCTTTACCGCGAATTATACTTACCGAAAGGATGGGAATTCTAAATGGCGCTCGATAGCCGTTTTTTAGCCGAACTGAAGATGCGTAACGGCATTGCCGAAACCATCGGTTCTGCGGTTCAACTGAAGAGAAACGGTACTCGCCATGTCGGTCTTTGCCCATTCCATGGGGAGAAGACCCCGTCCTTTACCGTTTTTGAAGATACCGCCTCGTTCTATTGCTTTGGTTGCGGCGCGGGCGGCGATGTCATCACCTTCACCATGCGATATAATAATTTGGATTATATCGAGGCGGTGCGGTATTTGGCCGAGCGGTCGGGGATGGCGTTGCCCGAAGAAGAGGGGCGTAACGCCGCCTATCAGCGCAAAAAGCGGGAGCGGCTTTATGAAATGCATAAGCTGGCGGCGCGTTTTTTCTATAAGAAACTGATGAGCCCGCAGGGCAAAGAAGGTCTGGATTATCTGCTGGGGCGCGGCATTTCCAAGGAGTCCATCGTCCGTTATGGCTTGGGCTATGCTCCCGATTCTTTTAATGCGTTAAAAGACCATCTGCGGGAGCAGGGCTTTACCCCCGATGAGATGATGGCGGCCAGCCTCATCACCCGCAGTGAGCGCAGCAGCAGTACCTATGATAAGTTCCGCAATCGGGTGATGTTCCCTATCTTTGATCTAAGGGGCAATGTGGTGGCGTTTTCCGGCCGATTGTTGGGCGACGGAAAACCGAAGTACCTCAACTCCAATGAAACCGAGATCTATACCAAAGGGCAGCACGTATTTGGCTTGAATTTGGCCAAAAATGAGCCCGATGGGCTGTTGATCCTCTGCGAAGGAAACTTGGATGTGGTGTCCCTCTCGCAGGCGGGATTCACCGGCGCGGTTGCCCCCTTGGGGACCGCATTTACCAAAGAGCAGGCACGGATCTTAGCCAAATATGCCAAGAACATCGTGGTCGCCTTCGATAACGATTCGGCGGGCTTAAAAGCCACCGATAAAGCCATCCGCTTTTTGGAAGAGCAGGGGATCCCTGTTCGGGTATTGCAGATGAGCGGGGCAAAAGACCCCGATGAATTTATCAAAACCTATGGCCGAGAGCGGTTCGAGCAGTTGATCCGCAGTTCCAAGACCCCCATCGAGTTCCAATTGGAAAAACTCAAGGCGGGGATGGATTTTAATGATACGGCGCTGAAGGTAGATTATCTGCGTAAGGCGGTGGAAACCGTCGGAGGGATCGAAAGCGCGGTGGAGCGGGATGTCTATATCGTCAATCTCGCCAAGGAATTGGGCATCGGCATTGATGCGGTGCGGCTGGAGGTGGACCGCTTCCGCAAACGCAAGGCATCCACCGTTCGCAGGCAGATCGTCAAGCAAAGCGAGCAGGAACTGAAAGGCACCTATGATCGGGTCAATCCCGAGCGGTCGGGCAACCTGCGCGCCGCCCGCAACGAAGAACTGCTGATCGCCATTCTTGCCAAAAATCCGGAACTCTGGAAGCAGGCGGAGGCGGAACTGCCGCCCGAAGAATTTATCACCGAATTTAATCGGAGGATCTATTCCTTTATTTTGGAAGAATGTCGCTCCCAGCCGGATCTGGCAGCGCCGGTATTTGCCAAGGCCTTTGATGAAAAGGAAATGGCACGGATCTCGTTTTTTATCAATACAGCAACGTTGCACGGGGATGCAAAAGGGCAACTTGCGGAATGTATTGAAAATATAAAAAGTGAAAAAGCCAAGCGGATCGATCCCAAGGCCCTCTCGCCGGAGGAATTGATGCAAAGGTTAAAAAATAAGGAGAATTAGGATGAACTTTGAGAAAAAATCGTTTTATAAGGAACTTCTGGAACTGGGCAAGAGCAAAGGCTCGCTGACCAACCGCGAAATTATGGACATTTTGGACGAAGTCTCGCTGGAGCCGGAGCAGATCGAAAAATTATACGATCTGCTGGAAGAGCAGGGGATTGAGATCATCGAAGATTCCGCGGATGATATCGAGGATATTTCCAATATCGTTAAGATCGTGGAAGATAAGGAAGAGGATACCGCAGCCGAAGGGGAGCATACGCTGGTCGATGATCCGGTCAAGGTCTATCTGAAAGAGATCGGTAAGGTGCCTCTGCTTTCGGGCGAAGAGGAAATCGAGCTGGCTAAGCAGATGCTGAAAGGCACCGAGTTCCAAAAAATGATTGCATTGATGGATGCGCGCAACGAAGGTAAGGAGATCGCCGAAGAGGATCAGGAAATGTTTGAGCTTCTGCCCGATGCCTTCGAGCAGGAAGAGCTGGATGCCATGAACGCCGAGATCGCCAAGGGCGAGAAAGCAAAGCAGCGGCTCTCGGAAGCCAACCTGCGCTTGGTCGTTTCCATCGCCAAGCGGTATGTCGGCCGCGGTATGCACTTTTTGGATCTGATCCAGGAGGGGAACCTGGGCCTGATCAAAGCAGTTGAAAAGTTCGATTATCAAAAGGGCTATAAATTCTCCACCTATGCAACCTGGTGGATTCGTCAGGCCATCACCCGCGCCATCGCCGATCAGGCGAGAACCATTCGTATCCCGGTCCATATGGTGGAGACCATCAACCGCGTGATGCGGGCCTCCCGCCAGCTGGTGCAGGAGCTGGGCCGCGATCCCACCAGCGAAGAGATCGCCCGTGAGATCAATCAGCCGGAAGAAAAGGTGCGGGAGATCTTAAAGATCGCGCTGGATCCTGTTTCTTTGGAGACCCCCATCGGCGAAGAGGAAGATAGCCATCTGGGCGATTTCATTCCCGACGACGATGTTCCCGCGCCGGTGGAAGCCACTTCGCAGATTATGCTGCGGGAGCAGTTGGTGGAAGTCCTTTCCACCCTCACCCCCAGAGAAGCGAAAGTTCTGGAGCTGCGCTTCGGTCTGCGGGACGGTCGCCAACGCACCTTGGAAGAAGTCGGTAAGGAATTCAACGTTACCAGAGAGCGTATTCGCCAGATCGAATCCAAGGCTCTGCGTAAGTTGCGTCATCCCAGCCGCAGCCGCAAGCTGAAAGACTTTTTAGACAACTAAAATTAAAAAGCGAGTTGCAATGCAACTCGCTTTTTTAATAGAAAAATGTGCGTTCTTGGCTTTGGGCGCGGCGAACATCAAAGGTTTTTTCGATCAGTTCGGTCTTGAGGCAATCGGCGGCAGAGCCGGCATAGAGCAGATTGCCTTGGTCCAAGATCCAAAGATCATCGGCGTAGGCGTTGGCGTTATTGAGATCGTGGAACACCGCCAAGACCGTCTTTTGTTGCTCTTTCACCAATGTTTGAAGCAGGGCGGTAAATTCTGCCGCCGCATTCATATCCAGATAGGTGGTGGGCTCATCCAAAAGCAGCAGCGGCGCATTTTGGGCAAGGATCATTGCTAAAAATGCCCGTTGGCGCTCCCCGCCCGAAAGGGTGGGCAGTTCGCGGTCCGCCATATGCTCCATCCCCGCTTGCTGCAATGCGGCTTGGATGGCGGCGCGATCATCGGCAGTGAGCCTGCCCGAAAGGGCGGTATGGGGCGCGCGCCCCAAGGCGCAAAGTTCCCAAACCGAGCGGGAGGGGATGGGCAGTTGCTGGGGCAACAGCGCCATGCGGGTTGCTCGTTCCTTGGGAGAAAGGGTTTGCAGATCCGCTCCTGCCAAAAGGATCTCTCCTTGGTAGCGTGCCTGCCCGCAGGCGCAGGCTAAGAGCGAGGATTTTCCGCTGCCGTTTCTGCCGATCAAGGCGGTCAACCGACCGCGGTTTAAAGTGGCATTGATATTTTGCAGAATGGGCGTATCGCCGATCTGCAACGAAAGGTTTTTAAAGATCATAGCGGTGCTCCTTTCTGCAAAGCAAGTAAAGGAAGAAGGGGGCGCCCAAAAGGGCGGTGATGATGCCCACCGGCAGTTCCGAAGGGGCGATGATCAGCCGCCCCAAAAGATCGGCGGCTATCAATAAAATTCCGCCTAAAAGCGCCGATTCCATCAGCCGCAGCCGCAAGTTGCTGCCCGCCAGCCGCCGCGCAATGTGGGGAACGATCAATCCGATAAAGCCCAAAAGCCCCGCAAAGCTTACCGCCGCCGCGGCGGAAGCACCCGCCAAAAGCAAGCAGAGAATACGGGCGGCTTTGACCCGCGCTCCCAGCGAAGCGGCCAGCGCATCCCCTAAGCAAAGCAGATCGATCTGCTTGGCAAAGAGCAATGCCGATAAAAATGCTGCAAAAATCAATAGGGCAGGGAAGAGCAGGTCTTGGTTCTGCACCCCCGAAAGCCCGCCGACCGAGAAATAATTATAGGATGCCAATAGATCGGGATCGGCATAGGAGATAAAGGAGATGGCGGCATTGAGCAGGGCGCTGACCGCGATCCCCGCCAAAATGACCGACGCTCTGGACCCCCGCACCTTTTGGGCAAGGGATAAGATCAGCAGCAGCGCGCCCACCGCGCCCAAAAAGGCAAAGAAGGGCAAAAATGCCGCCTGCTTGGGCAGCAGCCAAAGGGTCAGAATGGCGGCAAAGCCCGCCCCCGCATTGACGCCGATGATGTTGGGTCCTGCCAGCGCATTGCCGGTCACCTGCTGCAGCAGCGTGCCCGAAAGCGCCAGCCCCGCACCTGCCAGCAAGCCGCCCAAAAGGCGAGGAAGCCGCAACTCCCAAAGGATCAGGCGGGCGGTGGGGTCTTGACCTGTCAGCCCCCGCCAAAATTCGCGGGCGGTGAGTTGCGCGCTTCCCAACCGCAGCCCCAAAAGAAAAACAGCGAGCAGCAACCCCAAAAGGATTGCTGCGCCGCTGTATCGATGAAAGATGGATTTCTTTTGATTGCTCATTGAAAAAGCTCCGGATATAAAATTTCAGCCAGGGTCTGATAACTTTCTGCCCAGCGGGCATTGGGTTTATATTGGAATAGATCCTTGGAAAGAAAATGGCAGTTCTTTTGTTTTACCGCCGAAAGCGCCTGCCAGGCAGGCGTTTGCATCAACTGTTTCATATAATCGATCGCCGCTTGCTCATCGCCCATCGTCGAGATGAAAATATGGGCGGGATCTTGCTTTAAAATCTCCTCCACGCTCAGCCCGTCCATCAGGATGGGGGCGGCATCGGCGATGTTTTGCGCCCCCAACTGTTCCAGCATCGCCGCGGCAAAATGCTGCTCCGCGGTCTTGGCTTTGGCGGAGGATGCCTTAGAGCCCGAGCGGATAAAAAGAATCTTGGGAGATGCTTGGGCTTGGGTCTTCTGCAGGAGCGCATCGATCTGCGTTTGCAGCGCCAAGCCCTTGGCTTGATAGGCTTCGTCTTCGCCGGTAATTTCGGTAAAGATCTTCAAAATTGCCAGATAGTCTTCAAAGGTTTCCAGCTTCATCAGCGCGCAGGGAATGCCCGCTTTCCGAAGTAACTTCGCCGTTTTCTGATGGGCGGGGATATCCGCCGAGCCGATGGTAAAATCGGGGGCATAGCGCAGCAGTGCTTCATTGTCGATGGTCTTGCCTGCGCCGCCATCCACCAGTGGAATGGCTTTATCGCAAAAGCCCCGCTCCACGCTTTCACCGACAGTGATGCTCACCGCTCCGCCCGCAAGCTGCCAAAGCTCTGCCAGCGAGGAGAAGAGCACCGCGGTCTTTTGGGGGCGGTCGGCTAAAATGATTTCTTGACCCAAACCGTCGGTGAAGGAATAAAATTGGCTATGCGGCGTTGCAGGTGCTTGGGCGCAGCCGCCGAGCAGCAGGGCAAAGCAGAGAAAAATGCAAGTCAAGCGTTTCATTTGTTCAGCAATGCCTTTTCCACCGCATCAAAGCCTAGGCGGGCAATGGTATCGCCGAACCGCTCGCCTGCAATCCCTTGGTCGCGGAAGAGCAGGATGGCGCGCTCGATGACGTTCAAAACTTCTTCCTGATCGGTAAATACTTTATTTAAAGGAATGCCGCGTGCCACCTTTTTGCCCCAGCGCCCGCCGATATAGATGCGGTAGCCTTCTTGGGCGTGGGTGACTGCACCGAAGGGACATTTGCCGAAGCACCGCCCGCAAAGGTTGCAGTTCTCATTGATGGAAAGCTTGCCGTCCTTGAGCGCGGCAGCGCCGATGGGGCAGGCTTCCGCCACCCCGCATTTTTTGCAGCCCTTGCAAAGATCTGCATTGAAAAGGGGCGCTTTGGCGCCGATGATGCCCAGATCGTTGATATCGGGCTTGACGCAGTTGTTGGGGCAGCCGCCCACCGCGATCTTGAATTTATGGGGGAGCTTTACATCGTGATAGCCCTTATAAAACCGTTCGTGGATGGCTAAGGAGAGCCCAAAGGTATCGATCAGACCAAAATGGCAGGTGGTACCCTTGCAGGATACGATCGGGCGCACCTTCGGCCCCGTTCCGCCTACCTCCAAGCCGAATTGCGCCAAAAAGGCGATCAGCGGCTCGATGTTGGCATAGGGGATCTTTTGGATCTCGATGGTCATTCGGCTGGTCATTGCCAGCTCGCCGCTGCCGAATTTCTCGGCGGCCTCCGCAATGGCGCGGGATTCTTCGGCAGTGATCTTTCCGTTGCGGGTGATGACCCGCGCGTTGAAGCAATCGGGGGTGGTTTTATCTCTTAAAAAACCTAAGCCTTTGACGCGGGCGATCTCTTCGGCAGGAACGGTGCAGGGTACGGTAGTCATAACGCAAAATCTCCTTCTGTTATCTTTCTATAAGTGTACATCTAAAATAACGAACTGTCAATAAACTTGAAAAATTCGATTTTATATGATAAGATAAATGTGAACAAATTGCAGGAGGGTTTAGAAATGGAAAAAAACGCAAGAGTTCGCATATTGCATTTGGTTCAGATGGCGATCTTGATCGCTCTGATTATCGTTATGCAATCCTTCGGTGCCACCATCAAGGTAGGTCCCACCAGCTTCAGCTTGGTGCTGATCCCCATTGCTTTGGGCGGGATGCTGGTCGGTAAGGGCGGTGGCGCATTGCTCGGCTTGGTTTTCGGTATAATGACCTTGATGGCAGGCATTACCGGGCAGGATGCCTTCACCCAGATCCTGTTTCAGGATCATCCGATCTTGACCTCGCTGATCTGCTTAGGCAAAGGAACTGCCGCCGGTTTCGGCGCGGGGCTGATCTATGAGTTGGTTTCCAAAAAGAATGCGATCGTTGCCGGTTTTTTGGCCGCCGCATCCGCTCCGATTTTGAACACAGGGCTGTTTATTCTCGGCGCATTGCTGGTCAGCGATACCCTTTCTGCCAATTTTGTTGCAGAAGGATCGACCGTGATTTATTTCTTGGTGATCGGCTGTGCGGGCATCAATTTCATTGTCGAATTTTTGGTTAATTTGGTGGTTTCACCGGGGTTGAATATGGTTGTCAATGTCGTGACACATAATCTTAAAAGGTAAGAGCAGTTATGAAAAAAATAGCAAGCTTTACCGTCAACCACGATATTTTGGAGCGAGGAATGTATCTTTCCCGCGTGGATGGCGATTGCGTTACCTATGACATTCGAATGAAAAAGCCCAACGGCGGGGAGTATCTGGAGAATGCCGCAATGCATACCATCGAGCATCTTTTTGCCACCTTTGCCCGCAATTCGGCGGTGGGTGGGGAGATCCTCTATGTCGGCCCGATGGGCTGCCGCACCGGATTTTATCTGCTGGTGCGGGATAAGGTCTCCCATCCGCAAGCCATTGCGTTGGTCTATGAGGCGATGGAATTTATCGCCGCTTATGAGGGGGAGATCCCCGGCACCACCTCCATTGAATGCGGCAACTATTTGGAGCACGATCTGAGCGGTGCCAAGAAGGAGGCTGCCGCCATCGCCGCCATCCTCAAGGATTGGGACGAGAGTAAAATTTACTATAAAGCATAAAAAAGAGGTGCGGTTGCACCTCTTTTTTATATGCATTGTCGGGTTGACAAATTGCGGAAAAATATTATATAATAATGTCGTATGTGAATAATACAATTTTCATAAAGGAGATTAAGCAATGAACTACTCACATGAAGTTGAAAGTATGTGCGTTGTGGCTAAGGGTCCCCATCACGGTCCCGCTCCCATCCCCGAAGAGGGCAGATGGGTCAAGGCTACTCAGATCAGCGATATCAGCGGTCTTTCCCACGGTATCGGCTGGTGCGCTCCCCAGCAGGGCTGCTGCAAGCTGACCCTGAATGTTAAGGAAGGTATCATCGAAGAAGCTTTGGTGGAAACCCTGGGCTGCTCCGGTATGACCCATTCCGCCGCCATGGCCGCTGAGATCCTGCAGGGTAAGACTCTGCTGGAAGCATTGAATACCGACTTGGTTTGCGATGCCATCAACGTTGCAATGCGCGAAATCTTTAAGCAACTCGTTTACGGACGTACCCAAACCGCCTTCTCCGAAGACGGTCTGCCCATCGGTGCTTCTTTGGAAGAGGTGGGTAAGGGTCTGCGTTCGCAGGTCGGCACTATGTTTGCCACCAAGGTCAAGGGCGTTCGCTATATGGAAATGGCCGAGGGCTATATCCTGAAGGTCGCTCTGGATGCCAACAATGAGTGCATCGGTTATCAGTTCGTTCACCTGGGCAAAATGATGGATATGATCCGCAAGGGTGCAGATCCTAAGGATGCCTTTGAAAAGAATGTGGGTACATACGGTCGCTTCGCAGACGCTGTGAAGTACATTGACCCCAGAGAAGAATAAGGAAGGAGGAACAATCAATGGCTACTTTTGAAGGATATGAAAGAAGAATCGGCAAGATCCAGCCTGTTTTGGAGCAGTATGGTTTCGCTTCTTTGGATGAAGCAAACGAATATTGCCTCTCCAAAGGCATTGATGTTGCCTCCATCGTCAAGGGTGTTCAGCCCATCGCATTTGAAAATGCTTGCTGGGCATATACCCTCGGTTGCGCCATCGCGCTGAAGAACAATAGCAAAAAGGCTGCCGATGCAGCCAAAGACATCGGTGTCGGCCTGCAGGCATTCTGCATCCCCGGCTCCGTTGCCGAAACCAGAAGCGTTGGCCTTGGCCACGGCAATCTGGCTTCCATGCTGCTGGAAGAAGAAACCAAGTGCTTCTGCTTCCTGGCAGGTCACGAATCCTTTGCCGCTGCAGAAGGCGCGATCGGTATCGCCCGTACCGCCAATAAGGTTCGCAAAGAGCCCCTGCAGGTCATCCTGAACGGTTTGGGCAAGGATGCCGCTTATATCATCTCCAGAATCAACGGCTTCACCTATGTGGAAACCGACTATGATTTCTATACCGGCGAGCTGAAGATCGTCAATTCCACCGCTTATTCCGATGGCGACCGTGCCAAGGTTCGTTGCTACGGTTCCAACGATGTTCTGGAAGGCGTTGCTATTATGAAGCATGAGCACGTGGACGTTTCCATCACCGGTAACTCCACCAACCCCACCCGCTTCCAGCATCCCGTTGCCGGCTCCTATAAGAAATGGTGCTGGGAAAACGGCAAGAAGTATTTCTCCGTCGCTTCCGGCGGCGGTACCGGCCGTACCCTGCATCCCGATAATATGGCTGCAGGCCCCGCTTCCTACGGTCTGACCGATACCATGGGCCGTATGCACGGTGATGCACAGTTCGCAGGCTCCTCTTCCGTTCCTGCCCACGTTGAAATGATGGGCTTGATCGGCGCAGGTAACAACCCGATGGTTGGTATGACTGTGGCTGTAGCGGTAGCAGTAAGCGAAGCTTTGAAGTAAACCTTTGAAATGGGCGAACACCGCCTATAAATAAGGAAAGAACCTGTCGAAAGACAGGTTCTTTTTTTATGGCTTTTCCATTTTTCGACCCTCGGCATATCATTATATAGCCGAGGGATCGAAGAAATAAAAATCTTCATCTAATTTGAGCGGTTTTGAAACGATATGAAGAGTTGCATTTGAAACGTCTTGAAAAGGATGGAGGGATGTAGTATACTGTTCATATAAAAATAAGGAGAATACCTAGTGAAAAGAAGAATTGCTTTTTTATTGATCGTTATGCTTGTGCTCGGAATGTTTGGCGGGTGCAAGAGCAACGAGGAGGACTTCGCCATCAATGGATCTTATGCAGAAAATGAGCAGATGGTTTGGGGCGACGAGAATGACGACGATATCGCGGAGAATGACGAGCAGGAAAACAAAGAACCTGCTCAAGACGAGGCGGGTGAGCAATCGCAGCAAAAGCCCACAAAGCCGGAGGCACCCGATCCAGAGCCTGAAAAAGAGCAAGAAAAAGAAGAGGAAGAACCCAAAAAAGAGCCTGAAAAAGAGCAAGAGGAAGAGCCCGAACTTGAAGAAGAGGAAGAGGAACTTCCGGTTGGAGAAGGCGGCGGTCCGCTTTTTGAAGAAAGTGAGAACCCCTATAAGAATTCCTTGAAGATTTTAGCATTTGGCAATAGTTTCAGCAAAGATGCGATGCGGCATCTTTGGGATATTGCCGAGTCCTATGGAGTAAAGAACGTGGTGTTGGGCAATCTTAATATCGGCGGTTGCTCCTTGGAGACCCATTATACGAATATGACCCAAAATGCGGCGGTATATACCTATTCTAAAAACACCGCAGGAACTTGGGAAAATACAAAGAATGTTGCGGCTTCGACCGGCTTGCAGGACGAAGATTGGGATATTATCACCATCCAGCAGGCGAGCGACCGGAGTGGCGATCCATCCGCCTTTGATTGCCTTAGCGGGATTGTGAAGTATCTGGAGCAGAGAAAACCCAAGAAGGATACCAAAATTCTTTGGCATATGACTTGGGCGTATCAATCCGACAGCAAAAAGGCCGCGTTTGAAAAATATAATAACGATCAGACCCAAATGTATGAAGCAATCTTGGAGCGGGTCAAGAAGGATGTTCTTTCCTATGATAATTTTGTCGGGGTCATTCCTGCGGGAACCGCGATTCAAAATCTGCGTAAGACCACCGTCGGCGATACCCTTACCCGCGACGGCTATCATCTGAGTTATGGGATGGGGCGGTATGTTGCCGCGCTGACCTGGTATTGCTATATCACAGGCGCCGATCCGCAAGAAACACCGTTTGTTCCCCTGGAGGATCAAGCCGAGATTTATCTCCATCGCGATGAGATCAACAAGGCGGTGGCCGATGCAATTCGTAACCCCTATGAAATCGCATAAGGGAAAACCGAAAAAATAGAATAAGAGGCTGTAAAAACGAATGTTTTTACATCCTCTTTTTAATTATTTTGTTTTTCTGCGCAAGGGGATCAGCAGGATCAGCGCGGCGGCGGAAGAGATCCAGAGGAGGAAGAACAGTTCGATGGGAACATCGCCGGTATAGGGATTGGCAGGCTCTTCCGGCTTAGGTTCGGGTGTCTGCTCTTCTTCGAAAATTGGTTCTTTATCGGGAAGCGGGTCTTCTTCCGAGGGTTGCTCTTCCTCAGGGGCTTGTCCGTC
>JAZSBU010000061.1:0-17308 GCA_045602565.1 Eubacteriales bacterium | reverse complement strand
CAGCCATCTATGGCGGCACCTATAATCTCTTCGCGGTGACGATGAAGCGGATGGGTATTGAATTTACCTTCGTTTCTCCCGATTGCTCCGATGAGGAATTGGGGGCGGCATTCCGCCCCAACACCAAGGCGGTCTTCGGCGAGACCATCGCCAACCCCGCATTGAACGTTCTGGATATCGAGCGGTTTGCCAATGCCGCCCATGCCCATGGCGTTCCCTTGATCATTGATAATACCTTTGCCACCCCTGTCAACTGCCGCCCCATCGAATGGGGTGCCGACATCGTCACCCATTCTACCACCAAATATATGGATGGTCACGGCTCGGCGGTCGGCGGCTGCATTGTGGATGCAGGTAAGTTTGATTGGACCAAATATCCCGAGAAATTCCCCGGTCTTTGCACCCCCGACGATAGTTATCACGGGGTGACCTATACCGAGCGGTTCGGGTTGGAAGGCGCATATATTACCAAGGCAACGGCGCAGTTGATGCGTGATTTGGGTTGCGTTCAGTCGCCCCAAAGCGCCTATCTGCTGAATCTGGGCTTAGAGAGTCTGCACGTGCGGATGGAACGCCATTGCGCCAATGCCCAAAAGATTGCGGAATATCTGAGCAACCACGAGAAAATCGGCTGGGTGCGTTATCCCGGTCTGCCCGGCGATGCCGAATATGAGCGGGCGCAGAAGTACCTGCCCAACGGCAGTTGCGGCGTCATCAGTTTCGGGGTCAAGGGCGGCAAGGAAGCGGCGGCCAAATTTATGGCGGGCTTAAAGATCGCCGCCATCGAGACCCATGTGGCGGATGCCCGAAGCTGCTGCCTCCATCCCGCCACCGCCACCCATCGCCAGATGAGCGAAGAGGAACTGGTCGCCTGCGGCATTTCCGGCGATCTGGTGCGTTTTTCGGTCGGCTTGGAGAATGCCGACGATCTCATCGCCGATATTGAAAATGCGTTGAAAGAAGTTTAATTGATAGGAGAAAATCGCGATGCCGATTAAGATTCCAAACGGTCTGCCGGCAGCAGAAACCTTGCGAAAAGAGAATATTTTCGTTATGGATGAGCAGAGAGCAACCACCCAGGAGATTCGCCCTTTGCAGATCCTTCTTTTGAATCTGATGCCCAAAAAAATTGAGACCGAGACCCAGCTTTCCCGCCTTTTGGGAAACACACCGTTGCAGGTGGAATTGGAGCTGATCCATACCAATAGCCACCAATCTAAAAATACCTCGCCTGAGCATATGCTCGCCTTCTATAAGACCTTCGACGATGTGAAACATCGGAATTTCGACGGGATGATCATCACCGGCGCGCCGGTGGAGCAGATGCCCTTTGAGCAGGTGGAATATTGGGATGAACTCTGCGAGATCATGGAATGGAGCAAGACCCATGTTCATAGCACCTTCCATATCTGTTGGGGCGCGCAGGCGGGGCTTTATTACCATTTCGGGATCGATAAAGAGCCGCTCCCCGAAAAGATGTTCGGCATCTTTCCCCATAAGGTGGATTATAAGCGCTCGATGTTGTTCCGCGGATTTGATGATACCTTTATGGTGCCCCATTCGCGGCACACCACCGTGCGGCGGGAGCTGATCGAGGCAGAGCCTGCCTTAAAGATTTTGGCCTCCTCCGAAGAGGCGGGAGTCTATGCCATCACCACCAAAAAAGGGCGGCAGATCTTTATTACCGGTCATTCGGAATACGATGCGCTGACCTTGGATGCGGAATATCGCCGTGATCTTTCGCAGGGGAAACCTATTAAGATCCCCAAAAACTATTACCCTGGCGATGACCCGAAAAAGAAGCCCAAGGTCTCTTGGCGCAGTTGCGCCAATCTGCTCTACAGTAATTGGCTGAACTACTTTGTATATCAGACCACACCTTATGATCTGAGCAAACTAAAATAGCATAAAAGAACAGCGGTTTTTGATAAAACCGCTGTTTTTTTGTAGTTGCAACAAAAAAACACAAAAATTCAAAGATTTTTATGCAAAAAACACAAAAAAGCAAAGGAAATTATATCGAATATATATTATAATATACTTAGAATAATATAAGGTGGGAAGATATAGAATGAACAGACGAATTTTAACTTCAATTTTGCTTGGAGCGATGGTGCTTTCGATGCTCAGCGGCTGTAAAAGCGAAGAGGATAGCATCGCGTTGGATTATGGCTTAGGCGTGCAGCAAGGGCAGAGTAATGAAAATGATGATGCATCAGAGGATCCTGCTGTAGATCAAGGAGCGCAGAATTCCGGCAAACCGGATAGTTCGGCAGGCAAGGAAGACCAGGATCAAAATTCAGGCAGCGGGCAGAGCAATACGCCCGCAGGCGATCAAGATGCTGATGAGCCGAGCGCAGATACCTCTGCCGACAAAAATCAAAATAAGCCTTCGAGCGGAAGCAACCAAGGAAGCTCTTCCGAAGGGTTAAAGGAAACCTTTGATAGCGGCAAGCCCATCAGCGTTGCCGCAGGGGAGACCGTTTGGTTCGGTCCTGCGTCGACCGCTCAAAAAGAGCAGCTGACCTTCACCGATAAATCGGGCAAAGCCACCAAGGTAACGATCGATCAATTGCAAAAGGTCGACACCTTCAATAACGGCTATGTCATCTATGCCTATAAGGCAACTGCCGCAGGCAGCGTTGCTGTCCAGATCTCCGAATCCTATAGCGACCTGTTCCTCGCCTCGAAGGATGCGATGGATATGAACGCATACTTCAACCATTGGGACAATATGAAGGATCGCAACCTCTATGTTTCGACATTGGATAAGACCAATAAGCAGATCGGTACCGACGGAAAGCTTAAAGCTTCCGATCAAGGCGGTTCGACACACGCTATTTCGGTCAAGCAGGGTGATACCCTGACTATCGCGCCGGTCTCGGCAGGAACCTTGGTGCAAGGTTGTGCCTATGATGCCAAGATGAAATCCGTCGGGGTCTTCAATGGCTACGAAATGAAGGAAGCCTTTGCTTTTCCCCAAGGAATGCGGGCATATACATATACGGTTCCCGCAGGTGTTTCCTTCGTTCGCTTCAATGTTCCCGCCGAAGCGCGGGAAACCTTCTTGGTGATAAAGAATAAAGAGTTCGATCAAAGCTATTACACCCGCATCACCAAAGTGGATGCGGATGAGGTAGGGGATCCTCTTTTTGAAAAAGAATGTCTGTTTGTGGGCGATTCCCTTTGCTCCGCATCGCAGGACGATAAGGTTGACGGTCTGCGCGGCTGGGCGCGGCGAGTCAAGGAACTCTCCGGTGCGATCAGCACCAACTGCGGGAGCGGCGGATCCGCGTTTTCGACCATTCGATTGGATAATCCGAACGATCACACCTATCAAATCATCTATAAGCAGCTGACCAAATCAGATAAAAAAGATTTTGATTATGTTTTGATCGAAGGCGGCACCAACGATGCTTGGGAAACGGCACCGATCGGCGTGGTCAGCGAAGGCTTTGAACCCGCTAACTTTGATCTTTCCACCTATGCCGGTGGCTTGGAGATGGCCATCTATACCGCTGTGAAGGAATATGGCAATAAGGCGGCGATCGGTTACCTGATGGCCTATCAGATGCCTCGCAACAAAAAAGGTGTGGTCGCCACCAAGATGAATGACTACTACACGATGGGCAAAGAGATCTGCGAAAAGTGGAACATCTCTTACTTCGATATGTATAACCATACCGAGATCAATAAAAAGTTGGATCCGCAGGGTACTGAGCACGTGCCGGACGGTACCCACGCCGACGCAAGCGGTTACGATATTATAGGACCTTACATTACCGATTATATGCGGTCGATGACTCCGGTCACCCAAAAGGTGCGGAACGAATTGGCTGCGAGATAAGGAGAACCAAACGATGAATAGAAGAGTGATTTCAATTTTAGCAGTTCTTGCAATGCTCTGCACCATGTTTACCTTCGCGATGCCCGTCATCGCGGAGACGACAGCGCTTGCAGAGACTTATCCCAACTACGCGGATCACGTAACTGCAACAGAGAATGGTCACGATGGAAAGAACTGGTCCATCTCTACCGCTGCAGACTGGAAGGCGATGATGGAGACTGCCAATACAACGAGCGACGTGGAATATTTTAAAGGTGTCACCTTCCATCTGACCGGCGATGTTAGCTTTAAAGAAACCGAATGGCTTTTGCCGATGGGCGCCGGAAAATATTTCAGCGGCACCATCAACGGCAATGGCTATGGTTTTGATGATTTCAAGATTTATGAAAACACGGGCGAAGCGACTACAGGCGAATGTGCGACCGGTATGTTCTATCGTTTGGGCAACTGCCACTTTGTGGACTTTGGCATCAATAGCGGTACCATTATCCGTGCAAAGGACAATGCGGTTTCTTCGGTTACCACCTTTGGCGGTGTAGCAAACGGCTATGCACCCACCTTTACCCGCGTCTGGTCCGGTGCGATGTTATCCCACACCTCCTCCGGTACGGTATCGGCATTGGCCGCTCCCGCAACGATTGTCAAAGAAAAGGATAACAGCAAAGAGAAGGATGGCGTGGGGACCAAGGCGGATAACTATACTGAACCCTTTGTGGTCAACGGTTTTGTCTTTGACGGTCAGATCCTGAATGAAGGAAAGAATGCTTTTTCTATCCTTGGAACATACCCGAGCATGACGGTCGGCAGCGTGAAAGCCGGGCGTAGTGTTTGCAGTGTCTACAGCCTTACCAATGTTATTACCGACGCGCAACTGTATCTGACCGATTCAGGATCGCCCAATAAACCGACCTCTACTGCGGCAACCGGTGTATATAAACCGACCGGTGTGACCCCTGCAGCGGTTGGCCCCGCTGTTAACTACAGCAGTGGTCGTTACAGTATGCTGTTCTCTTCAAACAGCACTGCGACAATTCAAAAATCTACTTTTGAAAACCTCTACACTGTAGAATATCCGAACACCACCGCTTATCTCGGTAGAAGCGATACCCGCACCGCCGACCCCACAATGATGGCAAAGTCAGCTCTTGAAGCGGCTTGGACTATCAACAGTAATCCCTCCGAGAAAGCCGATAAGGTCTATTTCACCTTGAATGAGGACAATAAGATCCGCCCGACTGCGAAGAGTGAGAATATGATCGTCAAGGTTACCTTGACCGGCGACAGAGAAAAGGTATATTACCTCAATGCCAACACGACTTATGATCATCTGGACGAAGTTCTTGAAAAGAAAGATCAGCATGAATTCGAGGTAAGCGAAGGTACCGCAATCCTGCAGAACGGTCAACTGCAGTTGAAGGATGGGGATGTCACCATCAATGTGACTATCAATTGCGACCATCCAAGCGACAAGGTTCATTATGAATATACCGAAAACGCACATATTAAAACCTGTGCTGCCTGCGATTTTTATAAAGAAATTCCCTGCTCTGCCGAAAAAGAATCCGACTATACTATCGACCCCATCGTTGGTGAGGATCTGGCGGCAGTTGAAAAGGCGACCCATAGCGGTACTTGCCAATTCTGCAAAGAGGACTTTACATTGGAATGTACGGTAAGCTATGTTCCTGCTGACGTAAATAAGGATGCCTATTGGAAGTTTTCCGACTGCGTTTGCGGCAGAAAAGACATCGAGCATGCGGGTACTGAAAAGGCTCTGTGCGGTGATGTGAACGGTAGTGGAGCTGTCGACCTGATGGATGCGGTCCTGATACTGAGAAAATATGTTGGGCTCGGCGAGCTTGATAAAGAGCACAATGCGGATGTGGATGGCGATTATGATCATGATATGGACGACGTTGTCCTGGCGGTTCAACGTTGGCTTGGAAACAAAGACGCTAAAAATAAAGCACTTCAAACAGAGAACCGTATCAATGAAAACGTGTTTAATTCCGACGCTGTAACCAAGGGGATCCTGAAGATGGACGGTACCGAAGGGAATGTGGAAGGCTATGTGGTCTCCGATCCCATCGCAGTCCATTCGGGCGAGAAACTTTCCTTTGGTCCGGTCCGCTTGAGTGCTCCGGTAATGGGCTACTTCTATGATGCAGAGGGCAACCCCCTGCAGTTGATCAACCATACCAACGTAAAGGTGGAATACACCTTTGAAGAGGGAAAGGCATTGGTCAGCATCGACGTTCCCGCAGGGGCAGAATCGGTTCGGTTCCAGCTGGCAACGGAAGAAGTGGATCAATTTTATCTCCGCGTCAATGCCGAAATCACAGGAATGGACTATGAAGAGCGTTTCGCCATTGAAAGCAGCGCGATCGATAACCCCTTGAAGGACAGAACATTCCTGACCGTCGGCGACTCTCTTTGCGCCGCTGCGAACGATGCCTATGTCGGCAACGATGAAATTGGTTATGTTAAGGGCTGGGCGCGCCGTATCCGCGATACCTTCGGTGCGAAGGTCACCAACTCCGCCAGGGGCGGCTCCACCCTGTCTACTTCAGCATGGCATTCACCGAAGGGCGGTGGTGAACCTGTCCATTATATCTTCGAACAGTTGAACCAGCATAGCGGGGTCAAGAACTTCGATTATATCCTGCTGGAGGGCGGTGTCAACGACCACAGAATACATAATACGTTAAGCGTGAAGGATCCTAATAATTATTTTGCAGCCCCGATTGGAACAATCGTAGAAGATTCCTACGATCCTGCCGATTTTGATGCCGAAACTACTTTGGCGGGCGGTATGGAGCGGCTGATCTATAAGGCGATTAAAGACCACGGCGATACCGCAGCCCTTGGCTATATTGCTCTTTATGAAATGTATACCTCCACCGAAGGTTTCGCAAATGCAAAAGGCCATCTGGATATGGCAAAGCTGATCTGCAAAAAATGGGGCATCCCGTATGTAGATTTTTATAATGAGCCGATCGAGGGCTTTAATCCGGCTGCAGGCGCGCACACTTCCGACTCTTGCCACGCACTCGCCGAGGGCTATGATCTGATGCAACCTCGAATCAATGAACTTTGCCTCGAAATGAGACCGATCTCTCAAGAGATCTATAACGCAGTTCAGGCGACAGCAGAATGATATTTGAGCGAAAGGGAGGCTTTTCGCCTCCCTTTCGCCCCACCTTTTAAAAACGATGAATTATTTTAATTTAGAACAAACAACCATCCAAAACCTGAAAATGAACGGCTCCCTTGGGGAGAGCACCCGATTCATTTTAAGCGAGGCGCTCGCGATCCAAAAAGGCGATCGGATCACTTTTGGTCCGATGCGGCCGGCGCAGCCTGTGATGGGCTATTTCTACGATGAAGAAGATCAGCCGTTGGTGCTGATCAATCATACCAATGTTGAAATTTCGCATACCTTCCAAGAAGGTATGGTGATGGCAACGATCCTTGCGCCCGAGGGTGCGGCGGCGATCCGCCTGCAACTGACCGAGGCGGAAGAGGATTTGTTTGCTATATATATAAATGAAGAAACTTGCTCGGAGGAACTTCCGAGTGACGAGCAACTTTTTAATCCGCTCAAGGGCAGAAATATCCTGACCGTCGGCGATTCCCTTTGCGCGGCGGCCCGCGATGAAAAAATTGATAAGAAACGTGGTTGGGCGCGGCGGCTCTGCGACCGCTTCGGCGCATATGCTTCCAATCTCAGCCAAGGTGGAGCTTCTTTTTCCACCGCCCGTATGCTTTTGCGCCCCTGCGCGCATCCCCACCAGTTGATTTTAAATCAATTGCCGGAATATACCCGTGGATTGGAATATGATTACGTTCTGTTGGAGGGCGGTGCAAACGATGCAGGTGTACATGCACCGATCGGTGAAATGAGCGACTCTTTTGACCCTGCCACCTTCGATGTTTCCACCTATGCAGGCGGTTTTGAGATGTTGATTTATAATACGATCAAAAAGTTCGGCGATACCGCCGCCATCGGGTATATGAGCGTTTATAAAATGCCACTCGCTCCTAAATATGCAAATACCGGCGCCTACTTTGCTTTGGGCGAGAAAATCTGCAAAAAATGGGGAATTGAGTATCTGGATTTTTATAACACCTTTGAATTGGATACCGAAAAATATACCTGGAACGGGAAAGAAGGCGAAGAGTCCAAGCCGGACTATGTTCACGCCAATAAGGGCGGCTATGACCTGATGCAGCCTCATATCAATGAGTTTATGCTGAAGATCCGCCCGATTCCTTTGGATGTTTATAACAAAGTTTGCAAGTAAGAATATGAATTATTATAGTTTTGAAAAAACGACCCGCCAAAAGCTCAAACCAAACGGAAGTGTTGCCGAAAGCGAACGCTTTTTGGTCTCTTGCCCGCTCGCTGTCTGCGAGGGAGACCGCATCACCTTCGGTCCTGCCCGCTTGGGTGCTCCGGTGATGGGCATCTTTTATGATGCGGAAGATCAGCCGTTGGCGATCCTTAATTATGCCAATGTGGAGATCGCCCATTCTTTTAAAGAGGGAATGGTGATGGCAACCGCCATCGCACCCGCAGGGGCAGAAACGATCCGCCTGCAGTTGACAGAGCAGGAAAAGGATGCGTTTTATATCTATCTCAACGAAGAATTTTCGGTGGAGGAAGAACCGAGCAATCCGCTTGCGGGCAGAAATGTCTTGACGGTCGGCGATTCTCTTTGCGCTGCGGCGAAGGATATTGCTGTGGGCGGAATGAAAGGCTGGGCGCGGCGGATCCGCGACCGCTTCGGCGCCAATGTTACCAACGCCGGCCTCGGCGGTGCTGCTTTTTCTGATTGCCGCTTGATGAAAGAAAAATACAGTTTTTGGCACCAGATCTTCAGGCAGATCACCCGCTTTGAGGGAGAATATGATTATATCCTCTTGGAGGGCGGTGCCAACGATGCTTGGGATAGTGCACCGATCGGCCGGATCAGCGATTCTTTCGATCCCGCATCTTTTGATCTGACCACCTATGCAGGCGGTTTGGAGATGTTGATCTATACCGCCATTAAGGAACACGGCGATACCGCCGCCATCGGTTATATGAATATCTTCAAGACTCCGCACTTCTTCAGGACCCTGTTTAGCGGTGATTATTTTGCCGTGGGCAAAGAGATCTGCAAAAAATGGGGGATCGCGTATCTGGATATCTACCACGATGTGGAATTCGATACCATTCAGTATACGGTCGATGGCGTTCATGCCAATGCGGCAGGCTACGACCTTTTAGAACCCTATATCTGCGCGTTTATGTTGAAAATCCGTCCGGTCTCGCCGGATGTTTATAATAAAGTTCACTTGTAAAAAAACTTCATTTACACAAAAGGAGAACCAACGAAATGAAAAGAAGATTTATTTCCCTTCTGGCAATCCTCGCAATGCTTGTCTCTATGCTGACTTGCATTGTTATCCCCCTGAGCGCAGCGGAGGAGACCACGGAAACGACGGAAGAGTCGACATCGGCTTATACCACGCGGCAATTGGTAAAAGAACTCTATGATAGAGTCAACTGGTCCAATAATTCAGTCCTTAAGAACGCGGTCAGCGAGGCTTATGGGCTGAAAACCGATGCCGGAAACACACAAGCTTTAACCCTCATCGATGCCGGCCTTAACGGCGAGGACGGTGAAGGCAACCCCCTTGATGTGGCGCTTAGTTGGAAAAACTTTAATGGAACAAAGATTCCCTACCCTCGGTATCTTTTCCACGATGCATTCAAAGCCCGGGGATATAGCCAGGATAAATGGTCCATCTCTTCATCGGCGGACTGGGAGGCGATGCGTGAGGTCGCCGATGCAGCCAACATCCCCTTAGGGGAAAGCTTGGAAAATGACCGTCCGGATTATTTTGTGGGGACCGAATTCCATCTGACCGAGGATATTGTTTTTGCTAATAATGTGGCTATCGATTCGATGGGCTTCAGCATTTTTGGGCAAGGCGGCGGCTTTGCCGGTACCATCAACGGCCACGGCTATGGTTTTAATAACATTTATATTAATATTACCTCCCATAAGGACGATCTCTATGTAAAGGATAGCGAGGGCAACTATGTGCTCGATAAAGATGGAGATAAAACGCTGTATGAGGATGGTAGTCTTTATACAGGGTTGTTCCATCGCCTTGCCGACTGCGAGTTCATCGATTTTGGCTTGAACAGCGGTTTGATCTACCAAACTTCCGGTAACTCTAATAGCTGTATTTCCAGCTTTGGTATGGTCGACGAGGGTAAGACCCCCACCTTTACGCGGGTCTGGTCTTCGGTCGCCGTTGCACCCCTTTGTAATGCACAGGCATCCGCGTTGGTCGGCAGCTTTTACGAATCGGCGATTACGGCTAATGTCAACGGCTTTGTCTTCGATGGAGCGATCGTCAAAGGTCAAGATCCGAGTCACGGTTCCCAGATCTCCTTCGCCATTTATAGCGGCGGCAGCGAATTTAAGGCAGATAATAATGATTTTTATAATATCATTACCGATTTTCGGTCCTGCAACGGAAAGATTGGGAGCCTTAAAGAAGCATCGTATAAGATAACTTCAGATACAGGGAATTCTTATACCCGCGGCGGCAGATCGGCACTCTTTAATTTCGGCTCTGTGGATGCATTCAGAACGGCAGATATTCAGAATGTTTATGCCGTCAAACGGGAGATCGAAGGCATCAACGAAGGTTATACCCTTGGCAAAGGTTCCAGCTGGGGTGGTTCCGATTCGGATTCCTTACTGACCGATATGTCTGCAGCCGAAGTGGCTTGGACCATCAATCAGAATCCCACCAGCCTTAATGAGGACGGTACGGGTGCGGAACCGGTCTACTTCACCTTGAATAGTGAGGGGAAGGTACGCCCTGTCTCGAAAGAGAATTATGCCAATCGCATTGTCAAGTTGACTCTGACCGGTGCGAGAAACGAGGAAATATTCGTTAACCGTGGTGTAATATATGATTTTACCACGATCAATAAGACCGAGCAGCAGACCTTTTCTACTGTAGATGGATTCAAAACCACGGAGACACAGTTTAAGTTGACAAAAAATGTGACTGTTGAAGTAACCGACAGTTGTGTACATTCCTTTGAACCTGCTGTCGGCGACGGAACAAACCACACCAAGACCTGCTCAGCTTGCGGTTATCAGGTTGAAGAGGCGTGCGCGCTGACAGTCAATTGTACTGCTGATGCCGGTACCGAGGATGCAATGACCCATAGCGGCAGCTGTGTTTGCGGAGCGGCAATGAGTCAAAATTGCGTTTTTGCATATCAAAAGACAGATAGCGGCTATAAATATGTATGCGCCGATTGCAGTCGCACAGTAGATGCTCTTGCACCGATGGTTCCCGGTGATGTTAACGGAAACGGAGTTACTTTGTTCGATGCTATCCAACTGCTGAAAAAGACGGTAGATCCGTCTGTAGACGTTAATGTGTATAATGCGGATGTGGATGGAAATAACTGTCTGGATGTTCGCGACGCCGTTAAGATCATCAAGATTGCTTTAAAGGATAAAAAGACGTTGGCGGAGGTTGAAGATCTTGCGAAACTCGTCAATGAACCTAATTATTATAGCAAAGTAGGGGTTGTTGATGACGGAGCAACACTGACGCTGAACGGCGAAGAGAAATACAGTTTTAACGATCGCTATGTTTTAACAAATAGTATTTCCGGGATAAGCCAAGGCAATAAGATCACCTTTGGTCCTGTCCGTCTCGGTCAGGCAGTGATGGGCTATTTCTATAAAGCAGGTGCTCCGCTGCAGTTGATCAACCATACCAATGTAACGGTGGAACACGAATTTGAGCAGGGAATGGTGATGGTCAGTGTCAGCGTTCCCCAAGGAGCAGACACGGTCCGTTTCCAGGTCAATGCCGACGAAAAAGACCGGTACTATATCCGTATCAACAGCGAATTTACGGTGGCAGATTATCAATGCCGAGCCAACCTCAAGGAGGCTACCCTTGAAAATCCGCTGGAGGATCAACTGCTCTTAACCGTCGGCGACTCTTTGTGTGCCGCTGCGAATTTGAAGAGAGATTCTCAGCCGGACGGCAATCTTAAAGGCTGGGCGCGGCGGATCTATCAGCAGTTTGGCGCAAAGGTCATCAATTCTTCCGAAGGCGGTGCGGCGATTTCCACAATTAAATTTAAATCAGATAGTGTCCAAACCGATACTGTGCCACTCGGCTCCCGCCAATGCATTGTCAACCAGTTGAGCGAGCATACCAATATCGGCCGCGAGTTCGAGTATATCCTTCTGGCGGGCGCCGGCAACGATGCGGCAAACGAGGCTGAGGTCGGCACAGTGAGCCCCCTCTACGACCCTGAATCCTTCGACATGACCACCTATGCCGGCGGTCTGGAGATGATGATCTATACCGCTATTAAGGAGCACGGCGATACCGCTGCCATCGGTTATATGAGTTACTATGATATGCCCTATGCGAGTTTTGAAGGAATGCACACAAACCACAGATATTTCGAGGTTGGTAAGCAGATCTGCGAAAAATGGGGTATTGAATATCTGGATCTGAATACCATTTTGACCGAGGATGTTCTTGATACCCATAAAGGCGTGCATACCCACGATGCGATCCATGCCAACGACGACGGCTACGACATTATGCAGCCCTACATCAACGCATTTTTGCCGCAAATGAGACCGGTTTCCAAGGCGATTTATGATAAAGTTCAAAAATACGGTGATTATACTGTAGGAAGCTTTAATAAATATAGTTGGGACGGTCACTATACGGCGGAGTAACAACAGAATAAAATGGAGGCATTTGCCTCCATTTTATTTTGTGCAAAATAAACTTTTAATTATCTTGTAAAGGAAGGTTTTTCCATCCCGAAATGGGACGAACGCGATAAACGTTGTGCCGCCTTTCCAAAACTTAACGACATCAGCAATATCTTGCCGAAAAAATTGCTTGAATACTTGATTTTGGCGTAAAACTATGATATTATTTATATAAGAATTTATGGTGACAAGGTTTACGCTGATTTCAGTTTCCCCTGTTGCCTTACGAAGAAGTTCAATTGTTTAAAAAATCACGCCCATAAAGGAGACCTGAACGATGAAAAGAAGAGTGATTTCCCTTCTCTCGATGATTGCGTTGCTTTGCACCATGGTTGTCTTTTCTATGCCTGCTACCGCGGTAGAGAATGATACGAATTCGGCTATTGAAGCTTATAAAGAGCTTCTCAAAGATGCTAAGAGCGGTGCAGAAGCTTTGGAGCAAGCGATCGAATCCGGCGATGAAGCGCAAATGCGCTTGATGGCGAAAGCCATCAAAACCAGTATCGAATGGAAAGAGTTTCATTGGGAAACCGAACCTTTCCCCCGCTATATCCATCGTGAGGTCTATGAACTGGCAGGGTACGATCGGAATGAATGGTCCATCTCGTCGAAGGAAGACTGGGAAGCAATGCGCGAAGTCGCCGATGCGGCAACTGAGGATTATTTCGGCGGAGTCACCTTCCATTTGACCGACGATATTAATTTTGGTCTCGGTACAGCGATTAAGCCGATGGGGCTCAATGAAAACAGTCTGCATCCGGGTGTAGGCTTTGCAGGTACCATTGACGGTCACGGCTTTGGCTTTAATAATATTTACATATACAATTCAACGAACTCCGGCGATAAGACCAGCAGTTCCGGCAAGGATATCATCCATACCGGCTTGTTTCAGCGCCTTGGCAATTGTACCTTTAAAGATTTCGGTTTGAACAGTGGGTTGATTTATCAGGGCTCCTCCAACACTTATGGTGCGATCTCCAGTTTTGGTACTGTTGTGGAAGGCAAGGTCCCCACCTTCGAGCGTGTCTGGTCTTCGATCTATATTTCGGCTCAATGTAACGCGCGTGCAAACGGCTTGGTCTCCACTCTTGCAAATTCGCCGATCACTGTCAATGTCAACGGCTTTGTCTTTGATGGGGTCCTTGCAAAGAAGGATAGCACCGCCAACCAGTTTAGTTATGCAGTTTTACATTCCGGAAAAAACAATTCAAACCCCGGTACGTTCCATAATATTATTGCCGATGGCGAGTCCTATAACGCTAAAGTAGCAGTGAGCGGCAACTCCTATGCTATTTCCGGTAAGAGTAAGAGCAACAATGTCCAATCTGCGCTTTTTGATTTCTCGGCCGTAAGTGTTCTTGAAAAGCTGTCGATGGGAAATGTCTACAGTGTCAAGCGTGAGACAGACGGTATCCTGGGGGGTTATTCTATAGGGACTGTAATGAGCAGTGAATCCAAATCGGCTTCTCTGCTGACCGATATGTCTGCGGCAGAAGTGGCTTATACCATCAATGAAAAGAATCAAAAGGGTGAGATCCCCGAAGGCGCGAAGCCGGTTTACTTCACCTTGAACAGTGATGGTAAAGTTCGCCCCATCCCCGATGGAAAATCCGAAGGGAAGATCATTAAGATGACAGTCACCGGCGATGTTACTAAGAATTTGTTTGTCAATTCGAATAGCACCTTTGATCTGAAAACAGCGCTTGGCTATAAGAGCGAACTTAAATTTGAAAAGGTAGCGGGTGAGGGTACCATTAACGGCACCTATGTCACCACCTATGCCGGCGATATCGCCGTGGTAATGACCAACTCCTGCGTTAACCACAAATTTGTGTATAAAAGTAACATTGAAGATAAACAGCATACCGGAACCTGCTCCGATTGCGGTCATCAGATTCTTGAAGATTGTGAGTTGATCAACTGCACGCCGATTTCGATTGCTTGGAATGCGGCAACCCATAACGGTACTTGCGAGAAGTGTGAAGCCAAATTTGCGGAAGTTTGCGCTTTTGAATATAAAGAGACCGACGATGGATATAAGTATATTTGCAAATGCGTTCGCACCGCGGATGCTTCTGCACCGGTGGTCGCCGGCGATGTTAATAATGATGAGACCGTTGACTTGATCGACGCTATGTATGTATTGGAAAAGACGGTAGATCCGTCCGTAGACGTTGATGTGAATAACGCGGATGTAGACGGGAATAATGCCGTTGGGATCAACGACGTTTATAAAATTATCCTCTATTTTATGAAGGATGCCGAGGTCGTGGCGGAATTCGAAGCGACACAGGATCGTGCAAACGAACCCAACTTCTATAACAAAGAAACTATTGAGGTCGGCAACCTGAAGATGGATGGTACAGAGGGGTTCAATGAGCGCTATGTCCGCACCGACCTCATTTCAGTCAGCGAGGGCAATAAGGTGGTCTTCGGGCCGATCCGCAAGGCGCAGGCAGTCATGGGTCATTTCTATGATAAGGATGGAAAGCCCATCGAATTGATCAATGCCAACAATAAGAATCTTAAGTATGAGCATGTTTTTAAGGCAGAGGTTCAAGGTAAAGACGTTGAAGTTATCGATTACGGAAAAGATGCTGTTGTATTTGATCTTGAGACCAACGAAGTCGATGGATTGGATATGGTCAGCATTATGGCTCCCGAAGGCGCTGCTTATGTCCGCCTGCAGGCAAATGCCAAAGAAGCAGATAAGTTTTATATCCGTATCAATAATGAGTTCTCTTTGGCCGATTATCAATGCCGGACCAACGGCGATGTCAATACCCTTAAAAATGAGGAGAATGGTCAGTTGTTTCTGACGGTTGGCGACTCTTTGTGCTCTGCGTCCAGAGATGACGAAGATAAAACCGTTCCCCAAAGGGGTTGGGAAGGCCGCATCCGCAGAAATTTTGGCGCAGCTACCGTCGACTCCAGTGAGGGTGGCGCGGCAGTTTCGACCGCTAGCCTTACCGGAGAGATCAACGAAGATCTTTTGACCGGTGAAACTGCTACAACGCGTCAGTGGATCGTAAGTCAGCTTCGGGAACATCATAATACCCTAGAATTTGAGTATGTTCTCTTGGAGGGTGGCGGCAACGACGCGCACTATGATGCTCCGATGGGTGAGATCAGCGATTCGTTCGATCCCAAAACCTTCGACGATGAATCCACCTATGCAGGTGCTATGGAATTGCTGATCTATGAAACCATCCGGGAGCATGGTGATACCGCTGCCATCGGATTTATGAGCATTTATGCAATGCCGCTGCACGAGGAATTCAAGGATTCGGGCGATTATTTCGTGATTGCTAAGAAGATCTGTGAAAAATGGGGTATTCCCTATTTGGATATCTTTAATCTTTTGAAGAACTTTGATACCGAAAAGTTTACTACGAATGACGACCATACAAAACCCGACTATATCCATGCCGGTGGCACCGGATATGATATGATGCAAAAATATATCGATCCCTTTGTTACCGGAATCGTGCCCAAGGATATGAAAGATCAGATTCCGGAGACGATGAGACCGATCGATCAGGATATCTATAACAAAGTTATGGCAACGGCAAAAAAATGATAAACAAAGAATAAAAATGGAGGCGAAAGCCTCCATTTTTATTATTTCGCACAAACATCAAATTATTTTGTAGGGGAGGGGGTCCTCCCTCCCGAAAAGATTACCTGAAAGAAATCGGGCGGGGCAACCCCGCCCCTACTTGATTTTATCAAAAAACTATGATATTATTTTTCAAGATTTTAACGAAAGGGGAGTAGGCATTATGAAAAAAGAGTATTTGCAGGGTTTCAAAGCCGGTTTGCCGGTGGGGCTCGGTTATTTTTCGGTCTCCTTTGCCTTTGGTGTGGCGGCGGTGCAGAGCGGACTGACGGTTCTGAGCGCGGTATTGATCTCGCTGACTAATCTCACCTCGGCAGGGCAGCTGGCGGGGCTTTCGGTTATCGCGGCGACGGGCAGTCTGATCGAAATGGCGGCCACCCAATTTGTCATTAACCTACGGTATGCCTTGATGTCTATCTCCCTTTCTCAAAAATTAGACCGCAGCGTGACAATGCTCGATCGGATGCTCTTATCCTTTGGCGTGACCGATGAAAACTTCGCCATCGCGGTGAATAAAGAGGGGACCGTCACCGCGCCCTATTTCTATGGGTTGATGACCCTGCCCATCCTTTGCTGGACCGGCGGCACCTTCCTCGGTGCGGCGGCAGGGGAAATTTTGCCCGCAGCGGTGCTTTCGGCGCTGGGGGTGGCGATCTACGGAATGTTTGTCGCCATCGTGTTGCCGGTGGCGAAAAAGAGCTTGGCGGTAGCGCTGGTCACGCTTTTGGCGATGGCGCTGTCCTGCTGCTTTGCCTGGGTGCCGATTTTAAATCAAGTTTCGGGCGGGTTTGCCATCATCATCAGCGCGGTGGTTTCCGCAGCGATGGGCGCCTTCTTCTTTCCGGTGCGAGAGGAGGCGGAGGTATGAGATTATTCTTCTATGTCTTGGTGATGGCGGGGGTGACCTACCTCATTCGGATGCTGCCGATGATCATTTTCAAAAAGAAGATCGAAAACCGCCTGATCCGTTCCTTTTTATATTATATTCCCTATGCGGTGCTGGCGGCGATG
>JAZSBU010000060.1:0-2415 GCA_045602565.1 Eubacteriales bacterium | reverse complement strand
CCCCAATACGGCGATTGGAAAGTTCCTCGCAGCATTCGCACACATGCTCAATTCCGCGTTCGATGCGATCGTGCTCCGTATTACCGGATTTATAGAACGGTAATACATTAGAAAGATTGATTCTGCCCAATTTCTCAAGCAATGAACGAAGTTCAGGCTGAAACACGATAATAATGGTGATAAAGCTCAACTGAAGAACATTATTCATCAAATAGCCCACTGCACTAAGTCTCAAGAATCGCGCCAGCAAAATCAATACCAACAAAAAGACCAAACCACGCAGCAAATGCCCGGCCCTTGTCTGTTTGATAAACCGCAAAACGCTGTAAATCAAATAAGCAACGACCAGGATATCAATGCAATCTTTAAATTGAATTGTAACGAACACATTTTGAATGTGAGTCCAAAAGTCACTAAACATTTTAAACCCCCAAATCTTTTATTTTCTAAAATTATAACATAAATCAATAATAAAATAAATACTTTTTTATTAATTTAATAGATTTTTTTCAAGGCTTTAATCAATTCATTGACTTCACGGTCATTATTAAAGCAACTGAAACTGATTCGAACCATCCCTCTTTCGATTGTTCCAAACCGTTTGTGGAACAATGGCGAACAATGAATACCGCCACGGGCGCATATATTATTTCGATCTAAATATTCCACGACCTTATTAGAATCCATTCCGCGAACATTGAACGGAATAACTCCGATGCAAGTCTCTTTATACGGATGCATATAAAGTTCTAAATGATCGAGTTTTCTCAATTCGTCATAGGCATAATCCGTCAGCGCCCTTTTATGGCTGAAGGATTGTTCCATTCCCAACCTGCGAACGAACTCGATCCCTGCTTTCATTCCAACACATATCGGCGTTGAAAGCGTTCCGCTCTCTAAATATTCAGGCAATTCACGCGGTTGTTCAGGATTAGCCCCTTCTGTTCCTGTCCCACCTAAAACGAGCGGTTTTGGGGGGACATTATTTACTAAAAGAATCCCGCCGCCTTGGGGACCCATCAACCCTTTATGCGAAGGGGCGCAGTAATAATCAATTTCATCCTCAATAACATTTATTGGTAACGTGCCGGCTCCCTGGGAACCATCGACAATTAAGAAAACGTTCCTTGGTTTGCGAACAGCAATTTGTTTTATCGGCAGTATTTTGCCACATACATTGGACGACTGCGTGCAGACAATCGCCCTCGTCCTGCTGTTAATATTTCGCATTATTGCTTCAATCGTTTTTTCATCGTCCTCAAAATTCACCGAAACCACTGTCACATCGACACCTTTTTTTCTCAAATACCAAAGCGGACGCAACACACTGTTATGCTCCAGATCCGTAGTGATCACATGGTCACCCTTGTTCAGCAACCCTAAAATTGCTGTATTCAAGGCATAGGTCGCCCCCGGTACAAGGACAACCTGTTCCGCATTTTTTACTCCAAAAAAGTCACCGACAGCAACGCGTGTATTATATACCATTTCAGCCGCTTCCATCGACATTCGGTGCCCACTTCGGCCCGCATTTGCTGCATTTTTATGCAGCCATCCGCTCATCGCCCGAATGACAGACTGTGGTTTTGGATGAGTGGAGGCGGCATTATCAAAATAAATCATACTCACCCTCCTGATAACTTATTTTATAATTTGATTTTCCTGTAATAGTTCAATCGCAACTTCCTTGTTTTTTTCATTTATATTCAAATAGTAATAACATCCCTCTTCACCGCTTCGCTTGCCAACATAAGCACGGATAGAATGGCGATGAAGAAGTTGTTTCCCCTTCATAGCGTATGTCGCACTTTTAACCGGAATTTCGATATAAATCATCTCCCCTTAAATATATCAACACAAATCATCTTATGAAATGAACAGAAAAAGGTGCATAAAGCAAAATAGGTGGAAAGTAAAATTACTTTCCACCTATTCGTTACATATCAATAGTTCTAATGCATTAGGTCCCGCCAAAAGTTCTCCCCATTCCTTCAAAACTGCTTCATTTATGATTTTAAATTTACATCGCTCCCCATATTCTTCCATCTTACTTAAAAACAAACCAAACTCATTTTTGGATGTTACTTGCGGTGTGAAATTCAGAAGAACATAATATGAATCGTAATAAAGATACACTTCATTCTTTATGGGATAGAATAAATGGATTTGTTTCAAAAAACGAATCAATTTATCAGCCGATTTCAAGCAAAAAATATAGGCATCATTTTCAGAGGATTCTGCTTTATCAAATTCAATCTGCCTATCACCATCCCCTTCGATTTTAGACAATAAAATATAATACGAATTAGAAACTCCGGGGATCACCTCAACCATCACTTTACATTCGCAAAAATTCAACCCAGTCTCTTCATATGTTTTTTGCAACAATTCCATAATAAACGCTCGGGAGTACCG
>JAZSBU010000059.1:0-28585 GCA_045602565.1 Eubacteriales bacterium | reverse complement strand
ACCTGTGGGGTCACTACGGCATCGCCCGGGAGTTCGCGGCTCTGGCAGGCCGGGAGCTGAAGCCTCTGGAAACTGTGGACCTGTCCCAGTACGCAGGTCTGCCTGCGCTGGACATCAAGATCGAAAACGATGACTGCCTGCGCTACTCCGGCCTCAAGTTTGACAATGTTTCCGTAAATGTCAGCCCTGTGAATATGCGTATCCGGCTGTACTACTGCGGTCTGCGTGGCATCAACTTTCTGGCAGATATGACCAACTATCTGATGCTGGAAATGGGCCAGCCGATGCACGCCTTCGATTCCCGCAAGGTAGAAAAACTGCGTATCAAGCGGTTTGACGCACCCCATACCTTCCGCACCTTAGACGGTGTGGATCGCAACTGCGATGAAAATACCCTGATGATCTGCAACGGCGATACTCCCGTTGCCATCGCCGGTATTATGGGCGGTTTGGACAGCGAGATCGTGGAAGATACCACCCGCCTGACCTTGGAATCGGCGACCTTTGATGCGGTCAGCATCCGCAAGAGCACTGTCCGCTTAGGGCATCGCACCGATGCTTCGATGCGCTACGAAAAGTGCCTCGACCCCGAAATGACCGTTCCCGCCATCGCCCGCTTTGTTCGGCTCTTAACCGAGATCGACGGCGGTGTCAAGGTGGTCTCCGCCTTGACCGATGAATATGCTTATAAATATCCGGTGCGTCAGCTTTCTTTTGACAAGAATTTTGTCGATCGCTATACCGGCATTGAAATTGCCAACGAGACCATCGAAAAGACCCTGACTGCGTTGGGCTTTAAGGTGACCGTTTCGGGCGATAATTTCGATGTGACCGTTCCTTCCCACCGCGCCACCAAGGACGTTACCATGAAGGCGGATATCATCGAAGAGATCACCCGCATCTACGGCTATGATAACTTCGATGTCCATACCGCCAACGCACCGCTCTATCCGGTCCGCGCCGCGGAAGAGAAGACCTTGGAGGATAAGATCAAGGATCTTTTGGTCAAGCGGTTTTCTCTCCACGAGCTGCACTCTTATGTATGGGCATACTACGATGAATATAAGGAATTGGGCATCGAGGTAGACGACAATATTAAACTCGTCAACGCCACCAACCCCAATATCGAAACCATCCGCCGCTCCATCATCCCCAACCAACTTTGCCAGATCAAAACCAATGTCGGCTACGCGCCCTCCTTCGGTGTTTTCGAGATCGGGCGCGTCGTCAACGGCTTAAAGGAAGATGGACTTTGCGATGAGCGCAAAAAACTTTGCATTACCCTCTTTGATAAGACCAAGAGTGTGGAAGCCCTTTATTATGAACTGCGGGATATTCTGGCAATTATGGCAGACGACCTGCGCCATACGGCATTAACCTATAAGACCGCGCAGGCGACCAGATCCTATCAGCATCCCCGCAACCTCAACGAGATCTATATGAATGGGGTTCTGCTGGGCGAGATGGGCATCTGCCATCCCACCGTTGCCAAGAAGATCGATAAAAAAGCGGCGATCGTCTTTGCCGAGATCGATGTGGCCGCCTTTGCCGAGCAAAAGAATACGTCCATCGCCTACCAAGAGCCTTCCAAGTATCCCGAGATGGAGATCGACGTCACCTTTATCAGCCAAAAATTTTCCCCCATCGGCGAAGCCATCGCCAAGGCAAACTGCCCCTGGATCAAGTCGGTCAAGGTCTACGATACCTATCAGGACGAAAGCGGAAAATCCATTACCATCCGCATCCTCTTCTCCGATAACGAGCGTACCTTGACCAAGGACGAGGTCATGGCGGTGGTGGATCAAGTCATCGCTGATCTGGATGCCCAAGGGATCCCGATGAAAAAATAACTTGTATTCTTCTGAGTTTTAGTATATAATTAGAATATATCGAGCAGGAGGTTTGAACCGATGAGACAAGAAACGATTTCCTTTAAAATTAAAAAAGATGAGCAATTAGAGATGCGTGACATCCTTGCCACTGTCTACGATGCGCTGAAGGAAAAAGGATATAACCCCCTGAACCAGATCGTTGGTTATATTTTGAGCGAAGATCCCACCTATATTACCAACCATAATAACGCCCGCGCCCTCATCCGCAAGATCGATCGGGATGAGCTTTTGGGTGAATTGGTAAAATCTTATCTGGACAATTAAAGAAAATTCCGCAGTGCTTGGTACTGCGGAATTTTTATTGACCTTTTTTCCATAAAAGTATATAATATATTTTGTCGAATTGAAAATTGAAGGAGCACATCTATGTTTGATATTCAAAAAGCAGATCAAAAAGCAATGGAGATGATCGCCCCCGCGGTGAAAGAAGCGGAAGAGATCTCCTTTTTCACCACCGAGCGGGTGATGGAAGCCTTTCGGGAAGAGCGGGTCAGCGAAGCGCATTTCGCAGGCTCCACCGGCTATGGCTACGGTGACCGCGGCCGCGATACCTTAGATAAGGTCTTTGCCCGCGCCTTAGAAGCAGAGGATGCGTTGGTCCGCCCCCATTTTATTTCGGGCACCCATACCCTCACCGTGGCACTCTTCGGTGTTCTGCGCCCCGGCGATATTATGCTGGCCGCCACCGGCAAGCCCTATGATACCTTAGACGAAGTGATCGGCCTGCAGCCCAACGGCGACGGTTCGCTGGCGGATTTCGGCATTGAATATCAGCAATTGGATCTCAAAGACGGCGAGATCGATTATGCCGGCTTGGAAAAAGCCTTGGAGCAACCCAAGGTCAAGATGGTCTTTTTGCAAAAATCCAAGGGCTATCAGGATCGCCCCACCTTATCCTCCAAGGAGATCGGGCGGGTGGCGCAGTTTGTCCACGAGATCCGCGCCGATGTCATTGTGATGGTGGATAACTGCTACGGCGAATTCTGCGAACGGCACGAGCCCACCTATTACGGTGCCGACCTGATGGCAGGCTCTTTAATTAAGAACGCGGGCGGCGGCATCGCTCCCACCGGCGGCTATATCGCAGGCCGCGCCGACCTGATCGAACTTTGCTCCTATCGGCTGACCTCGGCCGGCATCGGCAGAGAAAGCGGTTGCACCTTGAGCATTTTAAGAGAACTGTATCAAGGGCTGTTTTTAGCCCCCCATGTGGTACTGCAAGCGAAAAAGACAGCGATGTTTGCCGCGGCGATGCTGGAGCAGATGGGCTGCGAATGTGCCCCTGCCCACGATGCCCCCCGCTACGATATTATTCAAACACTGACGGTCGGCTCTCCCGAGCGGATGCTGGCCTTTTGCAAAGGAATTCAGGCAGGCTCTCCGGTGGATAGCTTTGTTACCCCCGAAGCGTGGGATATGCCGGGCTACGATGCACCGGTGGTGATGGCGGCAGGTGCCTTTGTGATGGGCGCGTCCATCGAGCTTTCTGCTGATGGCCCCATCAAACCGCCCTATATCGTCTTTTTGCAGGGCGGGCTGACCTTTGAAAGCGGTCGGCTCGGTATCTTGAGAGCCATTAAGGAGATCAACGATCAAGATTAAAAGCAAGGACCAATTATTGATTGACAGTATTCTTAATTAGTTGTATAATAGATTAAATTGATTAAACAAAGGAGACTCAAAAAAATGAAGATTCGCGCTGTTTTAATGGATATGGACGGAACCGCATTGGGCAAAGGCCAGGTCGCCATTTCGATGAAAAATATGGCAGCTATCCAAAAGGCAATCGAGCAGGGAATTCATATCATCCCCTGCACCGGTCGTGTTTTTGATATGATGCCGCCCCAATTGCTGACCCACCCCGGCATCCGCTACTATATCACCTGCCATGGTGCTCGTGTTTATGATCGGGAGACCGGCGAATCCATCTATGAAGATACCATCCCCGCCGAGCAATCGGCCGAGCTGATGAAGATGCTGGAGGGCAAGGGTTATTATAATGAGATTGCCGCCGACGCTACCATCTATTTTGAAAAGGCCGTCACCGAGCCCTTCGATATGAGCATTGTTCCTGAGCATCATATCTGGTATCTGCGGGATCATTGCTATAAGGAAGTGGAGAAACCCTCCGAGTACTTCCTGCAAAATAATGTCTGCGTAGAGAAGATGAACATCTACGGCATCCCTGCCGAAGAGCAGCAAGAGATCTACGATGCCATCACCGCTTGCGACTATATCGGCCATACCCGCCCCGGTGCAGGTGCCAATCTGGAATTCTTGCACGCCGGCTTGGATAAGCTTTGCGCGGTCGAAGTTGTTTTGGAAAAATTGGGTCTCACTTGGGAAGAATGCCTTGCCATCGGCGATAGCAGCAGCGATTATGCCATCATCCAAAAGAGCGGTGTCGGCATCGCGATGGGCAACGCTCCCGATAATATCAAAGCCGCTGCCGACGATGTCACCGGCCTGAATACCGACGACGGCTTGGCGCAAGCCTTTGAAAAATACTTATTCTAAGAGGATAGCACCAATGAGCAAGAAATTTTTAGTTTGCATCGATTCCGATGGCTGCGCCTTTGATACCATGGAGGTCAAGCACAAGGAGTGCTTCTGCCCCGCCTATATCAATTATTTCGGCTTGCAGCCGGTCTCCAAATACGCCCGCGATGCTTGGGATTTTGCCAACCTTTATTCCCGCTATCGCGGCATCCATCGTATCCTTGCGCTGCTTAAGGCGCTGGACGTTTTGGAAGATCGCGCCGAGGTCAAGGAGCGGGAGTTCGTTCCCCCCGCAGTCAAAGAACTGCGTGCTTATGTGGACGCAGGCTTGCCCTTGAGCAACGCAGGTCTGGAAGATTATCTCAAAGACCACCCCGAAGCGGAGGAGATCCGCACCACCTTGGAATGGTCCAAGAACGTCAATGAGCGTGTGGCAGAGCTGGTGCACGGTGTACCGCCCTTCCCCCATGTACGCGAGTGCTTAGAAAAACTGCATGAGCAAGCGGATATCGTCATCGTTTCGGCAACCCAGCAATTAGCGCTGGAGCGGGAATGGGGCGAAAACGGTCTGCTTCCTCTCATCACCGCTGTTAAGGGTCAGGAAAGCGGTAATAAGACCGAGATCATCGCCTCGCTGAAGGATCAATACGGTCCCGACTGCGTTCTGATGATCGGCGACGCCCCCGGCGACCTCAAAGCCGCCAAGGCAAACGACGCGCTCTTCTACCCCATCTGCCCCGATAAAGAAGCAGAAAGCTGGGCAAACTTCGGCGACTGTATGGACGCCTTCTTCGGCGGCACCTACGCCGGTGCAAAGGAAGAAGCCAATATCGCCTATTTCAATACCCTTCTGCCCGAACATCCCTATTGGGTAAAATAATCGCAAAACATCAAACCCGCCTCGATCGAGGCGGGTTTTTCTTTATAATGCTTTAGCCAGTTTTTCTGCCGATTGAAAGCGTTCATCGGGATGCATCGCCGTGCATTTGCGAACAATGCGCCCGGCGCGGCCGCCAACGATCTCTTCGCTGGGATGCTTACCCGAGAGCATTACATTCAAGAGCACACCGACCGCATAAATATCGGCGCGGGCATCGCTTTGCGATACCCCCATCTGCTCGGGCGAGGCATAGCCTACTGTCCCCATAATTACTGTATCTTTTTCCGCTTTGGAGCATTGGCGGGATGCATTAAAATCAATCAAAACCACCCGCCCATCCTTTGTGATCACCACATTTTCAGGTTTTACATCGCGATGCACCAAGCCATACCGATGCAAAACTTCCAGCCCATTGCATACCCCGCGTAATACCCGCGCCGCACCGCGATAGCGATACCGCCCGCTGACCATAACATCCGCAATCGTCAGCCCTTCCAGATACTCTTCCAAAACGATCTGACCATCCTCCAGATCGATCACATCATAGATCAACGGCAGATGCTCCGAACAGATTGCGCTAAGCTTTTGATAGGCAATTACCGCCTTGGGAAATTGGTGAAGCACCAAGTCCTTTCCCAGCGTTTTATGGCGAATACGGTAGGCGGAGCAATCATTCTTTTCTGCCAGGACATTCACCAAGCGATAGGTTTTAAATACGTTTTCTTTGTATTGTTCGCAGGTCATTTTATCCGTTCCATTCCACATACTCGGCATCATAATAAGAAGATGCAATGTTTTTATAATAACGAAAATCCCGATTATTGCAATCCGCCGAGCAATGGATCTTCAAAGTTCCTGTCCGCTTGTCCACCGAAGGAAATGCCCACGGATCAATATAGATCGATTTTCCGTACAAATATACATCCGTCAGATTATAGCAACCGACAAATGCGGATCCCCAAATCGTTCTGAGGGTCGACGGAATATAGATTTTTTTAACCGTCAGCGCGTGACCGCTGTTATAAAACGCCTGCCCCTCAATGGCAACGACGGTTTTCCCATCGATGGTGGCGGGGATATGATAGATCCCGTCTGCCGCGGGTGTTTGAATCCCTGTCAAAACAATTTTATCATCGGTAACCGCGGCGTTGGTATGATAATCGTCCCCATATTTCATTTGGCGATAGGTAAAGGTCGGGGCGGTTGGCTCCGGTTCTTGCTGTGTGGGAGTATCGCTCGGTTGCGATTGCTCCGGTGCAGACTCTTCCGAAGGATTCTGTTCGGTGGGCGTTTGAGAGGGTTGCGAAGGCGAAGGCGAAGGCGATGGCTCTTCTTTCCCATCCGATGTTTCGTTGGAACTCCCGCTTTGCGTTTGAGAAGAACTGCTCTGCGGTTGAGAATCTCCGCTTTCCGTCTGGGAAGAACCGCTCTGCGGTTGAGAATCTCCGCTTTCCGTCTGGGAAGAGCCGCTCTGCGTATGGGAAGAACCGCTCTGCGGTTGAGAAGAGCCGCTCGAGGTTTGAGCGTTTCCCTCTTGCCCTTGGTTCGAAGGCGGTATTTGCTCCGAGCCATCGCCCGAAGGGACTATCAAATTGCCCAATCCATTCTCGGTAGAACTCGGATGTTCTCCCTGCTGCGGAGAAACAGCAGTTCCGTTTTGTTCTCCTTCTGCCTGCTCATTTCCGCTCGGCACCTGCTGGGATACCTGCTGCTCCGGCGATAAATCAGAGGGTTCCTTTTTTCCTTCGGGTTTTGATGGACCAAATACCAACAGCAAAATCCCGCCGATCAAAAGCAACGCAAAAAAAGCGGCAGAAAGGATCAACCACCGCTTACGCAAATATAAGCGAGTCATCACTCGCTCTTTTTCATCCAGCGAGGTCATGCAATAAAGGCAAAACCGCGCATTTTCTTCAATTTCCGCCCCGCAATGCGGGCATTTTTTATGTTCAACACTCATCCCAATGTTTCCAACCCATATTCATATAAAAGTTCGTTGATCTCCACAACCGAAAGCCCCTTGCAAAAGCCGAATAAAACAATGCTGTCAAAGGGGATCTTGACATATAGCGTTGAATACCCCGCGCATTTAAGCAAGGTTTGCACTTGATCCAGATTTAATTCCATCCCGATCGCCAGGCAAAGAAGCTTTTTACGTTCCGGAATCCGCAGGCCGGAAAAGATCTGATAGGCATAGACCTCTGCCAATTCTGCCCGCTTAATAACAACCGATTTTTTCAGCCCTTTCTCCTTGAGCAACCGCTCCAGCAGCGTCGATAAGGATTCCGACACCATATAGTCTTTATTTTCATTATAAAAGGATTTAAAATCGGGGCATAGCCCCAACTCCTCCAAAATCTTTGTTGTATCTTTCTGCAAAATGATTCCCTTCTTTCTGCTTCAAGGATAGCAAACACAGAGAAATTTGTCAACTATGCTGCCAGCATAAGAAATTTGACGAAAAAGAGATTAAAATAAACGGAGGATGAGGGATTTATAACTCCGCATCCTCCGCCGATAGCATATCGGATATTGCCACATCCAGCGCACGCGCAAAGATCACTAAATCAATGTCGGTGACAAACCTCTCACCGTTTTCCACCCGACGAATGAAATAATGATCCACATCAAATCCGAGCAACTGCATCTTCGTTGCCAGCTTCCGCTGGGAAAGTTTTCTGCTCTTGCGTATCTCTGCAATACGCCTACCGCAGAGGTTGTTTGTGCCATCGGCGGCCTTGATCTTAAACATAAAAATCCCTCATTTTTTGTTGAATAGTATTTACATTTATTTTATTATATGTTAATATTATTTCAACTTTGGTGAATAGTATTCACCGCATATGAGGGTTATTTTTATTTTATTACGGAGGAACCGAGAATGAAAAAATACTTATCTATGCAAACCTTAAAGATTGCAATTGCCATTGTTTTGGTTATTGCAATTTCTTTTGGATCGGCAGTGATCGTTCAAAAAGCGGGCAGTCGTCCGGTAACCAACACTGTTGCCAACGGCTTATCCGCCTATGAATTAGCGGTTGAAAACGGCTATAACGGCACAGTGCAGGAATGGCTGGAATCTCTGCAAGGAGAATCCGCCTATGAGATTGCTGTTGATGGCGGTTATGAAGGGTCCGAAAATGAATGGTCCACCGCACTTACAAAGCTGGCAAACAGCAACGCTGTCGGCATTCAAACCGCATCCTTTAATTCCAAAGGAGAACTGCTTTTAACCCTCACTGATGAGACAAAGATCAACCTTGGCAAAGCAGTCGGTGTTAATGGTACAAACGGCAAAGACGGTAAAGACGGCACCAATGGTAAAGACGGCGTTGACGGCAAAGACGGTACCAACGGTAAAGACGGCATCAACGGCAATGATGGAATCGGCATTTCGGATGTCGATATCAACGATGTCGGCGAACTTGTGCTGTCTTTTTCCGATAGCAAATCCGTAAACCTCGGCAAAATTGTCGGTGCCAGCGGTCTAAACGGACTTTCTGCCTATGAAATCGCGATATTGACCGGCAAAACCGCCGCCACCACCGAAGCAGATTGGATCGACTCCTTAAAGGGCGAAAAAGGCGCGAACGGAGCGGCAGGAGCCCAGGGTGAAAAAGGAGATAAGGGCGAAACCGGCTTAGCCGGAGACACCCCCTACATAAAGAATGGCAATTGGTGGATCAGCACCACCGATACAGGCATTGCTGCGCAAGGTCCACAGGGGCAAGGCGGAGCCACCGGCGATAAAGGCGACAAAGGTGATAAGGGCGATAAAGGTGACGTCGGTCCTCAAGGCGCCACCGGTGTTGCCGGAACCACACCCCATATCGATACCAACGGCAACTGGTGGATCGGCACCTCCGATACCGGTATCCGTGCAAACGGAAAATCCGCTTATGAGGTTGCTCTTGAAAATAATCCTAATTTAACCTATGAGCAATGGCTTGAATCCTTAAAAGGTTCAACCGGTGCAAACGGTAAATCGGCATACGAACTCGCCGTTGAAACAGGTCTCATTTCTTCCACTGTAACGGTTGAAAATTGGCTCGCCTCTTTAAAGGGTGCCAACGGCAAAGACGGCATCTCTCCTGTGGTTCGCATTCATGACTCAACAAATGAATGGGAGATCTCCATCGACGGTGGTATCCGCTATACCTCTACCGGAGTGAAGGCTACCGGCGAAAAAGGTGCAGACGGACAAGATGGTGCCAAAGGTGCCGACGGTATTTCTCCCAAGATCAGAATCAACGACAACAATGAATGGGAAGTTTCCATTGATGATGGTGAAACCTATACCTCTACCGGTGTGAAAGCCACCGGCGAGAAAGGCGCAACCGGTGAATCTGCTTATGAGATTGCAAAACGCTTGGGCCTTACCAATGCCGATAGCGAAACGGCATTTATCGAAAGTTTGAAAGGTGAAGACGGTCTCACTCCCGAAATCGGTGCTAACGGTAACTGGTGGATCGGTACAAATGATACCGGTGTAAAAGCTGCGGGTACCGATGGTGCCAAGGGTGACGACGGTGAGACACCCTACATCAATGCAGACGGTTTTTGGGTTATTGGTCATACCGTTACCACCGTAAAGGCGGCCGGCGTCAATGGTACCACTCCGCATATCGGCAACGACGGTTATTGGTATATCGGCGAGCAGAAGACGGCTTATAAAGCCCAAGGCGAAAAAGGTAACACCGGCGACAAGGGCGATACTCCCTATATCAATGATGAGGGATTTTGGTGTATCGGCAATGAAGTTACCACCATTAAAGCGGAAGGCATCAACGGTACAAATGGTGTTAATGGCGACACCCCTTATATCAATGACGAAGGATATTGGGTGATCGGCGACACAACTACCGCTGTAATGGCAAAAGGCATCAACGGTACCACACCCCATATCGGTGACGATGGTTACTGGTATATCGGCGCGCAAAAAACCGAGCATAAAGCGCAAGGGGAAAAAGGTGCTGACGGTCAAGATGGCGATGATGGTATCGGCATCAATAATATCACCCTTGAAAACGGCGTGATGACCATTACCCTGACTAATAGCGAAAAGGTTTATCGCTTTGAAAACCTGAAAGGTGCGGATGGCATCACCCCTCAACTGATCATTGAAAACGGTAAATGGAAAGTATCCTACGATAATGGTAACACCTATACCGAGCTTGGCGATGCCAAAGGCGCCGATGGTATCACTCCCACCATCACCGAGGATGGTTATTGGCAATTCGGCAACGAAAAAACCTCTTATAAAGCAGTCGCCAAGGATGGTGTCGATGGAATCACACCGCAACTGAAGATCGAAAACGATCAATGGTATCTTTCCACCGATAATGGAGCAACCTTTAAAGAATTGGGTACCGCCAAGGGCGAAAAAGGCGACCAAGGCGTAAGCCCCAGCATTAAGAACGGCTATTGGTACATCGGAGAGGAAAATACCAATGTCCCCGCCACCGGCGCCAACGGTGCAGATGGCAAAAACGGCAATACCCCCATCCTGAAAATTGAAAACGACTACTGGTTTGTTTCCTACGATAACAGCGCAAGCTACATCCCGCTGAATGTAAAGGCGGTGGGTGCCAATGGTCAAAACGGTGCAGACGGTAAAACCCCCGAGATCATTGGCGGCTATTGGTATATCGGCGGCGAATCCACCGGCGTTAAAGCCGAAGGTGTGGATGGAATCAACGGCAAAACACCCTATATCCAAAATAATACCTGGTGGATCGACGGTGTGGATACCGCAATCACCGCCGTTGCCACCAACGGCGAAAACGGTAAAACACCCGAAATCGGTGCCAACGGTAATTGGTGGATCGACGGTGCGGATACCGGTAAAAAAGCCGTGGCACAGGATGGCGCAAACGGTGAAGACGGCGACGATGGCGATGGCATTGTAGGTATCACCGTCAATGAAAGTAATTATCTTGTAATTGATATGAAATTCGGCGAAGATATCATCATCGAAAAATCCATTGTCGGAGCGGCAGGTCAAGACGGTGAAGATGGAAAAGACGGTAATGGTATCAAATCCATCACCCTTAATGCCAATGATGAACTCGTTATCGAGACCGATAATGGCACCACCACCTTAGGCCCCATCCGTGGAAAAACCGGCGCAAAGGGCACCGGCATCAAATCTATCGCATTGAACGAAAACTTCGAACTGGTCTTCACAATGGACGATGAGGCGGGCACTACCCATACCGTCACCGGCTCTCTCAAAGGTGCCGACGGCGTTGGCGTAAAAGAAGTCAAGATCGAAGACGGTAACTTGAAAATCAAATACACCAATTCCGATACCTTTGTGGACCTTGGTAATGTCAAAGGTGAAAAAGGCGATCCCGGCAAAGATGGCACCGACGGCGCTCCCGGCGCAACAGGTGCCACCGGCCCCCAAGGACCTCAAGGGGCCCCCGGCAAAGGAATCGTAGAAACAAAACTTGAAGGCACTAACTGGATCATCTACTACACCGACGGCACCACAGAAACACATGACCTAAGCGGAATCAGCGGAGATCCGAATGACGACGAGATTCTCGTTTATAGCAAATTGGATGACGGCACCTACGGCGTAATGGCCGGCGGAATGGCAAAATATGAAGCAACAATTGAAATCCCTGCTACATATAATGGAGTTGCCGTTACGCAAATCATGGCAGGTGGCTTTAAAGAACTTACTATACTCAAAACAATACAAATGTCAAATAACATTACAATAATTAATAACAATGCTTTTTTGGATTGTGTAGGCTTGGAAAATGTAGGATTCTCTAAAAATTTGCAAGTAATTGGTTCGTACTCATTTTCAGGATGTGATTCTCTATCGAATGTTACTATTCCAACAAGTATAACAAAAATTTCTGCCTATGCTTTTTTTGATTCTGGAATAAAAAATGTATCGATCCCTTATACAAAAAGTTGGACTGTAGTTTTTCAATCTACTTATTCTGTCTCTTCTGAATTCACTGTTACCGGAACAAATAGTAATACTGGCACAATGACCATGGAGGGACCAGCACATGTATCTGTTGGTGGTATGTATACTGGCGTTCCATATAAAACGTTAGACTTAACTAATACAGAAACTGTAGCAGCGGCACTAAACACTGCTTATGCAAATGGAACACTTATATATAATATGCATGCAGCAGATTGGGAAAATCAAACCGCAACGGAAGCACCGCCTATATCCGTTCCTGCAGAAGGCCTAGAATTTTGTCTGTTAGACGATGGCACATACGGTGTAACAACAAACGAAAAGGCACAGTATGATACGACGATAGAGATTCCGGCGACTTACAATGGCATTTCTGTAACCCAAATACTAGCCGGGGCCTTCAAAGACCATTCTAATTTACAAAAAATAACAATACCAGATACCATCAAAACCATACCTACAAAGACTTTTTATGGATGCATTGGATTGTCTTCTGTTTCACTTCCGGAAACCTTAGAAACAATTGAACAATATGCATTTTATGACTGTGATTCTTTAAAAAATATCACTATTCCTGCAAGTGTTTCCACTATAGAAAAGTATGCATTTTATGGTTCGGAATTAACTTCCGTTGTTATTTCACCAGAGAAACAGTGGACTGTATCTGCTTTTGACATAAAATCCGGCATTAATACTCGAAGCGCCACTGCCACCTTAGGAATTACATCCTCATATGAAATAGACCCAGATTCAACAACGGCCATCAATATATCTAGCGGTTATCCGTTTGACATCGATTTTTCTAATACGAATATAGCAACAATTTTAAAAGGCGATGCACTAATTGATGGTTGGACTTGTTGCTTTTATATGGGGAATATGATTAGTCAGTAAAGTAAAGGGATAAGAAAAATGTATATATTTGAAACTTTTGACGCTAATGAAGCAAGAAGGTTTTTTGATATTTATTTAAAGACGATCAAAAACGAAACCCGCCATCAGTCTTGGGAATGGTGTTACCGCTCTTTCGGTCGTTATGATGACGAAGAACTTTTAACTTTACACCTCGCAGGCTATCTGGCAAGTTGGGGAATGTATAGAGGTTCTTCTCAATTACTTAAAACACACTCATACATGGTTCATAAAAAACTCATTCCCATATTGCAAAAGGATGAATATAAGAAATTACGAACCATTAAAAATCTCACAGAGTTTGAAGATGCTCTTCCAACAATTTTTCGCTGTTATAAAGATATAGAAGAATTTTATAAGCATATAGGTGTAACACCAACAAAAACACTTGTCACAAAAATTATGTTGGGTGTTTATGGTTGTGTCCCTGCTTATGATATTAATTTTTGTAATGGATTACGAAGGTGTGGTATTAAGCACTCGGGCAAGCCCGAAAATTGTTTGCGTAACCTTTGCAGCGTATTGAAACAATCACCGGAATTTATAAAATTTCTTTATAATACAAAAGATAAGGAAGAATTCAAAACCAACACCTTAATGAAACTTATTGACATATTCTTCTATCAAGTTGGTATAGCCGAAAAAAACGAGCAAAAAAGCGTTGATCCCTCATTGACACACTCGTGAGCGGCAGCCTTTACCTGTGGCGGTTATAGCCCGATAAACAAACTCCCTCAAAAAAGCGCCTTCGGGCGCTTTTTTATTTAGAAAAATTTTTCGCAGCAATTTCTTGCAATTTCTTTTTTATTCGATATCATTGTATTAAATGATATAAAGAGAAACTTTGATCTATGAGCGGATCAAAAATTGTGCGGATCGGCAAGATGTATTTTAGGTGGGTTCTCTTTTCATTATTATTTTATCATTCTACTAATTTAGTGAGTGATGAAAACGCCCTATTTTACAACAACGCTTAAGCAACCGCAAACAATCCAATCCTGCCTTGATGCAGGAAATTTCGGTGGTTTTTGTTTGTCGGTAGCCAAAAAGAAGAAAAAATCCGTGTAAAATTACACTTTTAGAAAATAAACCAATGAATTTCGCAACTTGAGGTTGCAAAAAAATTCAAAGTAAAGTTGTTTGATTTTTTGAAATAAGGAGCGTAATATAATAATAACGATCATATTTTTTGAAAAGGGAGAAGATTATGACTATCGGAGAAAAAATCGTTCTTTTACGAAACAACGCAAAATTATCTCAAGAACAGTTAGCAGAGCGGCTTTCGGTTTCCCGCCAATCGGTTTCCAAATGGGAGATGGATCAGGCACAGCCGCAGATCGATAAAATTTTACAGCTTTGTGAACTTTTTGATATTTCCGCCGATCGCCTGCTGCATCCCGAAGCGGAGATCGCATCCCCGGCCAAACCGGTGAACCTTGATCTGAACGGTCATACCGAAAATAAGTATTTCGGGACCGACGGATTCCGCGGCGAAGCCAACATTACTCTGACCTCGATGCACGCCTACCGCATCGGTCGGTTTTTAGGCTGGTATTTTTCTAATCCCATTTCCGGCTGCAATAAGCAGAATTACCGCCCCCGCATTGTCATCGGTAAGGATACCCGCCGTTCCAGCTATATGCTGGAATATTCCATCGTTGCGGGTATTACCGCATCGGGCGCCGATGCCTATATGTTGCACGTCACCACCACCCCCAGCGTCACCTATGTAACGCGGCAGGATGGGTTCGATTGCGGCGTAATGATTACCGCATCCCACAATCCCTTCTATGATAACGGGATTAAGATCATCAACCGTTTTGGCGAAAAGCTGGATAACGCCACCGCCGCCTTGATCGAAGCCTATCTGGACGGCAATCTGGATCTATTGGGTGTAAAGGAAGAAGACTTGCCTGTGGCGCACCGCGAAAAATTGGGCGGGATCATCGACTATGGCGCAGGGCGTAACCGCTACATCGGCTATCTGATCTCGGTGGCGGCTCATTCCTATAAAAATCTGCGGATCGGTTTAGACTGCGCCAACGGCTCGGCTTGGAACATTGCCAAATCCATCTTTGAAGCACTGGGCGCGCAAGTCTATCTTACCGGTGCCTCCCCCGACGGCTTAAACATCAACCGCGACTGCGGCTCCACCCATATTGAAAACCTGCGTTCCTTGGTCACCGAGCAACATTTGGATGCGGGCTTTGCCTTCGATGGTGATGCCGACCGCTGTATTGCTGTCGACGAGCAAGGAAACATTGTCGATGGCGATACCATGCTGTTTATTTTGGCGACCCGCCTGAAACAAAGAGGAATGTTGGATCAGGATACAGTGGTAGCGACCATTATGTCCAACACCGGTGTGGAGCGGGCATTAGCCAAGGAAGGCATCCGCTGCATCCGCACCAATGTGGGCGACCGATTCATCTATGAAGCGATGCAAAAAGGCGGTTATCGCCTGGGTGGCGAACAATCGGGTCATATCATCCTGCGTAAGTATGCCACCACCGGCGACGGACTGCTGACCGCCATTATGATCGCCGAACAGATGCTGGACGAAAAGCTTCCCCTTTCCGCCCTTGCCAAACCGGTAGTTTATCTGCCCCAAATGGAAAAGAACATTCCCGCCGCCGATAAAAGCGCGGTGATCCAAAATCCCCAAGTGCAGGAGACTTTGCAAAAAATCAAAGACCGCCTCGGCGATGCAGGCCGCATTTTGCTCCGCGAAAGCGGCACCGAACCGATGGTCCGCATTATGGTAGAGGCAGAGACCAAGGAACTTTGCCAAAAGACCATCGAAGAAATGGCGGAAGCTATCCACTCGATCCAAAAAGTGTAATTTTACACCGTATATTTTCGCTTATATTTGATAAAAATCAGCGTTTTTTGATATTTATTTGGCATTTTCATAAAAAAATCTTGTTTTTTAAAACAATCGTGATATGATGATGCTATCATCAAAAAGAGGGGAAAATTATGATTCGATCCACCCATCACGATCAAAAATACGAACTGCTTTCTGGCGAATGCGCGCTGTATCACACTGCAAGCAACCATTACCACAGTATGACGCGTCCGCACTTCCATGATGACTATGAAATCTATTTTTTGGTGAAGGGAAACCGTAAATATTTTTTGGCCAATAAGATCTGTGATCTCTTCCCCGGCGACGTTCTGTTGACGAATCACCACGAACCCCATCAGGCAATGTTGGACTCCGATCAGCCTTACGAGCGGTATCTTCTGCACATCTCCCCGAAGATGATGGCAGGAATTTGCAAAGAGCATAAAGAACTTGCCGACTTTATCGATACCCGCGCTTTTCGCGTGGATAGCGAAACCTTTGATGAAATTTTAAGAACGCTGAACCTTTTAAAAAAAGAATCCGAAATCAAGGATTCCATCAGCCGAGCAAGCGTCAAAAATTTGGTAACAAGGGTTCTGCTTTTGCTCTGCCGCGTTAAATGCGCCCCCGACCACGAAGTTCCGCTGACGGAGAAGAACGACATTCGTCTGCAAGATTCCATCAACTACATTGTGGAGAACTTTGCCGAGCCCCTCACCCTGGATCAATGCGCGCGGATCGCTTATATGAGCCCCTCTCATTTTTCCCGCCTCTTCCATCGGCTGACCTCGATGAGCTTTAAAGAATATCTCAATAAACTGCGGGTGCAGAAGGCCTGCGAGATGCTCAAGCAAGGCAGATGCTCCATCACTGATCTGGCAATGAACGTCGGTTTCAATAGCAGTAGCTATTTCAGCCAGGTATTTAAAGAACTGACCGGCACCACTCCCCTTGCTTACCGCAAAAATTATACCAATCATTAAAAAACGAGCCTGCAACGCAGGCTCGTTTTAGTTTCTTTTGAGAAAACGGTCAAATACTTATGTTTTTCAAAACGTTCAAAATGGGATGGATTTTTCGATTTCTTCGACCGAAGCTGTATATCGATACTGCGAGGGCGAAAAATCGGGAAAGGCACCCATTTTAACGTTTTTTATAGCCGGGGATGTCTAACTCGTCCAATACATTGACCGGTAGCCCGGTGGCAATGGACTTATTGGCGCAGATACCGGTCATAATACTCATCGCACCATCGATATGGGAAGCGGCGCGATGGAAACGGTCTTCCTCTTTATTTTTGCCGAAAACATCCGCCAGCAAAACAGGATCACCGCCGCCGTGGCCGCCTTCGGGCGTTTCAAAAGGAACATTATAGGCTTCTTCAAAGAGCGGATAAACCGTGATCTTCGCACCCTTGACCACCCCTTCTTGAGAGGGAGCACCTTCGCCGTTGACATAGACCGTTTCATATACTTCCATCTCCACACGCCCCTTGGTGCCGGTGATGCCGATACGGAAGCCCTCCCAGGGAGAATATGCATTCAAGGAATAACTCATCTGTGCGCCGTTGGCATATTCCACCATCACGTTCATGGTATCTTCAATGCTGATATTATCTCCAAACACCGATTGATCACGGATATAGCCATCATCCTTTTCGGCTTCAAGATACAGTCTTCTTGCGCTTTCGCTCTTCGTCAGATCATAGGACCATGGATCGGTCTTGACGTCCGGATTATGAATACCGCGGTCATAAAACTTGGTGATGCCGCGCTCTTCGGCATTTTCACGACCGTAGAACTTCAGATCGCCCATCGCAAATACGCGCACGGGATAGCTGCCGATCCAGAAATTGACCAGATCGAAATGGTGGGTAGATTTATGAACCAGCAGACCGCCGCTGTTTCTCTTATCCCGATGCCAACGGCGGAAATAGTCGCCGCCATGGCGATAGTTGAGCAGCCACTCAAAATGGATCTGCTTTACATCGCCGATCGCACCGTCCATAAGGACTTCGCGCAGCTTGGTATTATAAGGAGCATAACGATAGTTGAAGGAAACGCGCAGGTTCTTGCCGGTTTTTTCCACGCAATCGAGGATCTGCTGCGCCTTCTTAGCGTCCGTCGTCATGGGTTTTTCGGTAATAACATCGCAGCCCATCTCCATCGCCTTGCAGATATAGCGATGGTGGGTTCGATCAATGGTGGTAACGATGACGCAATCGGGCTTGGTTTCCAAAATCATTTTTTCAAATTCATCGGCACCATACATCGGAACCCGATGATAACCAAAGTCCCGCTCCAAGATATCGTTGGCATATTCCATACGAGATCGGTTAATATCGCAGAACCCGACCAATTCGCTGGAGTCGCCATAGGTCTTCGCGACCGCGTTATAGAAAAAGCGGGCACGACCGCCGAGACCGACTTGAGCAAAACGTTTTTTGGCCATTTTTCAGATCCTCCTAAAAGTTGCATTTTATGAGTTCATTCTAACATACCGATTTAGGAATTTAAATAAAAAATCTGTCCTTTTTCCGTCTTGGGAGAATAAATAATCGCATATTTTTAATAAAATAAGCAAAAATCCACCGCATTTGCGGTGGATTTTTTGTTTTTTTACTTTTTCTTGGGAGCTTTGATCTTATTGAGCTTTGCGTTGATATCCAGCAACTGCTCTTTGGTGAACTTCACATCCATCATACCGCCCATCAAAGTGAACAGGCGCAGAACGGTGAAGCCGCCCATCATTGCCATCATTTCGGGGCCGACTTCAAAGCCGCCGGCTTGCATCTTGCCGTCTTTACCGCCCATCATCTTGCCAAACATGGTCATAAAGAGCAGTTTGCCCTGCATGGTGCTGATGACATCGCTCATCTTATCGTTTAAGGAAAGGTAGCCTTCCTTGGTTTCAATATCAAACCAATTGAGGATCGCGCCCTTTCCCTGCAGGCGATAGCTTTCATTGAAGGTTTCTACCTTGCGGATGACGCTCTCGTCCTTAAAATCGCCGGCGACAGCGACCAACTTGGTCTCGCCCACATTGGGTACATCGAAGTAGAAGAAATGGTCTTCCGCCGCTTTTTTGCCCAGGCTGACACCGTTGGCAAACAGCTCTACTTCGGGCAGGTTGGAATAGACGGTCACCTTAGTCACCTCTTCCACGCGGTCGATATACCGCTTGCCGCAGAGATGGACAAAGGGATCCTCGGAAAGCCATGCTTTATAGGCATAGAAGGAATCCTTCTTATACTTACGGTCGAAGGTAACAAGACCCTTATGGTTCTGACCGTTCTCGCCGCCTTCGTTACGGGCATCGGCACCGAAATCAAACATATTCCAGACATGAGTTGCCCAGAGGTACTTGCGGGAGAAGAACTGCTTGATCAACTCTTCGTGGTAATACGCCTGATATTCTTCGGTATAATCGCCCTGGCGGGGATCGGAAGTATGCCAATTCAACGCTTCGCAACCGTATTCGGAGCAACCGATGGGAATGTTGGGATGGGTTTTATGGAAATTATCAAACCAAGGACCGTTCATATCGGTCTCGCCGCCGTACCAACCGAAATAGTGGTTATAGGAAACCACATCGGGGATCTGCAGATAGGGATCATCGATCTTACACATCGAGACTGCCGCAATGGTGGTCTTGCGGGTGGGATCCATTTCGTGGCAAAGATCATTCAAAATATTGTGGTTTTCCAGCAGATCATCATCGGAACCGCCGATACCGATCTCATTGGAAAGCCCCCAAACAACGATGGAAGGATGGTTATAATTCTGAATGATCAGTTCTTTCATTTGAGAGATGGTGTTCTCTCTGCCGGTGGGCATATGCTTGGAGATATAGGGGATCTCCGCCCAGATGACCAAGCCCTTTTCGTCGCAGAGATCATAGAAATACTGATCGTGTTGATAATGGGCCAAGCGGATGGTGGTCGCGCCCATTTCGCAGATCAATTCAATATCTTCTTCGTGGTGCTCGGGCAGCAATGCATTACCGAAGCCCCAGCGATCCTGGTGGCGGGAAACGCCGCGCAGGGGGTATTCTTCCCCATTGAGGATAAAGCCGCGCTCGGGATCGATCTCAAAGGTGCGGCAACCAAAGCGGGTGGAAACGGTATCCAGAACCTTGCCGTCTTCCATCAATTCGACCTTGGCGGTATAGAGATAGGGATCTTTTTTACCGTTCCAGAGATGAACGTTATTCAGCAGCAGAACCGCTTTTTGCTCATCGGTAACCCCTTGGGTGACCAAACCGCCATCGGCATCATAGATGCTGAAGCAAAGCCCTTGACCCATCTTGGTGTTGGTGAGATAGGCTTCGATCTCTACCTTTGCATCGGCGCCTTCGATGACCGGAGTCACCTTCAAGCCGGGGCCGCCGAAATAATCTAAATCAAAATGGGATTCGGGTACGCAGATGAGGTTGACATCGCGATACAGACCGCCGTAGAAGGTAAAGTCGGCCATCTGGGGATAAACGGTCTCGTTGGCGGCATTATCGACCACGATCGCCAGCAGGTTCATCGCCTCCAGCGCATCGGTGAGATCCACACGCCAGGTGGAATAACCGCCGTGGTGGGCAGCCAGCTTCTTGCCGTTGAGATAAACCTCGGCGGAAGAATTAGCGCCCTTGATCTCCAAATAATAGCGATCGGCTTCGGGCAGATCCATCTTATCGATGGTCTTGGCATACACGCAGCTGCCGCGAAAATAATCGTTATCACCGTCCTGCCCGTCGATGGCGTTCCAGGAATAGGGCAGATTAACAAAATTCCAATTGGCGGGAATGGCGGCGGGAACGGCGGATTCGCCCTTACCGAACGCCCATTTTCTGTTTAAATTTACGATTGTTCTCATTGATTTCCTCCGTAATTATAGTCTGTTCTAATTATAAAGTACCTCAAAACAAATGTCTATGAACATTCTTTGAATTTTCAAAAAATGCCTGATCGCCGAAGCAATCAGGCATTTTTTATTGCTTTATTATTCTTCGATCTCGCGGCCGAGTTCTTTATTCATCTGAACCATGGTCTTTTTATCCAGATTATAGATCAAGCCAAGGCCGACAAACTGCAGGATCGCAGAGAAGAGATAGGTGCCGGCGACCAGATAACGCATCCGAACCGCAACCTCCCAAGCCTGATTGCCTTCATCGGCACCCACATAACCGAGGGCGACCATCACGATCAGCACCAAGGAGGGGCCAACGCCCTGCGCAAGTTTACGGAAGAAGGAGTGCAGAGAATAAACCGTACCCTCTTCGCGCTTGCCGGTCTTCCATTCATTATAGTCGATGGCATCGCCCATCATCGCCCAGGAAACGGTGGAATAAATACCCAAGCCCAAGGCAAAGATCAGCTGGCAAAGAATATAGATCACCAGATCCAGACCGGTATTATTGGGGAAGGTGATGAACAGGCCCAAGCCGGCAACGATCGAAACGATGGAGCCGAAGGTGGCAAGTTCTTTCTTACCGAATTTCGCAACCATCGGGCGCGCCAACGGAGTGAACACCACGATGGGGATCATTGCAAACAACTGAACGATACCGGAGATCTGAACGTTCTTAAAGTAGGATTGGAAGATAACGGTAACAGCGGTAGCAGCACCCTGCATACCGATGAACATACCCATCGCAGCAACGGTTGCGCCGATGGCGGGGCGGTTCTTCATAAAGTTACCGATCGCCTTGAAGACATTGAACTTTTCACGCTCTTCCGCCAGCTGAACAGGGATCTCAACGCGAATCTCGGTATTGCGGATCATAAGCTGGAAGCAGATGAAGCCCAGAACACCCATAATAAGAGCGGCGATGAATACCCGCTCACCGATCAGGTTATTATCCTTATCATAAATAATGAAGGGCAGGATGACCATCGGCAGCATATTGCCGAAGATGGAGCCGACCGAACGCCAAGCGGAAAGGGAGGCGCGGTCCTTGACATCGTTGGAGATCAAGGAAAGCAAAGAACCGTAGGGAACGTTCGCCACGGTGTAGAATGCATCCCATACCACATAGCCGGCGATGAAGATGATCATCTTCGCCCAGACCGGCGCATTGGGGAAGGGCAGGAAGCAGCAAGCACCGCCCACGATCAAGCCGATGGAACCGGCCCAGATATAAGTAAGGAACTTGTTGCGCTTATACTGATGATTATCCGCATCGATGATGGAACCGATCAAAGGATCGTTGATGGCATCCCATACCTGAACAACGATCAGCAAAAGGGCATACCAAAGATCCATCTTCATAAACTGCGTCCAGAAGATCGCCATGGTGCTCTTGAGCGCAAAACTCATGTTACAGCCCAGATCGCCCAGCGCATACGCGATACTGTCACGAATGCCAAACTTGCGATAGCCGTTTTCGTCTAACTTTACTTGTTTACTCATTTTAGCTAAATTCCTCCCATTTAAAATCTTTCGGGTCATACTACCTTAATTATAAACAACTTTCGACGATATAGTGAGTATTATTTTAATTATTTTTTGTATTTTTTTAATGTTATTCCCGCAAAATCTATTGAAAATCCGTGCAAAATGTACTATAATTATTCTAAGGTTGAAAAAAATTGTTTTAGTTTACCAAAGGAGGCAGGTTATGGATTATCAAGGCGGATTGCATATGCTTTGCGAGACCTTTCGCAAATGCCGCGTTCCCGTTGCATTTGCCGATCGGAACGCTCCCTTGAAAATAGACGATGATCTTTTCCATTTCATCTTTGGAGAAGAGCTCTCTCCCCTGCCCCTAAATCTGCCGGAACAGATCAAGGAGCGCACCATCTATCGCCTTTCCAACCCCTGTCACCTGCATTATATCCTGCTGTTACTCCCCCGCACCGCGCAGGATCCCTTGCTGATTTTAGGGCCTTATCTGCCCAACCTTTTATCGGAGGAGCAAATCCTGGAAATAGCGGAGACCTTTCATATTCCGCCCCACCGCCGCAAGCTTTTGGAAAACTACTATAGCAGTATCGCCGTTTTACCCGAAACCAGCCATCTTTTTTCGATGCTGGATACCTTCGGCGAGTTGCTCTGGGGAAGCAACCGATTTAATTTAGAAGAGATCCGCACCACCGTTGATCAGCCCCTGCTCCCCTCCCCCGAAAACACCAAGACCCAGGGGGATCTTTTGGCGCAGATGCGGCTGATGGAGGAGCGGTATGCCACCGAAAATGCGCTGATCTATGCGGTCTCCAAGGGGCAGGTGCATAAAGGTGCCGCCATTATGGAGAGCATCGCTTCCATGCCCTTTGAAAAGCGGCTGGACGACCCTTTGCGGAATTTGAAAAACTACAGTATTATTATGAATACCATCCTGCGCAAAGCCGCGGAATCGGGCGGGGTTCATCCTTTTTATCTCGACGATGTTTCCTCTTCCTTTGCCTCGCGCATTGAGCAGGTACCCACCCTTTCTGCCGCGCAGGCGCTGATGAGTGAAATGTTTCGCACCTATTGCTATCTGGTGCGTCAGCGGTCGATGAAGCAGTATTCCGCCGTGGTGCAAAAAACGCTGATTATGATCGATGCCGATCTTTCCGCCGATCTTTCCTTGAGTAAATTGGCGGCGGCGCAAAATATCAGCGCCGGCTACCTTTCCGCCATTTTTAAAAAGGAAACCGAGCAAACGGTAACCGATTATATCAACAGCGAACGAATGCAGTTGGCCGCCCACCTTTTGCAGACCACCACCCTGCAGGTGCAGACGGTTGCCGCCCATTGCGGGATGCTGGATGTGCAGTATTTTTCCAAAGTCTTTAAAAAGTATATGAAAAAGACTCCCAAAGCCTATCGGGAGTCCTTCCAATAATCGATTGTTACCTTATAAAATTTGTGCAGCCGCAAAATGCTTGGGGCTGATGCCGTATTCCGCCTTAAAGGCGCGATAAAACCCTGCATAATCTTTAAAGCCACACTTATAGCAAGCCTCCCCCGCAGGCATCCCGCCGCTCAACAGTTGCTTTGCGGTCAGCAAGCGTTTGAGCATAATATAGCGATAAACGCTGACACCGGTCTCTCGGCTGAATTCGTGAGAGAGATAATATTTGCTGACATAGAACCGACCCGCCAATTCATCCAAGGACAGCGGCTCATTGCTATGCTCATTGATATAGGAAAGCACCTTGCCGATCAGATTCGAGCCTTGCTTGCGGCGGGGTTGCCGCGCCAGATCGGCGGCAGCAATGCGATTGAGTTCCACCATAAACTGCAAAAAGATGCCGCGGGCGGCGAGACGATTGCCCGGCTCTCTGCCGCCGTCTTCCCGCACCAATTCCAAAAGCCGCGCCGAAATGGAAGCATATTTGGTATCGGCGGGGCGGATCATATTGAATCCTGCGCGAAAGCAGGCGGCCAGATCCATTCCGTCTTGGGTAAAACCTTCCAGATAGTCCTTATTTACCCATAAAACGATCCGTTCATATTGGCTTTTGGGGTTGACCATCGGGCGATGTAATTCCATCGGGCTGATGAGAAAAATATCGCCTGCATCCAATTTATAAAGGCTGCCGTCCACCCAATATTCCACCTGACCGCCCAGCAGCAGATAGATCTCATAAAAATCGTGGTGGTGGATCTCCACCTCTGCCGCCTTGGGCTCGCGGTAATGAAAAATCTCAAAATCATCCCGCAGCATTACCTGCCGCGGATCAAAATGCTGCGCCTTGCTCGCCACCTGCATCACCTCATACATATATTACAGCAAGATTTGCAATGTGTCAAGCAACTAAATCAATCGATATTGTGAAAAAAGTATGTTATATTATACTCATAATATTATAGAAAGGTGAATATACCCATGACAGCTTTTATGACAAAAGATTTTCTGTTGAACACCCCCACCGCCCGCAAACTCTACCACGACTATGCGGCAAAGATGCCGATCATCGACTATCATTGCCACATCAGCCCCAAAGAGGTGTATGAAGACAAGCATTTTGAAAACATCACCCAGGTATGGCTGGGCGGCGACCATTATAAATGGCGCGTCATGCGTTCCAACGGCGTGGATGAAAAATACATCACCGGCGATGCTTCCGATCGGGAAAAATTCCAAAAATTTGCCGAAGCACTTCCCAAGACCATCGGTAACCCGATGTACCATTGGTGCCATCTGGAGCTGAAGACCTATTTCGGCTATGAAGGCATTTTGAACGGCGAGACCGCCGAAGAAGTTTGGAACCTTGCCAACGCCAAGCTGCAGGAGGCCGATATGGGTGTCCGCGGTTTGATCGCCCAAAGCAACGTTGCATTCATCGGTACCACCGATGATCCCATCGATTCGCTGGAGTATCATCGCCTGATCGCCCAAGATGCATCGATGAAGACCATCGTTGCCCCCTCCTTCCGCCCCGATAAAGCGATGAACATCGATAAGGCAGGCTGGAAGGAATACATCGCAGCCCTCTCCGCTGCTACCAAGATGGAGATCAAGGATATTGATTCTCTGGAAGCCGCGCTTGCCGACCGCATCAAGTTCTTTGATGATCACGGCTGCCGCTCCAGCGACCACGGTATCGACCACCCTGTTTATATCCCTGCCACCCGCGAGGAGCTCAACGCCATTATGCAAAAGGGTTTTGCGGATGAGGCGGTCACCGACACCGAAGCCGATCAGCTCAAGACTGCGGTCCTGCTCTTCTGCGCCAAGCAATATTGCAAATACGGCTGGGTGATGCAGCTACATTATAACTGCTTTAGAAACAACAACTCCATTATGTTTGAAAAATTGGGCCCCGACACCGGTTTCGACTGCATCGGTTCCTATAACGGCACCAAAGCCTTATGCGAATTTTTGGATGCGCTGAACGTTTCGGGCGAACTGCCCCGCACCGTTCTCTATAGTCTGGATCCCAAGGACAATGAATCCATCGGTACCGTTTTGGGCTGCTTCCAAGGGCCCGAAGTTCCCGGCAAGATTCAGCACGGCTCTGCCTGGTGGTTCAACGATCATAAGAGAGGGATGCAAGACCAGATGATCAGCCTTGCCAACCTGGCCCTTTTGGGCAACTTCATCGGGATGCTGACCGACTCCCGCAGCTTTTTGAGCTACACCCGCCACGAATACTTCCGCCGCATCCTTTGCGGTCTGGTCGGCGAATGGGTCGAAAACGGCGAATATCCCGACGATGAGAAGACTTTGAAAGAAATCGTGGAAGGCATCTGCTTCAATAATGCCAACCGCTATTTCGGATTAAACATTAAATAATAATTTTAAGAGGAGCAACCGATATGCAAATGACATTCCGTTGGTATGGCGAAGGGAACGATAGCATCACCCCCGCGCATATCAAGCAGATCCCCGGTGTGACCGGTTTGGTCTGGGCGTTGCACGATAAGATGCCCGGCGAGGTCTGGGAGATCGAAGAGATTGCCAAGGTGCAAAAACAGTTGGAACCCTATGGCTTCCATATGGACGTTGTGGAATCGGTCAACGTGCACGACGACATTAAGATCGGCCTGCCCACCCGCGATCAATATATTGAGAATTATAAGCAGACCATCCGCAACCTTTCCAAATTCGGTGTCAAGGTCATCTGCTACAATTTTATGCCCATCTTCGATTGGACGAGAAGCGATCTTTTCCATCCGGTCGGCGACGGTTCTACCGCTCTTTTCTACGAAAAGAATATGATCCAGACCGATTATAATGCGATGGCAAAATACATTCTGGATTTCACCGAAAAGTATAATATGACCTTCCCCGGCTGGGAGCCGGAACGGATGAGCAAGCTGGATGAGCTTTTCAAAGCCTACGCCGATGTGGACCACGAAAAGCTTTGGACAAACCTCAAGTATTTTCTTGAAGCCATTATGCCCACCTGCCGCGAATGCGACATCAAGATGGCGATCCATATGGATGATCCCCCTTGGGACATCTTCGGTCTGCCCCGCCTGCTGATCAACGAAGCGAACATCGACCGCTTCTTAAAGATGGTGGACGATGAATATAACTGCCTGACCCTTTGCTCCGGTTCGCTGGGCGCCGATCCCGAAAATGACGTTGCGGCGATCATCCGCAAGCATTGCGACCGCATTGCCTTTGCCCATATCCGCAATGTCAAGCATTTTGAAAACGGCGACTTTTCCGAAGCCAGCCACCGCGATTGCGACGGCGACACCGGCATTTTGGAAATTATGCGTGCCTACCACGATTGCGGCTTTAAGGGCTATATCCGCCCCGACCACGGCCGTCATCTCTGGGGCGAAGGCCCCGGCACCTGCCGCCCCGGCTACGGTCTTTACGATCGGGCGCTGGGTATTATGTATATGCTGGGCTGCTGGGATATGCTGGACCGCCTCAACGGCGAAGTAAAATAAAAGGAGATCAAAAAAGATGATTAAAAATGTCTTAGATACCGATCTTTCCGGCAAGGTTGCCGTTGTCACCGGCGCGGGCGGCATTCTTTGCAGCCACTTCGCCAAGGTTTTGGCAAGAGCCGGTGCCAAGGTTGCGCTGCTGGATCTCAATTTTGAGGCTGCCGACGGTTATGCCAAAGAGATCATCGCCGAAGGCGGCATCGCCAAGGCCTATGCCTGCAATGTGCTGAATAAAGAGATCTGCTACGAGGTTGCCGATGCGGTTGCTGCCGATTTCGGTCCCTGTGATATTCTGATCAACGGTGCCGGCGGCAATAACCCCAAAGCGACCACCGATAAGGAATACTATGAAGCGGGCGATATCGATGCCGATACCAAGAGCTTCTTTGATCTGGATGCCGATGGCGTTGGCTTTGTATTCAACCTGAACTTTCTCGGCACCTTGATTCCCACCCAGGCGTTTGCCCGCCAGATGCTGGGCAGAGCGGGTTGCAGCATTCTGAATATCTCTTCGATGAATGCCTATACCCCGCTCACCAAGATCCCCGCTTATTCCGGCGCGAAAGCCGCTATTTCCAACTTTACTCAATGGTTGGCCGTTCATTTCTCCCGCGAGGGTATCCGCGTCAACGCCATTGCACCGGGCTTCTTCTCCACCAAGCAGAACGCCAAGCTGCTCTGGAACGACGACGGCACTCCCACCGCCCGCACCGGCAAGATCCTTGCCGCAACCCCGATGGGGCGGTTCGGCGAGACCGAAGAATTGGAAGGCGGCTTGCTCTTCCTGCTCAATGAAAAGGCGGCCGGATTTATTACCGGCGTTGTTTTACCGATTGATGGTGGATTTTCTGCCTATTCGGGTGTATAATTAGATCATATTTTTAAAAGGAGATATAAAAAATGGAAAAATTCGTACCTGTAGTTGTCATCAAAGAGCTTTCCGAGACCGATAAGATCCTCACCGCTCTGAAGAACAACGGTATCAACACCGCAGAGATCACCTTCCGCACCGCATGCGCTGCCGAGGCGATCGAATATGCCTGCAAGAACTATCCCGAGATGAGCATCGGTGCAGGCACCGTCATCAATGCCGAGCAATGCGAAGCCGCTCTGGCCGCCGGTGCGCAGTTCATCGTTTCTCCCGGTTTGTCTGTGGCAGTTGCAAAGATCTGTAACGAGCGCAACATCCCCTACTATCCCGGTTGCGTCACCCCCACCGAGATCATGCAGGCTCTGGAGCTGGGCATCACCACCGTCAAGTTCTTCCCCGCCAACATC
>JAZSBU010000058.1:0-3100 GCA_045602565.1 Eubacteriales bacterium | reverse complement strand
CTCAACCAACTTCTTGGTCATCTGGCCACCGATATGACCGGCCTGAGCAGAAGTCAAGTCGCCGTTATAACCCTGCTTCAGATCAACACCGATCTCACGGGCAACCTCGAACTTCATTTTGTCAAGGCCTGCTTTTGCATTACTCTTAACAGCTTTATCCATTTCATTAGCACCTCCTTGTTAGAGTTAGAGCGAAAAGTTGTTTTTTCGGTCTACGCTAATTATTTTGGATCAAACGGATCAAATAATTCAAGCAAATTTTGTCAATTAAAAATGATGTTTTGATCGTTAAAAAGTTCAAACACTTTTTGGCGAATGGGCTGATTATAACTTGCCTGCAGGTCGGGATCAAATTCCAGCATCCGCTTGGCGCAACGGTTGGAAAGAGTTAATAGTTCCATATCCCCCGTCAAGCCCGCCAACTGCATTTGGGGCATCCCATGCTGCATATCGCCGAGGAAATCGCCCGGTCCGCGCAGCTGCAGATCCTTTTCGGCAATGGCAAAGCCATCGGTGGTAGAACAAAAATAGTCCAACCGCTCGCGGGTTTTGGGGTTTTGATGGTCGGAGACCAAAATACAATAGGATTGCTTTTCGCCGCGGCCGACCCGCCCGCGCAGCTGATGGAGCTGAGAAAGCCCGAACCGCTCGGCGTTCATCAGGACCATCATCGTCGCATTGGGGACATTGATGCCCACCTCAATCACCGTGGTAGAGACCAGCACTTTGGTTTCCCCCGCCACAAATTTCGCCATCGCTTCGTCTTTTTTAGCGGCCTTCATCTTGCCGTGGATCATATCGGCGGCATCGCCGTACTGCTCCTTCAATGCTTCAAACAACGCTTCGGCACTCTGGAGATCCGCCTCGGGATTTTCCTCCACCAGCGGGCAGACGATATAGATCTGTCCGCCTTCTTCCATCTGCTTATTCATAAAATTCAGCAGCCGCTCCTGATAGGTGGAATCCACCAGAAAGCTTTGGATGGGTTTTCTGCCGGCAGGCAAGCCCTCCAGCACCGAAAGATCCAGATCGCCCCAGACCATCAGCGCCATGGTGCGCGGAATGGGGGTGGCAGACATAATTAAAATATGGGGCTTTTGCCCTTTTGCCGCCAAGGCGGCGCGCTGGCGGACACCGAACCGATGTTGTTCGTCGGCGATCACCAAGCCCAATTTTTGAAATTCCACCTTTTGCTGCAGCAGCGCGTGGGTGCCGATAACAAGGCGGCTCTCGCCGCTTTGCAGGCGGGCATAGGCTTCCCGCTTTTGCTTGGCGGTCAGCGAACCCACCAAAAGGTCGGTGGAAAACCCGAGTTGCTCAAAGAGCGGGCGGAAATAGTCCGCGTGTTGGCGGGCCAAGATCTCGGTGGGCGCCATGATCGCCACCTGATAGCCTGCCGAAAGGGCGGCATAGGCCGCCTCGCCCGCCACATAGGTCTTGCCGCTGCCCACATCGCCTTGCAGCAAGCGGTTCATCGCAAAGTCCCCTTGCATATCTGCCAAGATCTCTGCCACCGCTTTTTGCTGGGAGGGCGTGGGGGTAAAGGGCTGCAACGCCAAAAAGCCATCGTCGCCCTTGCCGATGGGGAAACGGTTTTGATCCTTTTCTCGGCGGGAAAAGAGGTTGACCCCTAATTGAAAATACAGCAGTTCTTCAAAAATCAGCCTGCGCCGCCCTGCGGCGATGGACGCGTGGTCTTTAGGCAGATGGATCGCCTGCAACGCTTCATTGAGTTCCATCAGCCCATATTTTTCCCGCAGCCGTGCGGGCAGAGGATCGGGCAGTTTGCCCGCAAGGTGCGCCACCGCCTGCCCCACCCAGCGGCGCATCTGGGGCTGGTTCAGCCCCGCAGTCAGCGGATAGACCGGCAGGATGCGGGGCTGCTCCCCCGCTTTGAGTTCTTCGGCTTGGGGCGCCACCATATGCAGTAGCATTTTCGGGTCGCAGACCCCATAAAAATTAAAGGTCTTTCCTACCTTGAGTTTATCTTTGATATAGGGATTATTAAAATAGGTCAGGGTCATCAGCCCCGTATCGTCCTCGACCGAAAAACGGCTTAAGATCCGCCCGCCGCGGATACGGCGCTCTTCGGGAACGCCCACAACAGTAGCGACAATGCTGATGGGTTCCCCCATATGCATCGATGCTTCGTCGATGGGGATCACCACCGACCGATCTTCATAGCGGCGAGGATAGCAACGGAGCAGATCTCCATAGGTCTTGATCCCCAATTTCAAAAGGAGTTTTTCGCGGGTCGCACCGATGCCGTATAGTTGCTTAATGGGTGTATTCATCATAAAAACTCCTTTCTTTTTTTATTTCTATTTCTAATATACACGAAATCGGCCAATTTTTCAATTAAATCTTGTCTTCTAAAGTAAAATCGTTTAGAATAAACTATAAGGAAGTGAATAAAATGACAAAATCGATGATTATCACCGGCGGCAGCGGTGCCATCGGCAGTATGACCGCCTATTGGGCGGTGCGCCAAGGATGGCAGGTGGTGCTCGCCTATCATAAAAACGAAACGGCGGCCAAAAATCTGCAGGAAGATCTGGCGGCGATGGGCGGCAAGGTGCATCTCTTTCAGGGGGATCTTTGCATCGAGCAAGCCCGCCGAGCGCTGATCGATTTTGCGCTGAAAAACTGCGGCAGTATCGACCTGCTGGTCAATAATTTCGGCGCGGCGCATTACCAAGAATTTTTGCAAGAGTCTGTCGACTCCATCGAGCAGGTCCTGCAGACCAATCTGCTCTCCCATATGGCGCTGACCCGCCTGCTGCTCCCCCATCTGCTCCAAAAAAAGAGCGGCGCGATCATCAATATCTCTTCGGTCTGGGGGCAGACCGGCGGTGCCTGCGAGGTCTCCTATTCTGCCGCCAAGGCGGGCTTGATCGGATTCACCAAAGCCCTTGCCAAGGAATTGGCGCCCTCGGGCATCACCGTCAACTGCGTTTCTCCCGGCATTGTGGAAAGCCAAATGCTACAGGATCTCGATCGGGAAGAACTCAAAAAGATGGACCCCACCGGCAAACTTTGCTCCGGGCTGGATATCGCCAAAGCCATTCTCTTTTTGGCAGAGCAGGAGCAGATCACAGGG
>JAZSBU010000057.1:0-5889 GCA_045602565.1 Eubacteriales bacterium | reverse complement strand
TTTTTTATTCGGTTGGTCTGCGCCGATTTCATTTCTAATCAAAACCGTTCAAATGGGTTGCGACTGCGACCGCTGTCTATGACAGGTGAAGGGAGCAGGTTAGCAGCTGCCGCAACACAAAAAATATCGAGCAAACAACGGCTTGCGATGAATTTTTTGATGTTGCAAAGGGGAGTGAGCGCGTATGTCGATACAGCGAATGAAAAAAAACGGAAAGATCGCCGATTTCATTTCTAATTAAAACCGTTCAAAAGTGGTAGATCTTTCGTTTTCTTCGGCTGAAGGCGTATGTCGATACGTCGAAGACGAAAAAACGGAAGAGATGCTGCTTTTCAACGGTTTTTCTCGACGATTTCGTTTTTATTCTTATAGATCGAGTTGGGCGGGATAACTCCGCGCACCATTGAGAGCGGATAGACATTGCTCTTTCTGCCGATAACGCTGCCGGGATTGAGGACGGCACCGCAGCCGATCTCGGCGAAATCGCCTAAAATGGCACCGAATTTTTTTAGTTCGGTAGGAATCGTTTCTTTCCCACGCACCGCGACCAAGGAATGGTCGGCCTTGACATTGCTGGTGATGGCGCCCGCGCCCATATGGGCTTTATAGCCCAAGATGGAATCACCTACATAATTATAATGGGGCACCTGCACACCGTCGAACAAAATCACATTTTTCAGCTCGGTGGAATTGCCCACCACCGCTCCTTGACCGACCAGCGCGTTGCCGCGGATAAAGGCGCAATGGCGGATCTCGGCATCCGCGCCGATGATCACCCGCTCACCCAAAAAGGCGGTGGGTGCCACCTTGGCGGTTTTATGGATCCAAACGGTTTCTTGGGGATGGATATACTCCTCACCCAAGGTCTTACCGAATTCCAAAATAAAATCGCCAATGCCCGCCAATGCTTGCCATGGGTATTGCACCCTCTCCAGCAGAGGTTTCGCGTCGGTATGAGAAAGATCCAATAAAGATGTTACTTGTAGTTCAGTCATACTTACTCCTTTGCTAACTCTCTTCCCATCAAAACGCCCATCACCGAAGCCATCATCAAACCGCGGGTCCAGCCGGAAGAATCGCCCAGACAATATAAGCCTTTGACGCTGGTATTAAACTTTTCGTCCATCGAAACGCGGTTGCTATAGAACTTCAGTTCGGGAGAATAGAGCAGAGTCTCTTCCGAAGCAAATCCAGGGACCACATGGTCCAGTGCCTTGATGAAATTGATGATATTCATCATAGCGCGGTAGGGAATTGCCGCGGTGATATCCCCCGCCACCGCATCGGGCAGGGTGGGTTTTAAGTTGCTGCGCGCCAGCTCTTTTTGCCAGGTGCGCTTCCCGTCCAGAATATCGCCGAAACGCTGGACTAAAATATGGCCGTTGGCGAGCATATTGGAAAGCTCGCCCACCTTTTGGGCGTAGGCAATGGGCTGGTTAAAGGGGGTATTAAAGTTATGGGAGACCAAGATCGCCAAGTTGGTATTATTGCTCTTGAGCTCCTTATAGGAATGGCCGTTGACCACCGCCAGATCATTATCGTAATTCTCCTGGCTGACAAAGCCGCCGGGGTTCTGGCAGAAAGTGCGGGTCTTATTCTTAAAGGGGGCGGGATATCCTACCAGCTTGGATTCATAGAGGACTTCATTGACCTCCTCCATGATCTCATTACGGACTTCCACCCGCACACCGATATCCACCGTACCCGGTTGGTGCTCGATTTCGTGCTCGGTGCAAAGGTGCTCCAACCATTCAGCGCCGCGCCGACCGGTGGCGACGATGGTATGCTCGGCATGGATCTCAAACTGCTCCTTGCCGCTGCTGATATAGCCGCCCAGGCATTTTTTATCTTCGATGATCAGATTGGTACATTCGTGGCTAAACAGCATCTCCACGCCATGCTCCAGCAGATACTGCTCAATGGCATAGTAGATATCCTGCGCCTTTTCGGTACCCAGATGGCGAATAGGGCAATCCACCAATTTTAGTCCCGCCTGAATGGCGCGGCGGCGGATCTCCTTGACGGCATCGGGGTTGCTCACCCCCTCCACATGGGTATCGGCACCGAATTCCAGATAAATTTTATCGGTATAATCGATGGTCGCCTGCGCCAGATCTTCCCCGATCAGTTGGGGCAGATCCCCGCCCACATCGGAAGAAAGGGAGAGTTTTCCATCGGAAAACGCGCCCGCGCCGGAAAAGCCGGTGGTGATATGGCAGGGCTTGCAGCTGACACACTGCTGGGTTTTATGCTTGGGGCAGCGGCGTTTTTCCACCGCCACACCCTTTTCAACGATGATCATCTTTTTATCGCTTCCTTGACGCACCAATTCCAGCGCGGTGAAGATGCCGGCAGGGCCGGCGCCGATAATTAAAACGTCACAGTTCATATTCATAGTTTATCCTTCTTTCCGAAAAATATGCCGCCACTCATATTATAAATAAAAGCAACGGCATATTCTATCAATTATTTGCTAGATTTATCGTTCTTCGCGGAAATAGGGCAGCCCCAAGCTTTCGGGGGGCTGATGCTCCCGCTTTTTACGCATACTGGTGATGATCAGAACGATCAATGTTACGATATAGGGCAGCATTTTAAAGAGTTCCTGGGTTTCGGTCCCCAGACCCTTGAGATAGTTATTCGCGTTGCAAAGCGCGCCAAACAGGAAGGAGCCGACGATCGCCATCGAGGGCTTCCACAGCGCAAAGATGACCAACGCGATCGCCATCCAACCGCGATCACCGAAAGCGTTATTGGACCAAACACCGTCGGCATAGGCCATAACATACTGCAAGCCGCCCAAACCGGCGATGGCACTGCCGATGATGGTGCCTGCATACTTATAGGCGGAGACATTGATGCCCGCCGCATCGGCGGAGGCGGGGTTTTCACCCACCGCACGCAGATTCAGGCCCACGCGGGTCTTAGTCAGGAAGATGGTCGCCAAAATGGCGATCAAAATAGCGGAATAGGCCAAAAAGTCATGGGACAAGAAGATCTCGCCGAACCAGCCCAAGTCCTTGGCGAAGGGCAGCTCCGCCTTGAAGAATTTGCTTGTCTTGGTCAGGGCGATGGAGGGCAGGTCGCTTTGCACTAACTTGGTGAGCGAGCCGCCGAAGAAGTTGCCCAAGCCGATGCCGAAGGTGGTGAGCGCCAAACCGGTGACGTTTTGGTTGGCACGCAGGCTCACAGTCATAAAGCTATAGATCAAGCCCATCAGCATCGAGAAGATCATGGAGGTTAAGAGCGGGATCAAGATGGCAAGGAAGGGATTCATATTCTCTGCCACATTGCCGCAGGCGTTCTCATAAAGGAACGCGCCGATGACACCGCCGATGGCGCCGCCATACATAATACCGGGAATACCCAGGTTCAGATGACCGGATTTTTCGGTCAGAATTTCACCGGTGGCACCGAAGAGAAGGGGGATACTTAACAGAATGGCTCTGCTGATAAATTCAACGATCATGCTTCTACCTCCTTCTTGGCGCGGCGCAACCGAACCGAATATTGAATAAAGAATTCACAACCGACCAACAGCAGAATAACGATACCCACCGAAATATCGGCAAAGGAGCTATTCAAGAAGTTACTGTCGGCAACCTTGGCGGCGCCGGTTCTCAAAAAGATGATGAGGCCGGACATCAACGCCATCACAAAGGGATTAAATTTCCCCAGCCAAGCGACCATAATGGCGGTAAAGCCCTGCCCGCCGACGGTATTGGTATTGATGGAATGGTCGGTACCTGCCACCAGCAGCATCCCTGCCACACCGCAGACCGCGCCGGAGAGCATCATGGTACGCAAAAAAACCTTTTTGACATTGATACCGATATACCGCGCAGTATTTTGGCTTTCGCCGACAACGGCGATCTCATAGCCCTGCTTGCTATAACGCAGGAAAACATACATCCCAACGGTCAGCGCCGCAACGATCAACACATTCAGCAGATATTGCAGATTGCCGATCACCGGCAGTGCACCGGTGGAGACGGGGGTGATAACGTTGGAACCGCCGCCCACGATATAAACATAATAAGCGATCAGCTGGGTCGCCATATAGTTCATCATCAGAGTAAACAGCGTTTCATTGGTGTTCCATTTCGCCTTGAAGATGGCGGGAATGACACCCCAGATCGCACCGGCGATAATGCTGGCGGCGATGACAATGGGGACCAGCAAAAATTCCGAGATCTTACCGCCAAAGGTGATCATGCAGAACATCGCTGCCAAACCGCCCACCAATGCCTGACCTTCCGCGCCGCAGTTCCAAAACTTCATTTTGAAAGCGGGGGCGACTGCCAGACCCAAGCAGAGCAAAATGGCGGTATCCTGCAGGAATTTCCAGAGCATACTGGTCTTTCCTTCAAAGATGCGGCCAAACACGCCGCGGAACATAATATCATAGACCTTAAAAAAGTTCTCACCGGTGAGAAGCGAAGAGATCACGCCGATCAGCAACACACCGATGGCGATGGCGGCCAGGCGGATGCACCAGGCTTGCCAGCCCAAAAGATCATCCCGCTTGACGATATGGATCAGCGGCTCGCGATGCTTTTTGATTTTTTGGCTCATTCTTGCTCCCCTCCTTCGGTTTTGGTCATCAGCAGACCGACCTGCTCTTTGGTAGCGGTTCTGCCATCGACAATGCCGGTCACCTTACCGCCGCCGATGACTAAGATGCGGTCGCAAAGCTCCAGCAAAACGTCCAGATCTTCGCCGACGAAGACCACCGCAACCCCTTTATCTTTTTGCTCGTTCAAAAGATTATAAATGGTATAGGAAGAATTGATATCCAAACCCCGCACCGGGTATGCCGCCATCAACACGGTCGGCGATGCGGCGATCTCCCGCCCGACCAATACCTTTTGGACGTTGCCGCCGGAAAGGCGACGCACCGGAGTAGTGGTCCCGGGGGTGACGACCTCTAGATCGTCGATGATCTTTTCCGCCAGATCCTTGGGTGCCTTGCGCTCCAGAAAAGCGGATTTACCGCGGCGGTAACTGCGGAGCATCATATTATCGGTAATATCCATATTGCCGACCAAGCCCATCCCCAATCGATCTTCGGGGACAAAGGAAAGGCGGACGCCCAGCTCGCGGATCTGCAACGGAGTCTTATTCTGCAGGTTATCCACATTGCCGGTCTTGGGGTTATGATAAAGCACCGCGCCGCTATCGCTCTTTTGCAGGCCGGCGATGACTTCTAAAAGCTCCCGCTGGCCGCTGCCGGCGATACCGGCGATGCCCAAGATCTCGCCCGCGTTGACGTGGAAGGAAACATCGTCCAGCACCAACGCGCCTTCGCGGTTGGAGCAATTCACGTGATGCACCTCCAGCCGCACCTGAGGGTCCTTGGGCTCGCTGCGCTCGATATTCAAAGAGATCTTTTTGCCGACCATCATTTCGGTCAGCTCGGTCTCGCTCGTCTTAGCGGTTTCAACGGTACCGATATATTCGCCCTTCCGCAGGACCGCCACCCGATCGGAAAGAGAGAGCACTTCGTGCAGTTTATGGGTAATGATGATAATGCACTTGCCATCGTCCCGCATTCTGCGCAAGACTGCAAAAAGTTTTTGCGTCTCCTGCGGGGTCAAAACCGCGGTGGGCTCGTCCAAAATCAGAATATCGGCGCCCCGATACAGCACCTTGATGATCTCCACCGTCTGCTTTTCGGAGACCGCCATGGTATAGATCTTCTTTTTGGGGTCCAGCTCAAAGCCGTATTGCTCGCAGATGGCACTGATCCGCCCTTCCGCCGCCTTTAAATTATAGCGGCCCTGCTCCTCCAGACCCAAAATGATATTTTCGGTCGCGCTGAAGACATCCACCAACTTGAAATGCTGATGGATCATCCCGATCTTATAGTCAAAGGCATCCTTCGGCGAT
>JAZSBU010000056.1:0-1705 GCA_045602565.1 Eubacteriales bacterium | reverse complement strand
TAAACGGCACCTGCTTTGACTGCAGGGAAAACAAAATCATTGACAAACTCTTCATTAAGATCTTCAATATAGAGTTTGGAAGCACCGGTTTTGAGTGCCTTTTCTTCCAAGCCCTCCAGCTCATCGCACTGACCCACATTGCCGGATACCGCGATGACTTCGCAATTATTATAGTTTTCCTTCAGCCAGGGAATGATAATGGACGTATCCAAGCCGCCGGAATAAGCCAAAACAACTTTTTTAATGTTCTCTTTATTCATTTCAATGTCCTCCGATTGAATAAAATTCAAAAAATATGAATAAATCTTACCACACACTTTTCATAAATGCAACACTTTTTTGTTATTTTTTATAGTTTTTATGTATTTAACAATCAAATTCACCTTTTATTGACCGTATTTGTGTAATATATGCACAAAAATAGTAATTATACACGATTTTATGCATAATATTCATATTTAGATCGGCATATCTGCATACTTTTTTCCTATAATAACATAGACCCCCCTTTGCGTTTTCGACGCAAAGGGGGGTCTTTATAAAATTACAGTTTCATTGCCACATCCCACGCCTGCCAGATGACGGTACGGAGATTTCCGACCTTGGCGGCATCGCCGATAATATGGATATGGCTTCCTTTCTTCACAATGGGGGCAGGATTATAACCGACCGAAAGGACCACAGAATCGGCATCCACCTCAAAGGTCTTCCCCTCTTTATCTTTCAGGACAACACCCTTTTCGGTGATTTCGGAAAGGGCGGTCTCCAGATAAACGGGAACTTGATTGGTCTTAAAGAAATCCCGCAGATAGCTGGTATTGGCAAGGCAGACGCCCTTGGTGGTGATGAGATCGTCCTGCATCTCCACAACGGCGGGCTTTTTACCCTGCAGATAGAGATCATAGGCAATCTCGCAGCCGGCCAGACCGCCGCCGATAACGACCACCTTTTCGCCCACTTCTTTTTTGCCCAAGAGATAATCCACCGCTTCCACCGCGGTTTCAGCACCCTTGACCGGGATCTTTTTAGCGACCGCGCCGGTGGCGACAATAACCTCATCGGCATTGAGTGTCTTGACATCCTTAATTTCGGTGTTCATATGAACCTCGATGGGATATTTGGCAAGTTCGCGGATGTACCAGGCGATCAGCGCGCGATCCTTTTCTTTAAAGGAGGGCGCTGCGGCGGCAATAAAGACCCCGCCGAGTTTATCACTCTTTTCGTAAAGGCTCACCTTATGACCGCGCTTGGCGCAGAGGATCGCGGCTTCCATACCGCCGATACCGCCGCCGACGATCGCGATCTTTTTCGCCTTTCTGGCAGGAGCCACATAATATTTTTTCGACTGCATCGTTTCGGGATTCAAAGCACAGCGGGCAAGACCCATCGTATCGGTAAGATCTTGGGTATTGGCATGACCCTTGGACGAAGAGAAATTGAAGCAACCGCTATGGCAGCAGATGCAGGGCTTAATATCCTCCAGCCGATCTTCGATCAGCTTGGTCACCCACGCAGGATCGGTCAGGAATTGGCGGGCAACACCCACCGCATCGATCTTCCCATCGGCTACCGCCTCAGCGCCCACATCCATATCCATTCTGCCGGCGCAGACCACAGGGATGTCGACAAATTTCTTAATATGTGCCACATCCTCCAGATTGCAGTTTTCGGGCATATACATCGGGGGATGCGCCCAATACCAAGA
>JAZSBU010000055.1:0-8078 GCA_045602565.1 Eubacteriales bacterium | reverse complement strand
CCTATGAAGAGTTAAGTACCAAAGCCCCCGGCGAACCCTCGGCCGCCATTCGCAAGCGTGTCCTTGCGGCGCGGAGATTGCAATCCGAGCGCTATCGTGACGAGGGAATTTCCAAAAACGCCGACCTTTCTTCTCCGCAGGTAAAGAAATACTGTGTTCTTTCCCCTGAAGCCGAGCAACTGATCCGCAAAAACTTTGATCGGATGGATCTTTCGGCTCGCGCTTATTATCGCATTTTAAAAGTCGCTCGTACCATTGCCGATCTGGCGGGTTCGGAACTAATTGAAACCGTTCATATATCCGAAGCGCTGCGTTACCGCAGCAATGAAAGCGACCAATAATAAAAAAACAGCAGCCAACGGCTGCTGTTTTTTTATTCATATTGTGTTGTTACGGTAATTTTACTGGATAAGGTCCCGCTTTTGCCTTGATAGGTTACATTCTGAAATGTATCGATGACTATTTTTTGAATATCCCCTTTTTCATCCACATAGTATGAACGGATCTGGGAAGACATTTCCCGCTTGATTTTTCGTTGATCGGAAAACTCCAGCATATCGGTCACTTTGTCGTTTTTGAGGGTAAATACAATGACCTTCTCCCCTGCCGCTTCTTCCATGGTTACGGATTCGAGAAAATGCTTACTATATTTAAAATTGTTATCGATACGAAACAGAGAGAGCGTATTCATATAATTCGTTCGATGGTTTAAAAGCGCGATGTTATCTTCGGTAACATCCTGCCACTCTCCGCTCTGCATATCCATTTGATAGGCCTTTTTTCCGTTCGCTTTATAGGCAGCTACCGGTTCCCCATTTGTATAATCATTCCGTTCAAATGTAACTTGATCTTCTTCATCGGTAGAGAAAGAATATTCGATCACACCGACCGTTTCTTTATTCTCGATCGCTGTATCCTTATTCTCTGTTTGCACAGTGATCGAGCCTCTTTTATGCTCGATCGACTGCAGCACCGCCGCCTCATACGCAGCAAAAGCCGCATCGGTTTCGGGCGTATCTTCAAAAGTACTGCATCCGGAAAAAGAGAGCAGAATCATTGATATGATCGATAAACAGACAATTCGTTTCATCATTTCATCCTTATTAAAATTTTATATTCCCATTATATTCTTCTCTACCGGCAAAGTCAAGAAAAAAACAAGCCCCCTGCACTATGCAGGGGGCTTGATTTGATCAAACAAAAAAAGGCAATTATGCACCCATCTTATTCAATTTGACGGTCAGCTTGCTCTTCTTTCTGTTGGAGGTATTCTTTGCGATAATACTCTTTCCGACAGCCTTGTCAATCTTCTTGACAGCAACCTTATAAGCTTCGGTGGCTGCAGCCTTATCACCAGACTCAACAGCTACATCGAATTTCTTGATCAATGTTTTGAGTTCGGATTTCAGCATTTTATTTTGCAGGGTCTTGGTTTCGGTAACCAATACTCTCTTTTTAGCAGACTTGATATTGGGCATGGGATACACCTCCTTACCTTCATTTTTCAAATGCTTAAATATTTTAACACCCTTTTCCAATAAAATCAAGTATTTTTTTAAAAATTAGATAGCATTTTATAAATTGAGTGTTTTTTTGAATGAAATATACAAAAATTGTCAAATCTGTCGAAAAAATTTTAATTATTTTGATTTTTTTCTTGACTTTACGATAAATACATCTTATAATATTGTATATGCGTACAATAGGAATTGAAAATGGAAATGCCAATCAATCGGTCACCCTGCAGCTCATTCAAGCAGCGCAGGGCGGCGATGCCAATGCGCTAAATCAGATCATTCTTTTATGGACTTCTCTTTTAGTTCGTTTATCTTCTCGGTACTTCATTATCGGCGGAGATAAAGAAGATCTTCTTCAAGAGGCGCGTATCGGATTACTCAAGGCGATCCAAAGTTATAATCCCCATAAAGGCATCGATTTTCTCCCCTATGCCAAAACGTGTATACACAATCATATCATATCTGCAATGAATGAAGCGAAAGCCCAGAAGCACGCCGCGCTCAATCGCTCGGTCGATCTGGATTCTGCAGCACTTTTCAGCTATGATAATCCCTTAGATATTATGATTATCCGCGAGCATTTAGAGGCTGTCCTCTCCGACGCGCAATCTGCGCTTTCGGATCTCGAAAAAAAGGTATTGCTTCTTTATCTTGAGGGTATTTCTTATAAAAAAATTGCTACTCGGCTTCAGATCACGGAAAAATCCGTTTCCAATGCGTTATGCAGGATCCGAAGCAAATTATCATAGTTGAATGCCCATCGGCTTTGCGGGTTTCTCCGCAGTTCCTATGTGGGTTCAAAAATAATATATCCACGAGAGAGGAAAAGGAAATGTACGAAGACAAGACACTCACATGCAAAGACTGCGGTAATGAATTTGTGTTCACCGCCGGTGAGCAGGAATTCTATGCAGAAAAGGGTTTCCAGAACGAGCCCCAAAGATGCAAAGCTTGCCGCGACGCTCGCAAGACTGCTGCCAGAGGCGCTAAAACCTTCTATGATGCAGTTTGTGCAGAATGCGGTGCAGAATGCAAGGTTCCCTTCAAGCCTACCGAAGACCGTCCTGTATACTGCAGCGATTGTTTCGCCAAGAGAAAAGACGCGGAATAAGAGATCAAAGGCCACGCTGAGCGTGGCCTTATTTCTTTTTATTTAGAATTTTTCTTCCACCACCCGCAAGCTTTCGGGTGGAGAATAGACCCAATGATCCAAATGATCTCCGTCGAAATAGTAAGTAAACGGTGCCGGTTTATTGATTGGATCCCCCAAATCAACGACCGCTAATTTCACCTTCATTTTTTCAGGAATAATACTCTTGATATATACGCCGACATAATGGTCCGTCTCGGCATTTTCCGTCAGTTCGGCAAGACCGGCGAGGTTCGGAGTCAGCTCAACAAATATTCCGTAATTTTCAATGCTGCGAATGATGCCTCCTACCGTCTGCCCCGCTTCAAAATTTCGGACATTCTCTGCCCAAGTTCCGAGCAGTTCTTTATGCGATAAGAGAAAACGTTTGTTTTCATAATCCTTTTCTAAAACGACCGCGCGAAGATTCATTCCGCAAGTGAACCGATGATCGGGATGCCGAATACGAGAGACCGATATCCGATCAATCGGAATCATCGAGACAATTCCGCATCCCATATCGACAAAAGCGCCAAATTGCTCCAGATGTGTCACACGGACGTCGACCACATCTCCTGTCTGCACCGTTTCAAGCAAATAATCCAAACATTCCTCTTGCGCTGCTCTGCGTGAAAGGAGCGCAACGCGCTGATTATCAATTTCAGTAAATCCCTTGACAACAAAAGATACCATTTTATTGACACGGGTGATAATCGCCACATCCTTAACCGTCCCCTCGCGGATCCCAAGCGCCACTTCCTCGCGCGGAATATAGCCGCGCATACATCCAAGATCCACATATAAATTATGTCCGCTGTCGCACAGACAACAACGCGCTTGCAAAATCACCTTTTCCTCACAGGCACGCATCAAGCTCTGTTCCGACTTAAAATAAACTGCATCTTCCGGACGTTCGATTCCTTCCGAACGATATTCTTCCTTTTGCATTTTATTCCATTCCTTTCAACCGTAATCTTGATAAAATATATGAATGGAACTGAAATTTAATGCCTTTTTATGAAAGTAATATTTGAATAATAAATATAGATATGTTATTATATAATAAAAAATGGTTACGGAGGACAAAACACCCGCGATGGATGTACTTGTTTCTGATATTTTAATAATGAAGAAAGCCCACCCGTGCGGATGCAATCGCTTTTCTGTGTTACGCATCGGAATGGATTTTAAAATCAAATGCATCGGTTGCGGCCATGAAATCATGGCACCGCGCCACAAGATCGAAAAGAACATTAAACGAATTGAGCGTGAAACTCCATGACAGAAAAACTCAAACTAATTGAAGAACGCTATGAAGAAATCAACGCAAAACTCTCGGACCCAAACATTGTCTGCGACCAAGGGCAATATGCCGCATTGATGCGCGAATACAAACAATTAACACCGATTGTCGAAAAATTTCGGGAGTATTGCATCTTCTCGGCGCGATTCGACGAGGCCGATCTTATGATCAAAGAAGCCGATGATGCCGAAATGCGGGAACTTGCGGAAGCGGAATACAAAGAAAACAAATCCAAAGCAGATGCCTGCTTGGAGGAATTGAAAATTTTATTGCTGCCCAAAGATGAAAATGATGTCAAAAACGTCATCATCGAGATCCGCGGCGGAGCAGGCGGCGAAGAAGCAATGCTCTTTGCCTCCACACTATTCAGAATGTATACGATGTATGCCGAATCCAAAGGCTTTTCTTATGAGGTTCTGAGTTTGAACGACACGGAATTGGGCGGCATCAAAGAAATCGCCTTTTCGATCAGCGGAGACGGCGCCTTTTCACGTTATAAATTTGAAAGCGGGGTTCATCGTGTTCAGCGTGTGCCCGAAACCGAGAGCGGCGGTCGGATCCATACGTCCACCGCAACCGTTGCTGTCTTACCCGAAATGGAAGAGGTGGATTTTGAGATCAATCCCGCCGACCTCCAGATCGATACGTTTCGTTCCTCCGGCGCGGGCGGTCAGCATGTTAATAAAACCGAAAGCGCCATCCGCATCACCCATCTCCCCACCGGTCTGGTGGTAGAATGTCAGGATGAGAGAAGCCAACATAAAAATAAAGAACGCGCTTTAAAGATCCTGCGTTCTCGCTTGGCGGATATCGAACGAGAAAAGCAGGAATCCGCATTGGCAAGTGAACGAAAAAGCCAAGTCGGAACCGGAGATCGCAGCGAACGCATCCGCACCTATAATTTTCCTCAAGGACGCATTACCGATCACCGCATCGGTCTGACTATTTATAAATTAGAGCAAACACTCAACGGAGATCTCGATGAAATCATCGACGCCTTAATCACCAACGATCAGGCAGAGAAACTGAAAGGTACGCAAAACGGATGAACACCCTTTTAATTAAAGATATCGACCGTTCTGCATTGGAACAATGCGGTGCGCTGATCCGCCAAGGAGAGCTTGTATGTTTTCCCACCGAAACAGTCTACGGATTAGGTGCCAATGCGCTGGATGCAGAAGCAGTCGCTAAAATATTTAAAACAAAAAATCGCCCTGCCGACAACCCTTTGATCGCGCACATCAGCGATTTTGAGATGATCGAGCAGGTTGCAGCATCCATTCCCGAAGAGATGAAAAAATTAACCGAACTTTTTTGGCCGGGACCGTTGACCATCGTTCTGCCCCGCAAGAAAGAGCTTCCGGATATTGTTTCCGCCGGGCTGGATACTGTGGCTGTGCGCTGTCCGGATCATCCCATCGCATCGGCATTGATTCGTGCGGCGGGAGTGCCGATCGTGGCCCCAAGCGCCAACCTTTCAGGGCGCCCCTCTCCCACTTGCCTTTCCCATTGCCAAGAAGATCTGACCGGTAAAATCGCCGCGATCATCGACGGCGGCGAATGTTCCATCGGTGTGGAAAGCACCGTTCTGCTTCCTTTGGGAAATTATCGAATCAAGATTTTACGTCCCGGCGGCATTACAGTGGATATGCTGAAAAATGTCGGTTTTGACGTCGAGGTCGATCCCGCAGTATTAAATCCGGTAAAAGAAGGCCAAAAAGTCTCCTCCCCCGGAATGCTTCACCGCCACTACGCACCCAAAGCACCGCTCCTCATTGTTCGCGGAGAATGCGAAAAGGTTTGCAATGCCATTCTTAAGGCAATAGACGAAGACACTTGGGTTTTGGCGTTTGATGAATATCTTGACCGTTTTCCCCGCGCCGTTTCTTTCGGTTCGGAATCCGATCCCCTCTCCCAATCTCAAGCATTGTTCCGCGCATTACGGGAATTCGATCACCTCCCTTGCAAAAAAATCTACGCTATGGAGCCAAGCGAAAACGGAATGGGATTAGCGGTACGCAATCGATTACTACGCGCCGCATCGTTCCAAATTGTTGATGCAGAAAGGTTATAAAATGATATTAGGATTAACCGGGTTCAGCGGTGCAGGAAAAAGCACTGTTGCCCAAATCTTTAAAGAGCAGGGATTTTATCATCTGGATTGCGACTTTATTGTTCACGAACGTGTATACCGCGATCCGACGGTCCTAAATACACTTGCCAATGAATACGGCAATGAAATAATTGAAAATGGTGCATTAAATCGCGCCGTTTTGCGAAAATATACCATGGGAAACCCCAACGCTCTTGAGCGGTTGAACAGCCTGGTCATGCCCCATATCCTCTCGGCCATCCATGACGATTTGATGGAACACAACGAAGACCATATCATCTTGGACGCACCGCTGCTTTTTGAAAGCGGATTGGATCAAAAGTGCGATTGTGTTTTATCGGTCATCGCCGACCACAAAGCGGCGACCGAACGCATAATACAACGGGATCACCTGCAGCCAAACGAAGCCGAAAAGAGACTTTCCAGCCAGCATCCCGCCGAGTACTACACTTCTAAAAGCGACTATGTACTTTATAACAATGGAGATTTAACCGCTTTACATCAAGAAACAATCAATTTGATAAAGATTATTTTGGGAGAACATCAATGAGTTTATTTTACGAAACCAAAAATATTTATGAAAACAAAGAAGAAATTCCGGCAATCTTTGAAGCGGCGGAGGGTTATATGCGCTTTATGGATCAATGCAGAACCGAGCGCGCCTGCACCGCTTATTTTAAAAAGAGAGCCGAAGAAAACGGTTATAAGCCTTTGGAGCGCGATGCCGCGCTTCAACCCGGCGATAAATTTTATATCGTCAACCGCGATCGGAGCATCTTTTTGGGAATTATGGGCAAACGCCCCATTTCCGAGGGAATGCATATTGCCGCAGCGCATATCGATTCGCCGCGCATTGATTTGAAGCCCTGCCCGCTTTATGAATCCGAAGGGCTGGCGCTGTTAAAGACCCACTACTACGGCGGTATCAAAAAATATCAATGGACCGCCATCCCCTTGGGATTGGAAGGCGTTGTTATTTTAAACGACGGCAAGCGTGTCGACCTTTCGGGGAATGACTATACCTTTTGCATTTCGGAGCTTCTGATCCATCTTTCCCACGAACAGATGGAGAAAAGCGCATCCAAGGTCATCGAAGGCGAAAACCTGCGGGTCATCGCCGGATCCATCCCCGATATGACGGTCGATAAAGATCGCGTCAAATCCGCAGTGTTGAAGATCCTCAACGAAAAATACGGGATGGCAGAAAAAGATTTCATCTCTGCCGAACTGACTTTAGTTCCCAAGTATGCCCCCGCAGAATTGGGTTTTGATAAGAGCTTGATCGGTGCATATGGTCACGACGACCGCATCTGCGCCTACACCGCGTTTGAGGCTTTAATGCAATTGGAACAGCCGGAAAAAACCGCTTTAGTCGCATTGGTTGATAAAGAAGAGATCGGGTCCGACGGTGTCAGCGGTATGCAAAGCCAATTTATGGAACTCGTTTTCGGGCGAATCGCACCCAATGAAAGTCTGCCCGAGCTTTGCCTGCAAAGTAAGTGCCTTTCTGCCGATGTCAATGCGGCTCTGGATCCCCTTTATATGGCGGCAACCGAATCGCAAAACTGTTGCCGCCTCAGTCACGGGCCCTGCATCACCAAATACACCGGTGCCCGCGGTAAGAGCGGCACCTCCGATGCTTCGGCAGAAACGATGGGATTCTTTACTCGTTTGTTTGATGAAAACGGCATCCGCTGGCAGACCGGCCTTTTAGGTGCCGTCGATGCCGGTGGCGGCGGGACGGTTGCGAAATATATGGCGAACCGCAACATCGACACGGTGGATATCGGTATCGGGTTACTCTCTATGCACGCCCCCTTTGAAATCGCTTCCAAAGCAGATATCTATGAAACTATCCGCGCATTTTACGCATTTTTAAAATAAGGAGTTTATTATGTTCGATTACAAAAACATCGGGTTTATTCCCACAGACATTTTGATTCCATCCAATGTTGATATGAACAAATGGAGTGTTGTCGCCTGTGATCAATACACCAGCCAGCCGGAATATTGGCA
>JAZSBU010000054.1:0-12922 GCA_045602565.1 Eubacteriales bacterium | reverse complement strand
AGGTTCTCTTTTATTATGATATCTGAATTCATCATAAGCGAACATACCATACTCGCAGAGTTCGATGGCAGCTCGAGTGATTTCTTCGCTGTTTAATTTGTTATCGAGGATATAGGCTTGGATTTTCTCAACATTAAATGGTTGTTCCTTGCATAATTGAACTAACGAGTTGATACATTCTTTCATTTTTCTCACCTCACAAACACAGTATATCACACTATGAGTCCAATAAAAAGTACTTTGAAACAAAAAATACCCACTCGATTTGAGCGGGCAAAAAAATAAAACTTGACGAACCGAGGTGGAGATAAGCGGTAACTCTGCGTCAAGACAACAAGGATTTGTGCGCAGTGGGATAAGCGGGATACTCCGCGGCTTTCTTATGCCGCTCCGTGAAACCTCGCATTTTTCGCCCCGATGGGACGGTTCCGCTTAGCGGAACGCGGCAAGAGGACGTCTTGCCGAAAATGCGGGTTATCTGACCCGCGCATTGCGTTGCAATGCGCGGTCAGATCCAAAAGCTTATCGACACAAAAAATCAGGTACACGAATGTGTACCTGATCTTTTTGGTGGAGATAAGCGGGATCGAACCGCTGACCTCTTGAATGCCATTCAAGCGCTCTCCCAGCTGAGCTATACCCCCATATTGGACTCATTTGCTTTCAAATGCTTGATTATTATATCAAAGGATGTTCTGTTTGTCAATGCTTTTTTATTTTTTTGTGATGAAAAAAAGAGATTGCAATTATAATAGGTTTATTATATAATTATGCTGTATAACTATTATCTATAAGAAGGTATAAGAAAATGCGCGTTGTCATTAAGGTCGGCACGTCGACGCTGACCCACAAAACAGGAAATTTGAATATCCGCCACATCGAGAGCCTTTGCCGTGTTCTGAGCGATCTGAAGAACGCAGGGCACGAGGTGGTGCTGGTCTCCTCCGGTGCGATCGGGATGGGTGTCGGTAAGCTTTCTTTGAAGGAACGGCCGCAGGATATGCCCACCAAGCAGGCGGCGGCCGCGGTGGGGCAATGCGAATTGATGTATACCTACGATAAGCTCTTTGCGGAATACAATCATACAGTGGCGCAGATCCTGCTGACCGGCGAGGATATGAACCACGCCGATCGCTACGAGAATTTCCGCAACACCCTGCATCGCCTATTGGAGCTGGGCGCGTTGCCCATCATCAACGAGAACGACACCGTTTCCACCGCCGAGATCGCGGTGGGGGACAACGACACCTTGGGCGCGATCGTTGCCAAAGGGGCGGAGGCGGATCTTTTGGTCCTGCTGACCGACATTGACGGTCTTTATACCGCCGATCCCCGCAAGGATCCCGATGCCAAATTGGTGTCGGTGGTGTCGGAGATCACCCCCGAACTGCTGGCGACTGCCGGCGGCAAGGGTTCGGCGCTGGGCACCGGCGGGATGGCGACCAAGCTTTCCGCCGCCAAACTTTGCTTGGATGCGGGCATCTCCACGGTGATCGCCAACGGCGACGATCCCGAAAAATTATATGATATTTTAGAAGGAAAACCGGTAGGAACATTATTTAAAAAATGAGTACACAAGAGATATTAAAAAAGGCGGCAGCCACCCGCGCGGCGATGGTGCTGCTGACCCAAGAACAAAAGAACGAAGCCTTGCTGGCGATGGCCGATCGGCTGGAGCAAGCGGCGGCAGAAATCTTAGCCGCCAATGCGGAAGATCTGGCGCAGTTCGGCGACACCATGACGGTTGTGATGCAGGACCGCCTGCGGCTGAACGAAGCACGCATCCAAGAGATGGCGGCGGGCATCCGCGAGGTCGCCGAGCTTCCCGATCCTATCGGCGCGGTGTTGGAGCGGGTAGAACGCCCCAACGGCTTGGTGATCGAAAAGACGGCGGTAGCGATGGGCGTGGTTGCCATTATTTACGAAAGCCGCCCCAATGTCACCGCCGATGCGGCCGCCTTGGCGTTTAAGAGCGGCAATGTCTGCGTTCTGCGCAGCGGTAAAGAGGCATGGCGGTCGGCCAATGCCATTGTCTGCGCTTTGCGGCAGGGGCTTTGCGATTTGGGGCTACCCGCCGACAGCGTGCAGTTGGTGGAAGATACCACCCGCCAATCCGCCAAGGAGCTGATGGAGGCGGTGGGGTATGTGGATCTGCTGATCCCCCGCGGCGGCGCAGGGCTGATCAACGCCTGCCTGGAGGGAGCGAAGGTTCCGGTCATCCAGACGGGGACGGGGATCTGCCACATTTATGTGGATGAATCCGCCGAGCAGGAGCAGGCACTGAACATTTTGGAAAATGCCAAAACCTCCCGCCCTTCGGTCTGCAATGCGGCGGAGGTCTGCCTGGTGCATCGGGCGATCGCCGGGGAATTTTTGCCCAAACTCAAAGCGCGGCTGGCGCAGGTGGAATTCCGCTGCGACCGCGAAGCGCAAGCCATTATGAACGGCACTCCTGTCAATGAGCGGGATTTTGATACCGAGTTTTTAGACTACATTATGGCGGTCAAGGTGGTGGGGGATACCGATGAAGCAATCGCTCATATCGCTATTCATTCCACCGGCCATAGCGAAGCAATCTTGACCCAAAATGCCGAAAACGCCAAGCGGTTTTGCGCGATGGTGGACAGCGCGGCAGTTTATGTCAATGCATCCACGCGGTTTACCGACGGCGGTCAGTTTGGCTTGGGCTGCGAGATGGGCATCTCCACCCAAAAATTACACGCCCGCGGCCCGATGGGCTTAAGGGAATTGACCGCGTATAAATACATTATTCACGGAAACGGGCAGGTGAGATAAAATGAAATACGGATTTATCGGTTGCGGGAATATGGGCGGTGCTCTGGCGACCGCCGCTGCAAAAGCGGTGGGCGGAGAGAACATTTTGCTCGCCGACACCGATCTTGAAAAAGCCCAAGGCTTAGCGCAAAAGATCGGCGCGGCGGTGGCGGATGCCAACCAAATTGCCGCCGAATGCGATTATATTGTTTTGGGTGTCAAGCCCCAAGGAATGGAAAAACTGTTGCAGAACCTTCCATTGCAGGGAGATCAAGTGTTGATCAGTATGGCGGCGGGCTTGAAGATCGAGACCCTTTCCGCGATGTTGGGCAAAAAGGCATCCTGGATCCGCATTATGCCCAATACACCGGTGGCGGTGGGGGAAGGGCGGATCCTTTATACCACCGAAAATATCGCCGCGGAGCAAGAAGAAACCTTTTTGAATCTTTTCGCGCAGGCGGGGAAACTATATAAATTGCCGGAGCATCTGATCGATGCAGGCACCGCCCTTTCGGGGTGCGGGCCGGCATTTGTCTATCTCTTTATCGAAGCGTTGGCAGACGGTGCTGTCACCTGCGGCATCCCCCGCGAGACCGCCTTGGAATTGGCGGCGGGGACGGTGTTGGGAGCCGCCAAGAATGCCATCGAAAGCGGCAAGCATCCTGCCGAATTAAAGGATGCGGTGTGCAGCCCCGGCGGCAGCACCATCGAGGGTGTGGCCGCGCTGGAACGTAATGCGTTCCGCGGTGCTGTGATGGAAGCAGTTGAAAAATCATTTGAAAAAACAAAGGAATTGGGAGGAACAAAGAAATGAGAATCGAAGAAAACATTGAATTTATCCGTAGTTGCGATGCTGAGGTTGGTGCCGCCATTGATGCGGAATACACCCGCCAGAAGGAAGGCATCGAGTTGATCGCCTCCGAAAACGTGGCATCTCCCGCGGTGATGGCGGCGATGGGTACGGTATTGACCAATAAATATGCCGAAGGCTATCCCGGCAAGCGTTATTATGGCGGTTGCCAATGCGTCGACGTTCTGGAAGAGATCGCCCGCAAGCGCGCTTGCGAGCTTTTTGGCGCCGACCACGCCAATGTCCAGCCCCATAGCGGCGCGCAAGCGAATATGGCGGTTTATTTTGCCTTCTTAAAGCCCGGCGATACCGTTTTGGGTATGAATCTTGCCCACGGCGGTCACTTGACCCACGGCAGCCCGGTCAATATGTCCGGTGCGTTCTTCAACTTTGTTCCCTACGGCGTTTCCGACGACGGTTATATCGACTATGACGTTCTGGAGCAGCTTGCCAAAGAAAATAACCCCAAGATGATCGTTGCGGGTGCTTCGGCCTATCCCCGCACCATCGATTTCAAGCGCATCTCCGAGATCGCCAAGAGCGTCGGCGCACTCTTTATGGTGGATATGGCGCATATCGCCGGCTTGGTGGCGGCAGGGGAGCATCCCTCGCCCGGTCCCTATGCGGATATCGTTACCACCACCACCCATAAGACCCTGCGCGGTCCCCGCGGCGGTATGATCCTTTGCAAAGAGGAATATGCCAAGGCGATCGATAAGGCCATCTTCCCCGGTACCCAGGGCGGTCCCTTGGAGCATATCATTGCCGCCAAGGCCGTTTGCTTCGGCGAAGCCTTGAAACCGGAATTCAAGGAGTACCAAAAGCAGGTGGTCAAGAACGCTAAGGCACTGGAAAAGAAGCTTTTGGAAGAGGGCATCAATCTGGTTTCGGGCGGTACCGATAACCACCTTTTGCTGCTGGATCTGCGCAGCAACGGCATCACCGGCAAGGAGCTGGAGCATCGGCTGGATGAGGTGCATATCACCGCTAATAAGAATGCCATCCCCAACGATCCCGAGAAGCCCTTTGTCACCAGCGGTATCCGCCTGGGTTCTCCTGCGGTAACCACCCGCGGATTTAAAGAGCCCGAAATGGAAAAGATCGCGGTCTGGATCAAGGAAGTTATTACCGATTTTGAAGGCAATAAAGAGCGTATCACCAAAGAAGTTTTGGAACTTTGCGAGAAATTTCCTTTGTATAAATAAATAAGGAGAAACCCGATGAAACTGAAATTATTGAAATTGCTGCATAAAAATTCCCGTCTTTCGTTGGAAGAGATGGCGACCATGCTGGGCGCCGAGACCAAGGCGGTGGCTGCTGCCATCGATGAGATGGAAAAGGAAGGGATCATCCGAGGCTATAAAGCGGTCATCGACTGGGAGCGGGTGGATAATACCTATGTATCTGCGCTGATCGAGCTGAAGGTCACTCCCAAGGCGACCTTGGGCTTTGAAGAAGTGGCAGAGAATATCGCCAAATATCCCGAAGTGGAATCGGTCTATCTGATGAGCGGCGGCTATGATCTGACCGTCATCGTCAAGGGCAAGAGTTTTCACGATGTGGCAAAGTTTGTGGCAAAAGAGTTGGCGACGATGGAGAGTGTCACCTCCACCGCCACCCATTTCGTTCTCCGCCGCTATAAAGAACTGGATGTTCAGCTTTGCGACACGAATTCGGATGATCGGGGGCTGTATTCCCTTTGATGAACTATAATAAGCTTTTAAACCCCGAAGTGTTGAAGATTCAGCCCTCCGGTATCCGCCGCTTTTTCGACCTGGCGGAGACGATGAGCGAGGTCATCTCTTTGGGTGTGGGCGAGCCGGATTTCCCAACCCCCTGGCAGATCCGCAAGGCAGGTATTCGCTCCTTGGAGGCGGGGAAGACCCGCTATACCTCCAACAGCGGCTTGCAATCTCTGCGGGAGACGGTGGCGGGGTATATGGAACGGAAGTATCAGTTGACGTATGATCCGCTACACGAAATTTTGATCACCGTCGGCGGAAGTGAAGCCATCGATGGCTTTATCCGCGCAACTGTAGCACCGGGAGACGAGGTCATCATCCCGCAGCCCAGCTATGTCTGCTATGAACCTATTACCCGCTTGGCAGGCGGTGTCCCTGTCATTATCGAAACCAAGGCAGAGGATCAATTTAAATTGACCCCCGAAGCCCTAAAGGCGGCGATTACTCCTAAGACCAAGGCGTTGATCCTGCCTTATCCCTGCAATCCCACCGGCGCCATTATGGAAAAAGAGGATCTGGAAAAGATCGCCGAAGTGCTCCGCGGCACCGATATCTTGGTCCTTTCGGACGAGATCTATGCCGAACTGACCTTCGGCGGCAAGAGCCATGTATCCATCGCATCCCTGCCCGATATGAAGGAGCGTACCGTGGTGGTCAACGGCTTTTCCAAGGCCTTTTCCATGACCGGCTGGCGCATGGGCTATGCCTGCGGTCCGCAGGAGATCTTGGCGCAGATCACCAAGATCCATCAGTTTGCCATTATGTGCGCTCCCACCACCTCGCAGTATGCCGCCATTGTGGCGATGACCGAGTGCGATGAGATCGTGGCGGAGATGACGGAGGAATATGATATGCGCCGCCGCTTGATCGTGGATGGATTTAATCGGCTGGGGCTGACCTGCCGCGATCCTAAGGGCGCCTTCTATGCCTTCCCTTGCATCGAAAAGACCGGACTGACCAGCGAAGAATTCTGCCAACGCCTGCTGGAAAGCAAGCACGTGGCGGTGGTTCCCGGTCCTGCTTTTGGGCAGGGCGGCGAAGGATTTGTCCGCGCATCGTATTGCTATTCGACCGACCACATCAAAGAAGCACTAAAGCGAATCGGCGAATTCTTAGAAGAGTTAAACCGTTGAAATGGTCGATCTTTCCGTTTTTCTTCCCTCGACGTATCGACATACGCCTTCGGTAAGAGAAAACGAAAATCTCATCCCATTTGAACGGTTTGAAGAATTGTAAAATAGACATTTTTAGAAAAAATAAAGGATAGGGAATGAAATTACATTCTCTATCCTTTTTCTTTTTAGTTTAAGAATCGATCCAATTTGTATTGTTTGAAGTATTTGATAAAGGGCACGCCCAACGCAAAGCAGACGATAAATTCGCTGGCTGTGATCTGAGCCATCATCGTCAGCCAAGGAACAATGGCAAAGGAATCCAGCGTTAGGATGGCAAGCATCGTTCCGATGACAAGGCCGTTCCAGAGGATCGGCCAAATGGGCGCGATCAGAAGATGGCGGCTCTTATAGGTGAAATAGGCGGCGATCAAGGTTGCTAGCGTACCGAAAATGGCATCCCAAACGGTGGAAAACAGCAGATTGGAAAGAAGGCAACCAATGGTGACCCCCCAGATCGCCCAAGGGGAAAGAAAGGGCAACAGGGTCAAAATTTCAGCCAAGCGAAATTGGATCGGGCCGAAGGCAAACTGCCCGAAGGGCAGCGTTAAGGCAACGTAAAGGGCGGCGATCACACCGGCGATCGCCATTCCTTTGACGGAAAAATTCTTCATTATTCAGTTCTCCTTAGTATGATTTAAGGTCCGGATCAGGATCAGTAACGACAGACCAAACGGTTTATGTCCCGTTTAAGACAATTTTTCAATACCCTTTTGGATTCTTGCCAGGGTTTCTTCTTTGCCCAGCAGATAGGCCAGTTCCACACCGCCGCCGGGGGTAAACTGCTTGCCCGAAAGGGCGGTACGCAGCGGCCAGAGGATCAGGCCGTTCTTCACTTCCAGTTTGGCGATCAGATCGAACAGTGCGGTATGGATATTCTCTTGGGTCCAGTCGCTGACCGCCTCCAAGGTGGGCAGAATGGCTTTCAAGGAATCCAGCGAATTTTCGGGGTTGGTCTTCATCTTCTTATGGGTATAAAGAGCAATGTCATATTCGGGCAGAGTATCGATGAAATCGATCATTTCGGGGATCTCGTTGAGGATCTGGCAGCGACCCTGCAGCAAGGCGGCAAGGGAGGCAAAATCCACATCGTCGCGCTTCACCGCTTCTTTAATGAAGGGCATCGCCATCTCCAAAAATTCCTCGGCGGGCATCGCTTTGATATATTCGCCGTTGAGCCAAGCCAGCTTTTCATTATCAAAGATGGCAGGGGATTTGGAAATACCCGCGATATCGAATTCTTGGATCAGTTCCTCTAAAGTGAACTTTTCCTGCTCGCTCTTGGGCGCCCAGCCCAAAAGGGCGATATAGTTGATGACGGCATCCTTGAGGTAGCCTTTTTTGATCAGGTCTTCATAGGAAGCGTCGCCGTTGCGCTTGGAAAGCTTATTATGGGCATCTTTCATCACCGGCGCGCAATGGACGTATTTGGGGATCTCCCAACCGAATGCTTCATAGAGCAGGTTATATTTGGGGGCGGAGGAAAGGTATTCCTTGCCGCGGACCACGTGGGTGATGTTCATCAGATGGTCGTCGACCACGTTGGCAAAGTTGTAGGTGGGCAGACCGTCGGTTTTCATCAAGATCTGATCGTCCAGTTCGCTGTTGTCGACGGTGATCTCGCCGTAGATCTCGTCGTGGAAGGTGGTGGTACCGCCTTCGGGGATCTTCTGGCGGATAACAAAGGGAACCCCTGCCGCCAATTTTTCTTCGATCTCTTCCTTGGAGAGATTGCGGCAATGGCCGTCATACTTATGGGGGACTTTGGAGATGGAATGGATCAGCTTCAGCTCGTCCAACCGCTCCTTATCGCAGAAGCAATAATAGGCGGCGCCTTTTTCCACCAGCATTTTGGCATAGTCCATATATAAGTTCTGGCGTTCGCTCTGGATATAGGGGCCGTAATCGCCGCCTACATCGGGACCTTCGTCCCAGAACATTCCGGTTTCCTTCATGGTGCGATAGATGAGATCCACCGCGCCTTCCACATACCGTTCCTGATCGGTATCTTCGATCCGCAGAATGAACTTACCGTTGTTCTGCCGCGCGATCAGGTAGGTGTATAAAGCGGTTCTCAAGTTGCCTACGTGCATATAGCCTGTAGGACTTGGCGCAAATCGTGTTCTAACTTCCATTTAACTTAAAACTCCTATCTATAAATTACATAAATTTCCGTCTAATATAATAATATTTATTTTCATAGTTGTCAAGTTGGATTATTTGTGGTATGATGTTTAAAATGAATTTTTATGTCTAAGGAGACTTATCATATGGCAGAGCAAACCATTTTCAGCGGAATTCAACCCAGCGGTATTATTACGCTGGGCAACTATATCGGCGCGGTGCGGAATTGGAGCAAGGTCAGCGAAAAGGGCAAGGGCATCTTTTCGGTGGTGGATCTCCATGCGATCACCGTTCGTCAGGATCCCAAGGAACTGCACGAGCGCATCCTTTCCACCTTGGCGATGATCATCGCCAGCGGGGTGGATCCCGAAAAGAATTTGATCTTTATCCAAAGCCATGTCCCCGAGCATTGCGAGCTTTCCTGGATCCTCAACTGCTATACCATGTTCGGCGAGCTTTCCCGCATGACGCAGTTTAAGGATAAATCCAAGCGGTATGCCGATAATATCAATGCAGGCCTTTTCGATTATCCTGTTTTGATGGCGGCGGATATTCTGCTTTATGATACCGATCTGGTGCCGGTGGGCGTGGACCAAAAGCAGCATCTGGAGCTGGCGCGGAACATCGCCAATCGGATGAATGGCATCTTCCCCGATCTCTTCACCGTTCCCGAGGGGTATATCCCGTCGCTGGGTGCCAAGGTGATGAGCCTGACCCAGCCGGATAAGAAGATGAGCAAATCCGATCCCAACCCCAAAAGCTATATCAGCATCATTGATGAGCCCGCCAAGATCTTGAAGAAATGCAAATCGGCGGTCACCGATTCCGAAAACCGCATCGCCTTTGAAGAAGGGCGGCATGGGATGAATAACCTGCTCACCATCTATAGCGCCATGACCGGCAAGACCATTGAGCAGGCGGTCAGCGAATTTGAAGGGCAGGGCTACGGCACCTTTAAGACCGCCGTCGCCGAAGCCATCATCGCCGAGCTGACCCCGCTGCAGGAGGAATATCGCAGATTGATGGCGGATCCTGCCTATCTGCGCGAGGTCTATACCCGCTCCGCCTTGGCTGCGCGGGAGATCGCTACCAAGACCTTAGCAAGAGTTCACGAACGAATCGGCTTTGTCGGTCGTTGATCGAGGTTGTTTATGTCTAAATTTGATTATATTATCATAGCCCTTTCCTTTTTCGTGGCGGCGTTGCTGAGTTTTCTCTGCTCGCCGCTGGCGCAGAAGGTGGCGGAAAAAATCGGTGCCATCGATGTCCCTAAGGATAGCCGACGGATGCATAAAAAGCCCATCCCTCGCCTGGGTGGTTTGGCGATCTTTTTAGGCTTTTTCATCAGCACCTTGGTCTTTACTTTCGATTTCATCAACCTGCCCATCTACGGAATGTTGATGGGCGCGATGGTAATGGTGGCGCTGGGAATGGCCGACGATGTCTTGGCGTTGCGCGCCTCCCGCAAGTTCGTCGTTCAGATGGTGGCGGTGGCGTTTCCGGTCGCCTGCGGGGTGCGGATCGAGCGGTTCCCCAATTTCTTTGGCAATACGCCCTATATCGAACTGCCGCTGATCTGGCAGATCGTGGTCAGCGTCATTTGGTTGCTGGCCATTTTGAATGCGGTCAATATCATCGACGGTCTGGACGGTCTGGCTTGCGGTGTTTCGGGGATCATGACCATCAGCAGCATGGTCATCCTGATTTTGCTGGAAGCCTCCCAGGCGGCGATCATTGCGGCCGCATTGGCGGGTGCCTGCATCGGCTTTTTGCCCTATAATTTCAACCCCGCCAAGATGTTTATGGGGGATACCGGCGCGATGTTTATCGGCTATTCGCTGGCCTGCCTTTCCATTTTAGGCTTGTTTAAGGCCTATGCGGTGGTAGCTTTCTTCGTCCCGGTTTTGTTGTATTTGCTGCCCATCTATGACCTGCTCTTTGCGGCGGTGCGGCGGATTTTATCGGGTAAATCCCCCACCCAGGGCGATAAATCCCATCTCCATCATAAGCTGATCGCCTTAGGGCTTTCCCAAAAGAAAGCGGTGGCGGTGCTCTATGGGGTTGCGGCGCTGCTGGGTCTTTGCGCGGTATTGCTTACCATCGATGATTTCTTTAAAGCCTTGATCGTTATCGGAACCGCCTTTGTCTTTATTATGCTGGGTGCGTTTTGGATCTATCGGCGGGAAAAGAAATTGGAAAAGCAAGAAAATGAAGAATAAAAGGATCGGATGCGTGCACGCGCATCCGATTTTTTCATATATTAGAATAAGAATTTTGTGAAAAAATATTGCATTATGACGTATAATTTTATATAATAAAAGTTGTTTTTTAATGCTTTAGAGTAAGGAGGGACCGCAGATGGTATGTAATTCAATCTTGGATGCGATGGGGAATACCCCGATCATCCGCTTGCGTAACCTGCCCGATCCCGATAGTGCAGAGATTTTAGTAAAATTTGAAGGCTTGAATGTGGGCGGGTCCATCAAAACCCGTACTGCTTATAATATGATCCGCGATGCCGAAGAGCGCGGCTTGCTGAAGGAAGATACGATCATTGTGGAGCCCACCAGCGGCAACCAAGGCATCGGTCTTGCGTTGGTCGGCGCGGTCAAGGGCTATCAAGTCAAGATCATTATGCCTGATTCCGTCAGCGAAGAGCGGCGGAAATTGGTCCGTCAGTATGGCGCGGAAGTGATATTGGTGCACGATGCCGGCAATATCGGCGCTTGTATCGAAGAGTGCTTGGCGCTGGCGCTCAAGATGCAAAGGGAAGATCCCCGCGTCTTTGTACCCCAGCAGTTTGAAAATCCCGCCAACCCCGCTATTCAACGCGCCCAAACCGGCAAGGAGATCCTGGAGCAGGAGAATGGCCCGATCCACGGTTTTTGCTCCGGTATCGGTACCGGCGGTACCATTACCGGCATCGGCGAAACCTTGAAAGCCGCCAATCCTGAGATGACCATCTGGGCGGTGGAGCCCGAAAACGCCGCCATCCTTTCGGGCGGCTCCATCGGCACCCATCTGCAGATGGGCATCGGCGATGGGATAATTCCCGCAATATTGAATCAAAATATTTATGATGATGTCTGCATCGTCAAGGATGAAGAAGCATTGCAGACCTCTAAGGATCTGGCATCCAAGGAAGGGATCCTTTGCGGCATCAGCAGCGGCACCAATGTGGCGGCCGCATTGAAATTAGCTAAAAAGTTGGGGAAAGGGAAGACCGTCGTGACCGTCCTTCCCGATACCGCCGAGCGGTATTTTTCCACCCCACTTTTTGACTAAGGTGACAAGAGCAATCCGAACCTGCCTCAAAGTGGAATCTTTCGGTGCTTTTTGCCCATTTTTTCTTGATAGGCGACGGCCTATCCGCAAAAAAGATGAACAAAAATCCCTCGAAATCTTCTCGCTTTGAGGTCGAAGATTTTAAAAAGAGCGGATTTTTGTTCAACCAAGGCACAAAACGCAGCCAATGCTTTGTGCATTGGCGAGTATTTTAACAAAGGGTGAGCGGAAATCCGCCTTTTTAAAACAAGGTTCGGATTACTCTTGCCACCTTAAAAATAAAAGGAGATAAAAAGTATGAATTCGAATGTACGTCCTGAATCAATGGCAAGAATTGTCAATAAAGAGCTTGCCGATGCGTTTATTGAAGAGCAGATCGCTGCGGTGCGCGCCCAGGTCGGCGATAAGAAGGTTTTGCTCGCCCTTTCCGGCGGTGTGGATTCTTCCGTTGTCGCCGCATTGCTGATCAAAGCGATCGGCAAGCAGTTGATCTGCGTCCATGTCAACCACGGCCTGATGCGGAAAAACGAATCGGAAAATGTCATTAAGATCTTCGGCGAAGAATTGGATGCCAACCTGATCTATGTGGACGCCACCGATCGCTTCTTGGATCTTTTGAAGGACGTTGCCGAGCCCGAAAAGAAACGCAAGATCATCGGCGCTGAATTCATCAATGTCTTTGCGGATGAAGCCCGCAAGCTGGAAGGGGTCTCCTTCCTGGCGCAGGGTACCATCTATCCCGATATTCTGGAAAGCTTCAAGCAAGCCGAGGGCAAAAAGGCGGTCAAATCCCATCATAACGTGGGCGGCCTGCCCGAAGACCTGCAGTTTGAGCTGGTGGAGCCTATCAAACTGCTCTTTAAGGACGAAGTCCGCGTGGTCGGCGAAGCCTTGGGCCTGCCCCACGCAATGGTCTACCGTCAGCCCTTCCCCGGCCCCGGTTTGGGCGTGCGCTGCCTGGGTGCTATCACCCG
>JAZSBU010000053.1:0-21890 GCA_045602565.1 Eubacteriales bacterium | reverse complement strand
AAGGCGGCCAAATCGCGCAGGGATTTTTCAAGATGCGTTCCATCGTTTACTCCCTTGCATAATACAATCTGGCAATTCATTTCAATTCCGGCATCGTAAAACCGTTTTAAAATCTCATTGATCTTTGCCGCTTGTGGGTTTGCCATCATGGCTACGCGCAGTTCCGGCTCAGTCGTATGGACTGAAATATTAATGGGCGAAATCCGCATCGAAATAATGCGCTCAATATCCTCTTCGCTCAGATTGGTAAGAGTGATATAGTTCCCCATCAAAAAAGATAACCGCGCATCATCGTCCTTAAAATACAAGGTCTTTCTTAGTCCCTTAGGCAGTTGATCAATAAAGCAGAAGATGCACTTATTTTTGCAGCTGCGTTGCTGATCCAATAAGAAATTTTCAAAATCCAGACCCAGCGGTTCTTCACATTCTTTTTCGATCTCAAACAGAACTTGTTCGCCGTCGATTTCCATCAACAAATCCAATTCCGCCACAGCTTCATAATACATATAATCGATGATATCGGTAATTTTATGATCATTGATCGAAATTAAAAAATCACCTGCTTTTAATCCAAGTTCCTCTGCAATGGAGCCGGACGAAACATTGCTGATTTTAGCAGCCATAGTGCACCTCCTTCATCCCTTATTCTCACCTTAATAACGAAGAAAAGAGAAGGCAGGGATCTCCGCCTTCTCTATCATCAACATAATCAGACCGATTATTCTGCAGAAGTCTCTTCGACAGCTTCGGTTTCTTCGACAACAGCTTTGGTCTCTTCAACCTTGACTTCTTCCTTCTTAGCAGCAGCGGCCTTCACAGTGATCTTGCCATCCTTAACAGAAAGATCGGCATTCACATATCCACACTCAGGGCAAGCCTTATGCGGAGCCTTCATTGCATGACATTGGGGGCACTCGGTCAGAGTGGGGGCGCCCAACTTCCATACACTGCTTCTTCTTTTGTCTCTTCTCGCTTTGGAAACTTTTCTCTTAGGTACTGCCATTTAACTATCCTCCATTTATCTTTGCCATTTTAAACTTAATAATTTAGAAACTTTCTTCGCAGTTACATTCTTTAACATTACGATTGCATCCACATATGGAGCATAACCCCTTACAATCTTCCGAACAAAGAAACCGCTCCGGAAATTCCATTATAATTTGATTTTTCGCCTCAATATCAGGGTGGAAATCAAAATTCGGATCAATCAAAATCGTTGTCTCATCCTCTTTTAAAGGATCAGTTATCATACGACGTTGATTTTCGATATGATGCATTCCTTTCACTGCCGATAAGCAACGATAGCAATAACTTTCATATTCAAAATCAATCGTTGTGTCGCACATAACCAGACCGTATTTGCCATAAATCTTGAACGATACTTCCGGCGAACACGGAAAAGAAGCAAGAGTGTTCAGATCCTCATCTTCCCCGATATTCAACTGAAATTTCAGTTCTTTTTCATAGCGGTCTAATATAAAAGCGTCTTTTAAATTAACCCTCATTGCTCTCCTTCATCCTAAAAGGAAAAATCAATAGCAGATAATATTATAATGATAAAACACCCGCTTGTCAATAAATATTTTTCCTTTTTAACATTTTTTAGCGATTTGCCTTTAATTTTACAAATCGTTTTACATTTGCCTTTTTGACTCGACTGATAAATGCGCCTTCCATCAAACATAAAGAAACGCATTTCCATTTCAACGGCAAAAGCATAATCTTCATATAATCCGAGCGCGGCTTGGCTATTTTCAAGCATCTTTGCGCACGCTCCGACCGAATAATTTGGCGAATATGTGCGCGTTTTTCTTTATAACTTAATGTGCAAGAAGCATTGGTGACATTTTCAATACACCCGATCAATCGCTCCACATAACGCCGAGCTAAAAATTCAAGGACTGCCGGATTTTCAATCTTCCAATATGCATAGAGATCTTCCATCCAGCCATGCTCTTCTTCCCGCTTATCATACATTTCTTTGCGATACTTTGTCGTCTCGCTCTCGGAACGTTTTCTCATAAAATGATAATATGGTTTTTGAGATACAACCACACGTCCGATATCCCGAATAACACTCAGGCAAAATGGAAAATCATCCCAAAAAGTATCCGGAAAATATAGTTTGCGTTCGCGTATGTAATCCGCCAAAAACAATTTATTCCACGGCGTATACAAAAGATTTTTATCAAATAATCGGTAAGAATCTTCTCTGAATTCTTGTTGACTCTTATAAACCACATCGTCAACTTTTTGAATTTGAACATACTTTTCGTTTTCGGAATAATACGAATCAATATAATAGCCGGTTACAACCATCTGCGCTTGATTCATTTCCGCCAAATCCAGCATATCTTGCAGCATGGTAGGCTCCGCCCAATCATCCGCATCCATAAAATAGAAATACTTTCCTTTGGCCCTGTCGATAGCAACATTGCGCGCGCTGGGTGCGCCGCCGTTTTCCTTATGAATCACACGAATACGAGGGTCTGCTGCAGCATATTCATCGCAAATCGCTCCGCTGCGATCAGGCGAACCATCATCAACTGCCCAAAGCTCCCAATCTTGAAAGGTCTGCTTCTGCATACTCTCGATGGCTTTCCCGATATATTCTTCCACACCGTACACCGGTATTATGATGCTGATCACAGCTTTACTCATCGTTCATCTCCAAATACTATTTCTACCATATCCAAAGCAGCCTTAATGACTTTATCCATATCGTAATAGCAATACTGCCCCAACCTGCCGCCGAAATAAACCTTTTCTTCCTTTGCGGCAAGCTGTGCGTACCTTTGATATAAGGCACCGTTTTCTTCATTATTCACAGGATAATAAGGTTCCATTCCTGGTTGCCAATCGATCGGATATTCCCGTGTAATCACAGTTTTGGGCTGGTCGCCGAACTCAAAGTGTTTATGCTCAATAATTCGTGTATACGGTGTTTGCCGATCGGTATAGTTGACAACCGCAACCCCTTGGAAATTCGTTTCATCCAGCAGTTCTGTTTCAAACCGCAAACTCCGATATTCCAGATTTCCAAAGCAATAATCGAAATAAGCATCGATCATTCCGGTATAGATCACCCGGTCTGCCATTGCATTCCAAGTATCTTTTTCTTGCAGATAATCTGTGTTCAAACGAATATCTGCACCATCCAGCAATTTTTCAATAATTTGATTATATCCGCCTTCGGGAATCCCCTGATAGCGATCATTAAAATAATTGTTATCATATGTAAAGCGAACAGGGAGACGCTTGATAATGAATGCCGGCAGTTCGCTGCAAGGTCTTCCCCATTGCTTCTCGGTATACCCTTCCACCAATTTCTTATAGATATCGGTGCCGACAAGACTGATCGCCTGCTCTTCCAGGTTTTGGGGCTCACCTTGAATTACCGCGCGTTGTTCCTCAATCTTGGCTTTGGCTTCCTCCGGAGTCCGTACACCCCACATTTTATTAAAGGTATTCATATTGAACGGCATATTGTAAATCTCGCCGTTAAAATTGGCAATCGGAGAGTTTGTATACCGATTAAATACAGCAAACTCATTCACATACTCCCAGATCCGCTGATCATTTGTGTGAAAAATATGAGCACCGTATCGATGAACAACAATATCCTCCACAGACTCGCAATATATGTTTCCACCAAGATGGTCGCGTTTTTCTAAAACTAAGCAGGATTTTCCCCGCTTTAATGCTTCATGTGCAAAGACAGCGCCAAATAAACCACTGCCCACAATTAAAAAATCATAGTGCATTTGAAATACACTCCTTTCAAGCACAGAGCAACCCTATGCTACCATAATACAGTATACAATATTATAAAACAAATTACAAGGGAATTATTTTAAAACTACCTATTGACAAAATCGGGAAAATACATTATAATGTGTAAAGTAATTTGCTTTACATTAGTAATAAGGAGTGGATCGGCTTTATGAAAGACCTGCATTTTTCCCTTCTCATTGATTTCTACGGCAACATTTTGGCCCCCAAAATGAAAGATGCTTTGGAATTATATTATAACGAAGATCTTTCTCTTTCGGAAATTGCCCAACATATGAATATCACTCGTCAAGGTGTTCGTGACAATATTAAGCGCGGCGAGCAATTTCTCACCGAAACCGAAGCACAGCTTGGCTTTTTCAAACGTTATGCCGGCTTGGAAGATCAAATGATGCAGATCAAAAATTTAGCATTGAATATCCGCGATTTTAATAATCGCCATAGCAAGACAGCAGAAATCAACCAATTCGCCGAAGAGATTATTTCCATCGCAAGCGAATTCGAAGAAGAGGAATAATCATGGCATTCGAAGGATTAAGTGAAAAACTCGCAAGAGCATTTAAAAACCTGCGGCAACACGGTCATTTGACCGAGGCAGATGTCAAAGTCGCCATGCGAGAAATCAAATTAGCACTTTTAGAGGCCGATGTCAGCTTCAAGGTGGTAAAAGAATTCATCGGCAACGTTTCTGCAAGATGCGTCGGCAGCGATGTCCTTGAAAGCCTCACACCTGCGCAACAAGTTGTTAAAATTGTCAACGAAGAGTTGACCGCATTGATGGGCTCGGAAACAGCAACCATCAAATTAGCATCCAATCCCCCCACCATTGTTATGATGGTCGGTCTTCAAGGTACGGGTAAGACAACGCAAAGCGGAAAGATTGCAGGATATTTCAAAAAAAAGGGGCGTCGGCCGCTCTTAGTCGCCTGCGACGTTTATCGCCCGGCTGCAATTACTCAATTAGAGATTGTCGGCCAAGGGGTCGATGTTCCTGTTTTCAAGATTGACAGCGAAAAAAATCCTGTCAAAATTGCGAAAGAAGCCATCGCCCATGCCAAGAAATACGGCAACGATCTTGTCATCCTGGATACCGCCGGTCGGTTGCATATCGATGACGATCTGATGACCGAATTAAGCAACATTAAGTCGGCGGTCCAGCCGCAAGAAATTCTCTTGGTAGTGGATGCAATGACCGGTCAGGACGCAGTTAATGTTGCAGAAAGTTTCAATAATCTATTAGATATCGACGGTGTTGTTTTAACCAAATTGGATGGTGACACCCGCGGTGGTGCCGCGCTCTCGGTTAAATATATCACCGGCAAACCCATTAAATTTGCCGGTACCGGTGAGAAATTAGATCAAATCGAGCAATTCCACCCCGATCGGATGGCTTCGCGCATTTTAGGAATGGGCGATGTTCTCTCCCTGATCGATAAAGCCCAAGAAGCATACGACGAAAAAGAAGCACTTGCTTTAGAAGAAAAGCTTCGCAAAAACAAATTTACGCTTCAAGATTTTCTGGATCAAATGCGCCAGATCAAAAGAATGGGGCCCATAGAAAATCTTTTAGGAATGATGCCCGGAGTCAATCAGGCGCAGCTAAAGGATGTTCATGTGGATGAACGGCAGATTGCCCGCACCGAGGCGATCATCTTAGCAATGACACCGCAAGAACGCGAAGATCCTTCATTGATGAACGCTTCCCGCCGCAAGCGCATTGCTGCCGGCAGCGGAACAACCGTCGAGATGGTCAACCGCTTACTCAAGCAATTTACCCAAATGCAAAAAATGGTTAAACAACTAAACACCAAAAAAGGCAAACGCCGTGGGTTTGGTTTTTAATTAAACATAGTAATTACTGAAAGGAGTGAAATAAACATGGCAGTTAAAATCAGATTGAGAAGACTTGGAGCAAAAAAGGCTCCTACCTATCGGATCGTTGTTGCTGATTCTCGCTATCCCCGCGATGGCAGATTCATCGAGGAAATCGGCACCTACAATCCTTGCACAGAGCCCGCAACCGTTACTATCGATGGTGAAAAGGCAAAGGCTTGGATCAAGAATGGTGCTCAACCCACCGATACCGTTAAGGCCCTGTTGAAAAAGCAGGAAATCATCTAAGCGAAAGGCCGTAACATGAAAGAACTCATTATTTACCTTGCGCAGTCCTTGGTTGACGAGCCCGACGCTGTTGAAGTAACGGAAACCGAAACCGAAGATGCAATCGTTTATGAATTGCATGTCGCCGCAGACGATATGGGCCGCGTAATCGGCAAACATGGAAAAATCGCCAAAGCGATCCGTTCCATTGTAAAATCTGCATCCTATAAAATACCGAAAAAAGTGGTCGTTGAGATCAAATAAACGGAATTTTATTCAAACAGCTCCGCAAAATCTTGCGGAGCTGTTGTTTTTTTGCAAAAATTGTTGTATAATAGCAGCAAATATATTCAGGAGCGAATGAATGGGAAAAGAATTATTGCAAGCCGGAAAAATCGTTAATACCCACGCAATCCGCGGAGATGTTCGCATCTATCCCTATTGCGACAGTGCAGAGTTTATCTGCGAAATCAAGACACTCTATATTGATAACACTCCTTATAAAGTGACGATGGCACGCCCCCATAAAGGGCAAGCTTTGGTCCATTTTAAAGGAATCGATCGCATCGAAGATGCAGAACCCTTGATTGGGAAATTGGTTTACTTCAATAAGAGCGATGTTCGGCTGGATGAAAAGCAGTTTTTTATCGACGATATCATCGGGCTGACTGTCGAAGATATCGACACCGGAGAGATCTACGGAACGGTTTCCAACGTCTTCCCCACCGGAGCCAACGACGTTTTCGAAGTCAAAGGGGAGCGAACTCTTTTAGTGCCCAAAATCGACGACGTTGTCATAGAAATCAATTTAAAAGAACAGCGGGTCTTAATTCGCCCGCTGGAAGGATTGTTTGAATGAAATTTTCAATTATGACCCTATTCCCTTCTATGGTAGATGCCATTCTGAACGAGAGCATTATCGGAAGGGCAAGAAAGAATAAAATCATTAACATTGATTGCTTTGATATCCGCGATTATACCGAGGATAAGCACCGCAGAGTGGATGATTACCCGTTTGGTGGCGGCGGCGGAATGGTAATGAAATGCCAGCCGATCCACGATTGCTATAAAGCGGTCTGTGATGCCACCTCCGAGAAACCCTATACCGTCTATGTTTCACCCCGCGGGACAGTTTTGACCCAAAAGAAAGCCAAAGAATTGAGTGCACTCCCCCATATTGCCATTCTTTGCGGCCATTATGAAGGGGTGGACCAACGCATTTTGGACGAAATTGTCGACGAAGAAATTTCCATCGGCGATTATGTTCTCACCGGCGGTGAATTGCCCGCGTGTGTTTTGGTCGATTGTATTTCAAGGATGCTGCCCGGTGTTCTAGCCGAAGAATCTTCCTATACTGAAGAAAGCCATTATAGCGGCCTATTAGAGCACCCGCAATATACCCAGCCGCGCGAATGGAACGGTATCGCTGTTCCCGATGTGCTGACCGAGGGAAATCATCGATTGATCGAAAGATGGAAGCGAGAACAATCTATTGCATTGACCAAAAAAATGCGTCCCGACCTCAGCCGCAGACCGATTCCTGATAATAAGCGATTACGGTTTGTTGAAAATGAAGACCGCGAAACATTTATTGAAATGATGGATGCATTTTACCACACTCCCTATGTTTTGCATCCGGTGCCCATCCAAAATATGGAGCATACATTCCAACAGTTGCAGGACGGAAACCCTTATCTGAATGCCTATATCATTCAATTTGAGCGCAAGACAGCCGGCTATTGCTTGATCAGCCACTCTTATTCCAATGCTACCGATGGGACAACCGTTTGGATCGAACAACTCTATATTACCCCCGAATATCGCGGTCATAAGTTGGCAGAAAAAGCCTTAAGAGAGATCTTTGCGCTCTATGGCGACGATGCCAAATGCTATCGACTTGAAGTCACCGAAGATAATAAGATTGCCAAGAAAATCTATTATAAGCTCGGCTTTAAATCTCTGAACTATCAGCAAATGATAAAAGAATAAAAAATACCGGTGTTATTAAAACACCGGTATTTTTTATAAAGTCAAATCAAAAAATTCACATGCGATCACCGACTGCAGATCCAAAGGATTTATTATAATCTGCGCACCGATCCTGCCCCCGCTGATGATGATTTCATCAAACAATTGGGCGGTTTCATCAATCATAGTCACGAACTGCTTTTTCATTCCGATCGGCGTGCATCCTCCGCGCACATAACCGGTCAGCCCAAAGATTTCTTTCACATGGATCAATTCAACCGATTTTTCGCCTACCGACTTTGCCGCTTTTTTCAAATCAAGCTCTTTGGCAATAGGCAAAACAAAAACATAATGTGCACCGCTTTTCCCTGCCGCCACCAACGTTTTAAAAGAGCACTCATAATCCTGCCCCAACTGATCAGCAACATGGACTGCATCGATGAATTCTTCGCACTCATAAAGATTTACGCGAAAATTGATCCCTTTTTGCTCCAGGATTCGCATCGCATTTGTTTTCGTATCTTTTGCCATTATTTTGCGATAATCCGAACAAACTTTTTCTTTCCGCGTTTGAGAACAAAGCCTTCCGCAACTTTCTCTTTGGAATAAGCAAATTTAACATCGGAAATCTTCTCGCCGTCGACCGTTACGCCGCCCTGCTCAATAGCGCGACGCCCTTCGGAGCGGGAAGGAACCAAACCGCTCTTCACAAGCAGAGTGATCACATCCACCTGATCATCGGTATAATCTTCATCTTCCACTTCATAAGTGGGCATATTCTCTGCATTACCGCCGCCGAACAATGCTTTGGCACTCTCTTCCGCCTTCTTAGCCTCTTCTTCGCCGTGAACCAATTTGGTCAGTTCATAGGCAAGAATTTCTTTGGCTTTGTTCAGCTGGCTGCCTTCCCAACCATCCATTGCATCGATTTCTTCCAACGGCAGGAAGGTCAACATACGGATGCATTTCAAGACATCGGAATCATCCACATTTCTCCAATATTGATAGAAATCATAGGGAGAGGTCTTTTCAGGATCCAGCCAGACAGCACCGCTGGCTGTTTTACCCATCTTTTTACCTTCGCTTGTAAGGAGCAAGGTGATGGTCATTGCATGAGCATCCTTGCCAAGTTTACGGCGGATCAGCTCGGTGCCGCCAAGCATATTGCTCCACTGGTCATTACCGCCGAATTGCATATTACAACCGTAGTTCTGGAACAGATGATAAAAATCATAGGACTGCATAATCATATAGTTAAACTCCAAGAACGACAGCCCTTTTTCCATCCGCTGCTTATAGCACTCAGCGCGAAGCATATTGTTTACAGAGAAGCAAGCACCAACTTCACGCAGAACATCAACATAATTCAAGTCCAGCAACCAATCGGCATTATTTACCATTTGAGCTTTGCCTTCTCCGAATTCAATAAAACGCTCCATCTGCTTTTTAAAGCAATCGCAGTTATGCTGAATCGTTTCCTTGGTCATCATCGAACGCATATCGGTTCTTCCGGAAGGATCACCGATCATCGCAGTTCCTCCGCCGATCAATGCGATGGGGCGGTTGCCTGCCATTTGAAGACGCTTCATCAAGCAAAGCGCCATAAAATGACCCACATGAAGACTATCTGCAGTGGGGTCGAAACCAATATAAAAGGTCGCTTTACCGTTATTTATCAATTCCCGAATTTCTTCCTCATCGGTCACCTGCGCGATCAAACCGCGTGCAACCAACTCTTCATAAATTTTCATCGTCTTCTCCTTTTTACTAAAAGCCCTCCGCCCCTTATAATAGGAGCAGAGGGAAAATCTGCAATATATTTACCGATTTATTGTATCTTTATTTGAATTTTTTGTCAAGCCTTTCTTAAAAGATAATATCATAAGCTTTTGTAAATGTACCGTTCTTGAAATTAAAGGATGTAAATTTTTGATAATGGCACGTCTCATAAAGCAACACCGACCATTTTCCATCTCCTTCAAAATCGCAAATCATCGGGCGCAGTTCGGGCAGTTTCCCCAAATTATAAAAACCGCTTAAAATCTGACCGTCTTCACCATTGGCATAGCCCAAAAAGCAATACCGTTTTTCCCCCTCCTCGTTCTTGGCCAAAAACAGTTTTTCTTCCGTCCCGTCTTGATCCAAATCACAAGCCCAAATATCCGTTATCAACGCATTTTCACCATCGATCCGATTGGCGATCAATTGTGCGTCTGCAATTTTTTTGATTTGTCCATCCACCTTGTTTTGATTTGAAAGGGTATATTGTGTATGAACCGGCGATAAGAACAGCGGCCAACCACCGTTTGTGGCAAACGACGTATTTTTGCTGAGATTATTTATTGCCCCGGCGCCATTCAAATCCAATGTTAATTCATCATAACTATAAAATTTTTCATCCGGATTTTTAATAAAATCCTGCTCTAATTCATAATACCAGTACGTCCCATTTTGAATTTGCTGTTCTCCATCAATTGTATAAGAAAGCGGAAAATCATTTTTTCCACAATATAATACCACCTTCTTTCCCGAGGTATCAATCGGATCATCCGGTAATTCCTTCGGAACACTTTCTTTTTTCGAACAGCCTGTCAAACAAATAGATAAAACCAAAAATAAAACAAAAAATTTCTTCATCAATGCTTCCCTCCTTATGGGAATATATGGAAACATTGATCCATTTATGCATAAAAAAGGAGCAAGCTTTGCTTGCTCCTTTTTTGGTTTTTAATACATTCCGCCGCCCATTTGGCTCATCGCCGCATTTGCCGCCGCTTCCGCAGCAGGATCTTTAACATCGGCGACAATGCTTTCGGTGGTAAGAACCATTGCCGCAACGCTTGCAGCATTCTGCAATGCGCTTCTGGTCACCTTTGCAGGATCAACAATTCCTGCTTCGAGCATATCACAATATACCTCGTTAAAAGCATCAAAACCATAGTTTACAGCATCATTTCTGCGGATATTCTCAAGAATGACCGAGCCTTCCAAACCACAGTTCAAGGCAATCTGGCGAACAGGTGCTTCCAATGCCTTCAACACAATCTGGACACCGGTCTTTTCATCGCCAACCGTTTCATCAAGAAGCTTCTCGACCGATGTAATTGCTTTAATGTAGGCAGTACCACCGCCGGCAACGATTCCTTCTTCTACTGCCGCTTTGGTTGCAGCCAAGGCGTCGTCAACACGCAGTTTCTTTTCATTCATTTCGGTCTCGGTCGCAGCGCCAACCTTGATAACAGCAACACCGCCGGAAAGCTTTGCCAACCGTTCTTCCAATTTTTCGCGATCATAGGAAGAGGTGGTTATCGCAATTTGATTTTGAATTTGATCGATACGATTGCCGATCATTTCAGGACGTCCATATCCGCCCACAATGATGGTCTTTTCTTTCTGTACCTTTACCTGAGTGGCTCTACCGAGCATATCAACCGTAGCTGTCTTGAGATCCAAGCCCAACTCTTCGCTGATTACTTGGCCGCCGGTAAGAATAGCAATATCCTGCAACATTTCTTTTCTGCTGTCGCCAAATCCGGGTGCCTTGACAGCGACGCAAGAGAAGGTGCCGCGAATTTTATTAACGATCAAGGTAGCCAACGCTTCGCCTTCAATATCTTCGGCGATGATCATCAGCTTCTTGCCTGCCTGAACGATCTGCTCCAGCAAGGGAAGAATTTCTTGAATATTTGTAATCTTCTTATCGGTGATCAAAAGGAACGCATCGTCAATGACCGCTTCCATTTTGTCGCTATCGGTAACCATATAAGGGGTGATATATCCACGATCAAACTGCATACCTTCGACAACATCGCAGGTGGTCTCTGCAGTTTTAGACTTTTCAACGGTAATAACACCGTTGGTGGTCACCTTATCCATTGCCTCGGCAATCAATGCACCGACCGCTTCATCTGCGGAGGAAACAGTTGCAACTCTTGCAATATCCTTGCTGCCAGAGATCTTTTGAGAATTCTTTGCAATGGTATCAACAACGCAATCCACCGCTTTTTGAATTCCCTTGCGTACCACCATAGGATTAGCACCCGCAGCAACGTTTTTCATTCCCTCGCAAATCAAAGCTTGTGCTAATAACGTGGCAGTAGTTGTACCATCGCCGGCAATATCGTTGGTCTTGGTAGAAACTTCTTTGACCAACTGAGCACCCATATTCTCAAACGGATCATCCAATTCAATATCTTTTGCAATAGTAACACCATCGTTGGTAATCAAGGGAGTTCCGAATTTTTGATCCAACACGACATTTCTACCCTTGGGACCAAGAGTAATTTTCACTGTATTGGCAAGTTTATCCACTCCGCTTTGCAGCGCTTTTCTTGCCTCTTCTCCATATAAAATCTGCTTTGCCATTATCGTTCACTCCTTATTCTTCTACCAAAGCTAAAATATCGCTTTGACGAGCAATCAAAAATTCCTGCCCATCAATCTTAATTTCGGTCGTACCATATTTACGAAGAACTACACGATCTCCTGCTTTAACAACCATTTCAACCTTATTTCCATCCACATATCCACCGGGACCCACCGCCAAAACTTCGGCGATCTGCGGTTTTTCTTGCGCAGACGCGGTTAAAATAATACCACTCTTTGTGGTTTCCTCTGCTTCCTCCATTTTAATGACTACTTGATCGAATAATGGTTTTAATTTCATCTTCGTACCTCCGCGGTATTTTTTAGCACTCTTCTCTTTCGAGTGCTAAATATAGTTTAGCATACTTTTTAAGAAAATCAATACTTTTTAGAAAAATTTTCTATTTGTTAATGTTTATGAGCCCTATCTTTATAAAATGAAAAAACTTCATTTTCTTCTTGACATTGCAAATAAAATGATTTATAATTCATACGTTGCCGGAACAAGGTTATATATGGTGGTTGTAGTTCAGCTGGTTAGAGCGCCAGATTGTGGCTCTGGAGGTCGTGGGTTCGAATCCCACCAATCACCCCACTTTTCTTTCTAAGGAAAGAAAAGAATCCCGGCATTTTGGGATATAGCCAAGTCGGTAAGGCAACGGACTTTGACTCCGTCATTCCGCTGGTTCGAGTCCAGCTATCCCAGCCAAATTTAAAGCACTTAGCAGTTTTGCTAAGTGCTTTTTTCTTTTGATATTTTCAGAAAAATTCCGAAATTTAAATATAAATGTTGAATTATTACACATATAGATGTTATAATATTATATATTTAGTCTCTTGACTGAACGAGGTGTATCCTATGAAATTTCATCCAAACGAAATCAATGAATATTTTTCAAACAATCAATCGGACCTTCTGGTTCAAACAGCTGAAAGCCGCCATACTTTGCAATTCGAGCAACTACGCAGGCTGATCACTTTTTCATGCACCCGCACCCTCAACGATCACCTTACCGCGGCTGTTTTGGTCACAGGCCCTTCTTCTTCCGGAAAAACCACCTTTTCAAATCGTTTAGCCTCGATAATGGAAGAAGACGGATTCCAATGCACAGTCATATCGATTGATGATTATTATCATTCAAGAGCAGAAATCCGTCGACTGCAACCCGACGCCGCCGAACCGGACTTTGAAGTTTTGGAAGCGTTTGATGTGGCATATTTCCAAAAGCAAATGTCGGACTTTTTAGCCGGAAAACCCATCCAATTACCGCGTTATGATTTCAAGATCGGCGAGCGGGTCGATAGCGGAATTACTCTGCAACCGACCCCCAAAGACCTCTTGATTATCGAAGGGATCCATGCAATGAATCCCAAATTAACCGAAGGGCTCCCGTTTGCCCGAATGATCGGGGTATACATCTGTCCGTTTGATTCCTATGTGGTTCCCCAAAAAGGCGAGATCACTTCCAGAGAAATTCGGTTAATGCGACGCAGCCTGAGAGATATGAACCACCGTAACACCTCCATTATGGATACGATCGAACGCTGGCCCAGCGTTCGTGCCGGAGAAGAACGCTATATTAAACCCATGAAGAAATATGCCGATTTCTTCTTTAATTCTTCGTTTGAATATGAAATCTGCATATTAAAAGCACGTATCTTAAAGGCGGCAGCAAATCTTAAAAAAGATGAACTCGATAAATTAAAAGGTTACCTACCATTGGATTTATTGGAAAGTTTTCATAGCTGCGAAAATGTCGAAATCCCCAAAGACTCTATATTTAATGAATTCTACAGTTAGGAGCACCCATGAGTAAACACATCGCTATGCTTAGCACTTTGCCGAATGGCGGCGGTGCAGAAACGCATATCTACGAGCTTGCCAAAGAGCTCCGTCGCGAAGGAAACGACGTCACTGTCTTTTCCAAGGGCGGGGTCGGTATCGCGTTGCTCGAAGAGGCCGATGTTCGCCATATTAAGGCACCATTACATAGCAACTCTCTGTTTGCTCTTATTCACTCCTATTCCGTTCTTCTAAAAGAATTTAAGAAAAATCGTCCCTCTGTCGTCCATTCTCATTCATCCCTTGTTGCTCGGATGATCTGCCGCAGGCTGAGAATTCCGCTGGTGGCAAGCGACAATAAAAGCTCCATTATCCAAACAGCCGTCGAAGCAAACATAGTATATAACGACGCTATCAACCAACTGCGTCCGATGGATTATATCATCAGCGGTTATTATGGCAAAAACAACTTCGGCGATGACCTTACTCTGCACGGATTGATGAACCACCTGAAAGATTATCGCGGCACCGTACTCACCTGCGATCCGCACAACACATCTGTCCCGCCAAACGTTGCGTTGATCCACCGCTTTGATCTCTGGAAGATCCGCAAGGCAATGAAGAACTCTAAAGTCTTTTTGTTTGGCAGCGGAAGCATCCTTCAGGATTCCACATCGAACCGATCTGTTTTTTATTACTATTTCATAATGAAGATGGCATTGCTCTATCATTGCAAAACCATGCTTTATGCCAACGGAATCGGGCCGCTGACCAAAAGCAGCAACCGCAAAAATGTTGCGCGGATCTTGAGAAAAATCGACTTGATTACCCTGCGGGACGAAGATTCTGTGAAATTACTAAACGAATTGCAGCCAAACCGCAACGCCTTTCTCACGCAAGACGATGCATTTTCTTATAATGTGCAAAGTATTCCTGCCATTTCTGCCCCCGCGCAAGCGCAAGGAAAGACTATTGTCGGTGTGAATTTCAAATTCAAAAATGAACAAGATCCCAAGATTAAAGACATTGCCGAAGCACTCCAAGTCCTTGCCCAAAAACATCAGCTTTATTATTATCTGATCCCCTACCATTCTCTGCAAGATATCCGCCCCTTAAGAGCGTTGCAGAATGAATTAAAGAATTGTTCCGAACTTGCCGCAAAAGCGGATAATCCGGAATCCATCATCGCCCATGCGGCGGGGTGCAAATATCAAATCGTTGAACGTCTGCATGGCCAGATTATCTCCACAATGCTTGCCCAACCGTTCCTCCCCATCGACTACGATCCAAAAACCAAATCCTTTGCCGCGCAAACCGGAATGAACGACTACCGAATCCATCATAACGATCTCGAAAAGAATCGCTTGATCGAAAACTTTGAAAAGATTATGGATCGGCATGAAGAGATTTCCACACGCCTTTCGGAATTCAGCAAAAAAGCAAAAAAAGATGCGGCTTTAAACCGCGAACACTTATATCAAATTATTAAGGACATTTAACTATGCGAATTTTAGGAATCGACTACGGCGAAGCACGGACAGGCCTGGCCGTCTGCGACGACAACGAAACCATCGCGACCGTCATCGGCACCGTTCATGAACGCGATAAAGAAAAACTTGCCAATAAAATTTGCGCTGTTTGCTCGGAAGAATCTATTCAAAAAATCGTTTTAGGACTACCCAAAAATATGGATGGTTCTGAAGGGTTCCGCGCCGAACACACCCGCATCTTTCAACAAAAACTCCAGGCACTGATGCCAAACTTACCAATGGAATTTTATGACGAACGGCTATCTACCGTTGCCGCCTCCCGCTTTATGATGGAAGCAAACACCAAAGGCAAAAAGAAAAAAGCATCCATTGATGCACTTTCTGCCCAAATCATTTTGCAAGATTATATTGACCGAAACCGAACAAAATAAAAAAGCCCATACGGGCTTTTTTATTTTGTTCTTTCATAAGCAATACGCAGGCTCTTTCGTTCATCAACATACACGACCCCGCAACGCTCAAAACCATTCTTCTCCAAAACGTGTTGCATCACCTTATTATCTGCGTGTGTATCGATCCGTAAATGTTGATCCTTGCTTACCGCAAAGGATAAGCACTCGGCAAAGATTCCCTTGACTCCCGCCTTTGCGGCTACCCGATGAATGACACTGTACGGCGCATCACTTTTCCACGCACCATCAATCGCGGCATACCAAGGATCCGGCCCTTTTGCAAATAGGAAAACCCCGCAAATAAACCCCTCGCGTTCCACGACGTATAACTCTTCGCGTTCCATATCTTGCATAAGCATCGGTTTGGTGGGGTAAAAATCGCCCCATTGCGTCGGATTACCGTTTTGACGCATAAACGCTCTCGCATCCAGATATACACTCCATATGGCGTCAAAATCCGCACTTTTAGCCAACCGAACCATTCTATTTTTACCACCCTTTTATTTTTTACCATTATAAGCGATTTCAAAGCGAGAAAAAAGGATTGAATTTTATAATTTAATATGATAGAATAAATTAAATATTTCTATTAAAAGAAGGAAACATTTCAATGGAACTCACAGAAATTAAAAGTTTATTTCGTAACAAAGAAAACTTCATCGGTAAAACCGTCACTGTCGGCGGCTGGGTACGCTCCAACCGCGGCTCCAAAAACTTTGGCTTTTTGGTATTAAATGACGGTACTTTTTTTGAGCCCCTGCAGGTCGTATATAGCGACAAATTAGAAAATTTTACCGAGATTTCCAAGCTCAATGTCGGCACAGCATTGATCGTTTCCGGGACATTGGTGGAAACCCCAAACTCCAAGCAGCCTTTTGAGATCCAAGCAGACTCTGTGGGAATCGAAGGTCCCTCTACCCCCGATTATCCCTTGCAAAAGAAACGGCACACCCTGGAATATTTGCGGACCATCCCCCATCTGCGCGCCCGCACCAATACTTTCCAAGCGGTTTTCCGTGTTCGTTCCTTGGCTGCTTATGCCATCCATAAATTCTTTAATGAACGTAACTTTATTTATGTCCATACTCCGCTGATCACCGGAAGCGATTGCGAAGGTGCCGGCGAAATGTTCCGCGTAACAACACTGGATCTGGAAAATCTCCCCTTGACCGAGGATGGTAAGGTCGATAATACCAAGGATTTCTTCAATAAAGTTACCAACCTCACCGTTTCCGGTCAGCTGAACGGCGAGACCTATGCCCAAGCATTCAAAAACATCTATACCTTCGGTCCCACCTTCCGTGCCGAAAACTCCAACACCACCCGCCATGCTGCGGAATTCTGGATGATCGAGCCGGAAATCGCTTTTGCCGATCTGAAGGATGATATGATTCTGGCAGAAAGTATGCTCAAATATATCATCCGCTATGTGATGGAAAACGCACCCGAAGAGATGCAGTTCTTTAATCAGTTCATTGATCCCGGCCTGATCGACCGCCTCAATAACGTTCTCGAAAACGACTTCGGTCATGTCACTTACACCGAAGCCATTGAAATTTTAGAAAAGAACAATGCCAACTTTGATTATCCCGTTCATTGGGGATGCGATCTTCAAACCGAGCATGAGCGTTATCTCACCGAAGAAGTATTCAAACGCCCTGTTTTTGTTACCGATTACCCCAAGGAGATCAAAGCTTTTTATATGAAGCTGAACGAAGACGGAAAAACCGTCGCCGCTATGGACTGCTTGGTTCCGGGTATCGGCGAAATCATCGGCGGCAGCCAGCGTGAGGATAATTATGATTTGTTGCAGCAACGTTTAAATGAACTCCATTTGAACGAGGAAGACTATGGATTCTATATGGATCTGCGTAAATATGGTTCTACCCGCCATGCAGGTTTTGGATTGGGTTTTGAACGTTGCGTTATGTATCTCACCGGTATGAGCAACATCCGCGATGTCATCCCCTTCCCCAGAACTGTCAACAACTGCGAACTTTAAAAGAATAAGCCGAGGCGTTGCCTCGGCTTATTTATTTTGTTCGTTTTTCATTTTTAAGAATAGATATAATCGCGCGGTACATTCTGCGTCGCACCAAGCGCGGTGTGCATCGCTATGGTCTAATCCCAAAGCCTGTGTCAAAACGGTCAATTTATGCGACGGTAATTCGGGCAAAACCTTTTTTGCAAACGTCAAAGTGTCAAACACATCGTTATCAAAATAAAAACCGCATGCCTTAGAATCCCGTTCCAAAAAACGGCAATCGAATGGCGCGTTATGTGCAACCATCGGTAAACCTTGAACAAATTCAAAAAAAGAAGGTATTAGTTCTTCAATCGTCGGCTCACCTACAACCATTTCGTTGGTGATCCCTGTGATTTTTGTAATCAGCGGATCAATCGGCACCTTCGGATCCACCAACGAAGAATAGCGAGCGACCATATATCCGTCAATCACCTTGACTGCACCGATCTCAATGATCTTATCCTCTTTTCCAAGACCGGTTGTTTCAAAATCAAAGCAAACAAAGGAATTGAAATCCGCTTCCTTACGCTTAACCATTATGATCTATCAGGCAAACAGCATGGCAAGCCATCCCTGCGCCTTCTCCCGTAAATCCAAGATGTTCTTCGGTGGTCGCCTTTATATTTAACCGTTCCGAATCACACCGAAGTGTTTGAGACAACCGTTCTTTCATCATCGGTAAATACGAGGCAACTTTGGGTCTTTGTGCAATCAAGGTAATGTCTGCATTTATTAAATGATATCCATTCTTTTGAAGCAGATCTCTCACATGGGCCAACAATACCAAACTATCCGCGCCCTTATATTGCGGATCGGTATCCGGAAAATGTTTGCCAATATCACCAAGGCCCGCCGCGCCAAGCATTGCATCCATTAACGCGTGTGTTAAAACATCCGCATCCGAATGGCCCAACAACCCTTTTTCAAAAGGGATGTTCACACCGCCCAAGATCAATTCACGATTTTCAACTAAGCGATGAACATCATATCCATGCCCTATTCGCATAACCGTTCCTCCATAAGTATTTTAATCATTGCTGCATCTTCCGGTACAGTAATCTTCAAATTATCTCTATGCCCTTCCACAAACCGAACCGGCTTGATAAAGAATTGATATATCGATGCATCATCGGTAAACTCTCTTCCGCTTTCTCTGGCTATTTCCGCCAAACTCAAATATTCACCGCGCTTAAAAACCTGCGGCGTTTGAATTTGAATCAGATGCTCACGCGGCACTGTACGACGAACAAAGCCATCCTTGACCTCTTTCATGGTATCGACTGCCTCCACTCCCAATGCTGCCGCACCGCTTTCCATAGCGGCAGCGATGGTTTTAGAAATATCGCTCGAACGGACTAAAGGGCGCGCACCGTCTCCTATAGCAACCAACTCATACTCCTTTGGAACCGCACGAACACCGTTTATCACCGAATCCATACGAGTCGTCCCCCCTATTGTTACCAATACAGGCGTTTGAATTCCGTATTGATCGGCAAAAGATTCGTAAATCGGAACATTTTCTTCTCGTGTGACAACAACGATCAAATCAATTTCATCCACTTGATCATATGCACAAAGAGTATGCACCGCTACAGGTTTTCCTGCAATTTCAAGCAACAGTTTATCTGCACAACTGTTCTGCATTCTGCTTCCGCTCCCTGCACAAACAAGAACTGCGGCTGTCTTAACATTACTCATCGTGAAACCACCCTTCAAAAATAGGCTGAAAACTCAGTTTCAGCCCATTTCATTTTTAATTGCATCTTGAAGTGTACCAAAGATCGTCTCGATATCCGATTCCATAACCATCGCCAATTCAGAACAAAGAATATTTTTCGCCATCACCATCATCTGGCGATCACCGGTCGAAAGACCTACCATCTTATCGCGAAGCATCAAGGTCTTTATCACTTCGACTACTTCCTCCGGATCACCATTCTTGATGCGGTCAATATTCTCTTTGTAACGCTTGCTCCAAGGACCGCTCATATCAATTTGAAGCGTATTAAAATGATGCATCAATTCCTGCGCCCGCTTTGCATCAACCAACGGACGCAAACGAACGATACCTGAATTTTCAACAGGGAATTTCAAACGGATTTTTCCGCCCAAAAGAGAAATATCGTAATATTCTCTTTGCACACCGCCAACGGTCTGCATCTCGACCCCTTCGATAAATCCGGCACCATGCATCGGATGAACGATTTGATCGCCAATTTTGAACATTTGCTAACAGAACCTTCCTATTTTTATGTATATATTATACACCATTTATCGAATTTTGGCAAACAAAAGTTTAACAAAATCCTTTACTTTTTTTTAGAATATGTTATGATATTTGCATAGAAGGAGACTGTTATGAAGCAAGAAGAACGAAAATATATCGCCCGAAATAAAAAAGCAAGCTTCGATTATTTTATTCTTTCCACCTATGAAGCAGGAATTGTTTTGTTCGGGACAGAAATCAAGTCCATTCGTCAAGGGCGGGTCAATTTAAAGGACAGTTATTGCGAATTTAAAGACGGCGAATTATATATTCGCGGAATGCATATTTCCCCCTATGAACAGGGGAATATTTTTAATCGCGATCCCATGCGCTTAAAAAAACTTCTGCTGCACAAGCGGGAAATTATGTCGCTTTTTGGCAAAACAAAACAAGACGGCTTAACTTTAATTCCCCTTTCGCTTTATTTCAGCGGATCGCGCGTAAAGGTAGAATTAGGGCTATGCCGCGGTAAAAAGAACTACGATAAGCGAGATACCATCGCCAAAAAAGAAGCAAGCAGAGAGATGGAAAAACGCTTGAAAGAACAAAACCGATAAGAAAAGGAGACTATTATGCAACATTTTAAAGTTGAACTCAATCTGGATTATGAAAAACTGAATCTCGGCGACGGTCACCGCGCCTTTATGCAATGTTATATTCCTTCCAATTTTGATTTTTCCGAAGGCCGCAAACGTCCGGCCATCGTCATCTGCCCGGGTGGCGGTTATGGGCACCTTTCCACGCGTGAAGCAGAACCTGTCGCCCTGCAATATGTTGCCGCAGACATTGCCGCCTTTGTATTATATTATTCCGTTGGTGAAGATGCCGGTTTCCCCCGTTGCTTATTTGAAGCGCTGACTGCAGTTAAAACGGTTCGTGAAAATGCTGAAGAATGGCACATCCATCCTGATCAAATTGCTATCAGCGGTTTTTCAGCAGGCGGGCATCTTTCTGCAACCGCATCCGCTTATTGGGATAGCGACCTTGCCGCAGTCTTAGGCGATAAAGAAGCCCTCAAGATCAATGCCACCGTCTTATCTTATGCTGTCGTTTCCGCCAAAGGAATCGAGAACATTGATTGTTTCAAAAGACTTTTCGGCGATAATCCAAGCGAGGCGCAACTTCTGTCTGTCTCCATCGAAGATCATATCACAGAATCTTTCCCGCCCACATTTATTTGGCATACCGCCACAGATCAGATCGTCCCTGTACGGAACTCGCTCTTAATGGGACAGAGTCTTTCTGCTCAAAAGATCCCCTTTGAGCTACATATCTACCCCCGCGGGCCTCATGGGATGGCGCTTTGCGATATCCGCACCGCAAAAGAAACACAAACAAAACTGTGTGAAAAATTGCCGCGCAGATGGATCACAGACAGTATTCGCTTCTTGAAAGAAATCGCCTTCAAAAATTAATTTCAAATCCCTATATATTTTTTCATTTCTATGTTAAACTATATAGGGTTCCCCATGGGGTCGTAAAGGTTTCGACGGGGATCTTGAAGTGTGATAAGCGTGCGGTGGCGCACAACCACCTTAAAATGTGTAACTTTAAAAATAAACGCTAACACTAATAAATTAGCTTACGCTGCTTAATTAAGCGGCGTCATCCCGATGCGAGGGACCACGGGCGCATTTGGGGTGTCATT
>JAZSBU010000052.1:0-10169 GCA_045602565.1 Eubacteriales bacterium | reverse complement strand
CCGACCCCAAAAACAACGCTGGGTACTGCCGGTCTGCGTCAGCGGTGCGGCGGCGATGCTGGCTTTGACGGTCGGCTTAGCGTTTTGGTTTGCCCGCCCCGAAGAATTTAATGACATCATGGGCAATCCTTATAATGAGCTCTTTTTGCAGGCGGGCGATTCTACTGTTTCGGACGAGATCGGCGCCGATCATGCCGCCTCGAATGATTCGAGCAGCGACGACAAAGCCACCAACGATGCCGATGACAGCAACCATCTGCAATCACAGGATAATACCTCCTCCAACGCGGAAAACACCAAAGGGGATAGCAACGACACGGATGCGCCCGATGAAAACAAGGGAACCGCTTCCGATCCCGAAAACGTTCCCGAGCAGGACGAAGAAGTTGAAGAACCTGCCCCCGAGCAGCCCGATAGCGATGCCTCCCAATCCACACCCCCTGCCGAGGCAGTCGATCCCAAGGCGCCGGTGGAGATCACCGACAAAAAGACCGAGACCTACCTTTCCCTCCGCGCTTATTTAGATGCTGTCGCCGCCAAAAAGACCATCGGCTATAAGACCAACTATCTGATGGAAGAGCCGCTGGTGATCGTGCCCACCTGGCTGCCCACCACCGCCCGCTTCCGTCAGGTTTATGCCTATGCCAACGGCGGTTATACCTATTCTTATCTGCTGGCGGGCGAGAGCGAATCCTATTTTCTCCATGTGGCGGTCAGCGCCACCCAACCCAAGACCCAGCGGGATCTCCTGCTGCGGGTCAAAGGGGTCGGCGAAGAGGAAAAACTTTTGAAAAAGACCGATAACCAATGGATCTTTTATTTTGGCAACTACGATAAAGCCATCGTCACCGTCACCACCATCGACGGCAAGGCGGTCTCGATGGAGCAGGCAGCGCCGCTGCTGACCACCTTGGATTTTGCCCGCTATTCTGTGCAGAACGGATTGGTGGAACTAACCTATAATTAAAGGATACAACAAAATAAAAATCTCTCAACACGATACGCTCGGTTGAGAGATTTTTTAATTACTTTTAAGTGTCGATCGGTACTCGACTTAGATTCCGTATTCAAATGTGACGCCAACGGCGATATAAAGGGAAGGATCCACTTCATTGACCTCGGTCACCGTCGCTTTGGTTTTTCCGCTCTTACTCATAGTGAACGTACCGCCGCCGGGCAACTGAACGGTGATGGTCTCGCCGCTGATCGCATAGATGACAGGGTCGTTCGTACCGTCGTATTGCAGATATTTCACATCTTTATAGGTGTAGGACTCAACCTCAACGGCAGGGGTGTCCTCCTCGTTGTTTTCCTCTTTTTCTTCCCCGTTTTCTTCCTCATTGTCTTCCTTGTCTCCGCCGTCGAAGGTATCCACAGTATGATATTCAAAGGAGGAAAATTCGTCTTCATCAAAGTTCAGGGTGTTGACATAAATGGTCTTGTCCTCAGCCTTCACATACACCCAGGCACCATAGCCCCATTCTCTGGCTCCGCAGGAGCAAAGGCCCTTTTTATACTTATGGACCGGCTGATCCCCGTCGGTCGCTCCGCAGACCGTGCAGGTCTTGGGTGCTTCGCAGTTGCCGTCCTTCCATTTATGGCCTGCCGCTTCTCCCTCGGTAGCGCCACACTTGGAGCAGGTTTTGGGCACCTCGCAGGTAGCATTCTTCCAGCTATGGCTGCAAGAAGCCGGATCTTTCTTTGTGCCATCCGTGGGCTTTTCCCCATCCGTTTTATTGTCCGTATCGGGCTTAGCATCCGGTTTAGAGTCCGTATCGGCCTTTTCGCTGTCGTCCTCTTGGTCTTGCGCAGGGGTTTTCTCGTCTTCCCCCTTCTGCGGAGCACTGCTTATATCATCCTTTTCGGTGCCGGAGAAATCGTCCGCTCCAACCGATATGTCATTCTTTTCGGTCACAAAGTCAAGGCTTTCCTCTGTCTTTTTGCAAGACGCAAAGCAAAGCACCATGGTCGCGCAAAGAATTATCAAAACAGCTCTTTTCAATACGGATACTCTTTTCATATGTTTCCTTCTTTCTGCCGAACAGTATTTCCCTGAAAAACTTCCATCCGGTCCTTTAGATAAGAATATCATATTTTTTATATAATTGCAACTACCAAAAACTGCGTTGAATGATTTTCTTTCGATTGCAAACCCTAAAGCAAGAGGTGCAAATCGAAATGAAAAAATTTTTGAAAATCATCAAAATTCCGGTGGCGTTTGCCACCGCGGCAGCCTTGCTCTGCCTTTATTTTTACCGTATTCCAACCGAATATACCTGCTATCCCGATCAGCCGCCTGCGGTTTCCTCCCTTTATACATTGGAGGCCGAGTCGCCCGCGGCGCAGCAACAGCAAGCCGATGACTATACCGCCAAGGTCAAACTTTTCGGGCTGCTGCCCATCAAGGACGCCACCGTCCACCGCATCACCCAGAAAAGTCTGGTGGTTTTGGGTTCGCCCTTTGGCGTCAAGCTCTATACCAAGGGTGTTATCGTCATTGATGCGGAAGAGGGCAGCGCCGGCATCGCCGCCGGTATTCAGGTGGGCGATATCATTCTTTCCTATAACAATAAAGTCGTTCGCTCCAACGAAGAACTGAAAGAACAAGTACAGCTTTGCCAAGGCAAAAAGCAAAAGGTGACCCTGCTGCGCAACCAACGCACCCAAACCCTTTGGGTCACCCCCGCCGAAACCGAGGAAGGATATGTCATCGGTCTTTGGGTGCGAGACAGCACCGCGGGGCTGGGTACGCTAACCTATTATGATCCCCAGACCAGCACCGTGGCGGGGCTGGGCCATTCCATCTCGGATGTGGATACCGGTCTGACCATGCCGGTGGAGAGCGGTACGCTGGTCACCGCCGAGGTCAAAGGGGTGCGGGCAGGCGAAAAGGGCAACCCCGGCGAACTGCTGGGCACCCTTTCCAACCAAACCTTCGGCAAGGTGACCACCAACAACGAGACCGGCCTTTTCGGCACCACCGACCGCAAATTTGAAGGGGTGCGCTACCCCGTCGGCCTCAAGGACGAGGTGCAAGAAGGCGAGGCGCAGATCCTCTGCACCCTTTCGGGCACCACCCCCCAGGCCTATACCATTCGTATAACCAAGATCAATAATAACTTATCGGAATTAAAAAACCTCTGTATTCAGGTCACCGATGAACGCCTGCTCAAGGAGACCGGCGGCATTGTGCAGGGGATGAGCGGCAGCCCGATCCTGCAAAACGGCAAGATCATCGGCGCGGTCACCCATGTGCTGATCTCCGACCCCACCGCCGGCTACGGCATCTTCATCGAAAAAATGCTCGCCTCGGCAGAATAAGAAAGCAGACCGATGGGTCTGCTTTTTTCTATTTCTTTTGATTTTAGGATATTGTCAACCTAAAATTTTAGGTAAAATTTAACGACTATTTCCGCAAAAAAGTTTCTATTGTCAGTTTTTTACATTTATGTTATACTGAACATATGAATATAAAAACGGAGGAATCCACTATGAACAAAAAATATCCGTTGCTGTTGCAACCGTTGGATAAGCCTTACATCTGGGGCAGCGAGCTTTGGAGCCTTTCCTGCCACCCTGCAGGGACCTGCGCAGTGGTCAACGGCCCCGAGGCGGGCAGACCGCTGACCGAAGTTCTTGCCGATTGGGGCTATACCAACCCCTTCCCTTGGCTGATCAAGATCATCAACGCCAAAAATCCCCTCTCGGTGCAGGTGCATCCCGACGATGCCTATGCCGCGCGGGTGGAAAACCAGCAGGGCAAGACCGAAATGTGGTACATTTTGGATGCCGACGAGGGTGCCTCGCTGATCTACGGCTTTAATCAGACCCTCTCTTTAGAAGAGTTTGAGCAACATATCAAGAACGGCACCTTGGGCGAAGCGGTCTGCACCGTTCCGGTGCAGAAAGGGGATGTCTTCTTTATCCCCGCCGGCACGCTCCACGCCATCGGCGCGGGGCTGAAGATCGCCGAGATCCAGCAAAGCTCCGATGTCACCTATCGGGTGTGGGACTACGACCGCACCGATGCGCAAGGCAACAAACGCCCCCTGCACATCGAAAAGGCACTGGAGGTGACCGACCGCGTTCCCGCCACCGTTCCTTATGGCCAACCCCAAGGGGATGTTTTGGCAGACTGCGATAAATTCCATGTGGAAAAAGCCGCGCTCACCAATGAGCCCCAACCCTTGGAGGCCGAAAAGCTTTGTGCTCTGCTGGTGACCGAGGGCGCGCTGACCCTGACCTATGGCGAAGAGACCATCACCGCCGCCGAGGGTCAAAGCATCCTGCTCCCGCCCCAATTCCCCTGCACTGTTTCGGGCAATGGGCAATTTATCAAAACTACATGATCCGGCTTGTGGCGATGGATTTTCCATCGCCACTTTTTTATTGCAATCTTGCCTGCTGTTTGCTATACTGAATTTATAGGGAGTGTCTTTTTTGAAACGCTTTTTTGCTTTGTGTTCCGTCTTCTGCCTGCTGCTTTGCAGCCCATCTATGTCCGGGCCTGCAAAGTGCCCTATACTTATCAACTGTATTATTTAGACGAACAACCGCAAACTTCTTTCTTCCTTGAGGAATATCTTTCGGGCTTGGAGGTATAATGATGGCGAAGTCTGCCCACCAAAATCAAAAACTGCTGCGGCTGATGCAGATCTTCCTGCAGGAGACCGACGAAGACCACGGCATCACCATGGCAGAGATCTTATCGCTTTTGGAAAGCTATGGCATCCACGCCGAGCGCAAAAGCATCTATGAAAACATCGAGACCTTAAACCAATGCGGAATGGATATTCTTGCCAAAAAACAGGGGCACCAAAGCTACTATTATTTGGCATCGCGGGAATTTGAGACCGCCGAGCTGCGGCTTTTGGCGGATGCGGTGGCCTCCTCGCGGTTCATCACCGCCAAAAAATCCGACCAACTGCTTCAAAAACTTTCGGCGTTGGCCAGCCGCTATCAAGGCGGGCAACTCAAGCGGAGCGTCCACGTGGCGAGCCGAATCAAAAATATGAACGAGACCATCTTCTATCTGGTGGACGATCTCAACCGTGCCATCCGCGAAAACCGCGCCATCACCTTCCGCTACCACGAATGGGTGTATCAGCAGGGGCGGCTGGTTCGCCGCCCGCGGCACGACGGCGCGCTCTATGAGGCCTCCCCTTGGCAGTTGCTTTGGGAGGATGAATATTATTATCTCATCGCCTTTGACCATAAATCCCAATCCATCCATCACTACCGTGTCGATCGGATGGGCGACATTCAAATTACCGACCAACCCCGCCAAGGGCAGGCGGAATTTAAGGCGATTCGGATGGAAGACTATACCGCCCGCGTCTTCGGGATGTTTGGCGGCAAAAGCCAAATGGTTACCCTCTCTTTCCCCGATCATCTGCTGGATGCCATGATCGACCGCTTCGGCAAGGAGCTAAACCTCAAACGCATTGCAGAGGATCGCTTGCAGACCCGCGCGGAGGTCATTCCCAGTATGCATTTCTATGGTTGGCTCTTTTCGCTGGGCGAGCAGGTCCTTTTGGAAAGCCCTGCCGAATTAAAAGAAGAATATCTTGCCGCATTAAAGCGGCGATTAAAGATATAATTTAAATGTAAGAAAGGATTTTAATTATGATTTTAGGAATTATTATTGCGCTTGTTGTTTTAGTTATTCTCTGCCTGCGGGTGGTCCCGCAAGCGACCGAATATGTCATTGAGCGGCTGGGTAAATACCAGACCACTTGGGGTGCCGGCCTGCACCTTTTGATCCCCATCATCGATCGGGTCGCCAATAAGGTTACCCTGAAAGAGCAGGTGCTGGATTCTCCGCCCCAACCGGTCATTACCAAGGATAACGTCACCATGCAGATCGATACGGTGGTTTATTTCAAGGTCTTCGATGCCAATCTCTTCACCTATGGCGCCGTCAATCCCATCAGCGCCCTTTCCAATCTGACCGCCACCACCCTGCGTAACATCGTCGGCGAGCTGGAGCTGGACGATACCTTGACCTCCCGCGATACCATCAACGGCAAAATGACCGAGATCTTAGACTGCGCCACCGACCAATGGGGCATCAAGGTCAACCGCGTGGAGCTGAAGAACATCATCCCGCCCGCCGAGATCCAAAACGCAATGGAAAAGCAGATGAAAGCCGAGCGCGACCGCCGCGAGACCCTGCTGGAAGCGGAAGGTCATAAGGCGGCGGTCATCACCCGCGCCGAAGGCGATAAGCAGGCAATGATCCTTGCCGCAGAAGGTGAGCGGGATGCCCGCATCGCCCGCGCCGAAGGCGAAGCCAAGGCGATCCTTTTGGCAAAGCAGGCGGAGGCCGACGGTCTGGCCGCCTTGAAGAAGGCAGGTGCCGATGCCGCCGTTCTGGAACTGAAAAAATATGAGGCCATGGTCCGTATGGCCGATGGGAAAGCCGCCAAGATCATTGTCCCCACCGATATGGTGGAGATGACCAAGGCGAATGTGGCGTTTGCCGAAACCACCGGTCTGGGCGATACCACTGCCCCCGCCCCCGAAGCCAAAAAGCCGACCAAAAAAGATCCTTGCTGCGATTGATGCGCAAAACGCATCTCATAACATTTGCCGCAAGGCAAATTCATAACTCTAAACTGAAAATCTGCTTCAACCGAAGCGGATTTTTCTTTTGCCTCCAATTCCTTTGGTATGGAATATATCGGGACGGGAAACCCGTCCCCTACAAGATAATTATGGATATGCGCCACCAAATCATTTGGCACCCCCAATTCATTTGGGTAGTACATACAAATCATTTGTATGTTTTTGTACCAATTCATTTGGTACAATCCGTTTGCAACATCAAAAAATTCATCGCAAGCCGTCGTTTGCTCGATATTTTTTGTGTTACGGCACCTGCTAACCTGCTCCCTTTATCTGCCACAGGCAGCGGTCGCAGTCACAACCCCAAATGATTTGGGGTGCTCCTTGCTTTAAGTCCTATTTATCGGACAAGACCTATGTTATGATAATGAAGGTCAAAAGAGATAAATCTCTTGATTTATCCTTTCAATTATTATATAATTATTGTATAGGTTTAAAAATATGTTTACATATAAAGGAGAAGCAAGATGGCTGACAAAAAAGACGCATTGGCAAAAGCCCTGGAGCAGATTGAAAAGCAGTTTGGCGAAGGGGCGGTTATGAAGCTGGGCGATAATACCCATATGAACGTTGGGGTCATCCCCACCGGTTCGCTTTCGCTGGATCTGGCGTTGGGGATCGGCGGTGTACCCAAGGGTCGTATCGTCGAGATCTACGGGCCGGAATCCTCCGGTAAGACCACTGTCGCCTTGCACATTGCCGCCGAGGCGCAAAAGGCGGGCGGTACCGTCGCCTTTATCGATGCGGAGCACGCGTTGGATCCGGTTTATGCCTCTGCCTTGGGCGTGGATGTGGATAACCTTTTGGTTTCCCAGCCCGACTACGGCGAGCAGGCGTTGGAGATCACCGAGCAGTTGGTGCGTTCCGGCGCCATCGATCTGGTCATCGTCGACTCCGTCGCCGCGCTGACTCCCCGCACCGAAATTGAGGGCGAGATGGGCGATTCCCATGTGGGTCTGCAAGCCCGCTTGATGAGCCAGGCGTTGCGGAAGCTGACCGGTGTTCTCGCCAAGACCAACTGCGTGGCGATCTTTATCAACCAGCTGCGGATGAAGATCGGTGTAATGTACGGCAACCCCGAAACCACCACCGGCGGTAATGCGCTGAAATTTTATTCCTCCGTTCGTATGGATGTACGCCGCACCGAAACCTTGAAGGCCGGCACCGAGATGATCGGCAGTGCCACCAAGGTCAAGGTCGTTAAGAATAAAGTTGCGCCCCCCTTCAAGATCGCCACCTTCGACATTATGTATGGCGAAGGCATCTCCAAGGAAGGCGAGCTGCTGGATCTGGGCGAAAAACTCAAGCTGGTCAAAAAAAGCGGTGCTTGGTTCTCCTATAAGGATATCCGCATCGGCCAGGGCAGAGATAAAGCCAAAGAATTCCTGCGGGAAAATGCCGATATTTATAACGAATTGGAGCAAGCCATCCGCGATAATTTCGATACCTTAAGAGAGATGGACAGTAAGGTAAGCAAGCCCAAGAAGGCAGCCGCCGCTCCCGCGGCAGCACCTGCGGCGGAAAAGCCCGCAGCGCCTGCGGTTTCGCTGGATGTTTCGGCAGACGACTTTGAATAAGCCGGAGATCACCAACATCATACCCAACCAAAAAGATCCTGCCAAGCGGGATCTTTTTGTGGATGGGGAATTTTATATGACCTTCCCCTTGGAGCTTTTGATGGCGCAGGATCTCCATTGCGGCGATCCCTTCGGGGAGGAGGAGCAGGACGCGCTGCTGTTGGCGGTCAAGCTGATTCCCGCCACCGAAAAGGCCTATCAATATTTAGGCTACGGCGACCTTTCCCGCAAAAAGCTTTACGAAAAGCTGACCCGCTTCGGCATCGAGCCGCAAGTGGCGGATGCGACCTGCGACAAGATGGAGCAAAAGGGCTTTATCGACGATGAAGCGCTTGCCTATAAGCTGGCGGAAAAGTATGCCGTTGCAAAGCATTGGGGCCCGCGGCGGATCTTGCCGGAGATCATCCAAAAGGGGATCGACCCCGCCCTTGCCAAAGAGGCGGTGGATGCGTTGGAGACAGATTTTTCGGCATCGGCGCGCTACCATATGGAGACCAAATACCGCCGCAGCGACCGTTCCGAGCGCAAGGAGCGGGATCGGGTCTTTCAAGGGCTGCTGCGGTTGGGCTTTGATTTCGAGACCGCCCGCGAAGCATTAAATGTTGAGGAATATGATTGTGAGTAGACGAATTGGATTTATCGGCCTTGGCTGTGAAAAGAATACCATCAACACCGAAAAGATGATGGCCGCCGCGCAGGCGCGCGGCTTTACGCTGGTCACCGAGATGGAGGACTGCGCCGCGGTGGTGATCAATACCTGCGGATTCATCGAATCGGCAAAGCAGGAAGCCATCGAAACCATCTTTGAGGTGGTCGCCTTAAAAAACGAAGGCAAAGTGGGTAAGATCCTCGTTGCGGGATGCCTGCCCCAGCGATACCAAGCGGAGATCGCCGAAGAACTGCCCGAAGTCGACGGATTTTTGGGCGTCGGCAGTTTTCAAAGGATCGGCGAGGCGCTGGAGAGCGTCCTTGCAGGCGAGCGGATCGCTTGGTTTGACGATACCAAAGAACTGCAATTAGAGGGCGATCGAGTGCGGACCTCTCCGCGGGAGACCGCCTATCTCAAAATTGCCGATGGGTGCAATAATCGCTGCGCCTATTGCTGCATCCCCGAAATTCGCGGCAGGTTTCATAGCCGCCCGATGGAAAATATTATTGCCGAAGCGGAAAATTTAGCCGCCGAGGGCTGCAAGGAACTAATTTTAATCGCGCAGGACACCACCAACTACGGCATCGATCTCTATGGCAAGCGTTGCCTGCCGGAGCTGATCCGTAAGGTGCTAAAGGTGGAGGGGATCGAGTGGCTGCGGCTGCTGTATCTCTATCCCGATAAGATCGATGAAGAATTGATCGAACTGTTTGAGCAGGAAAATAAACTGCTTCCCTATATCGAGATGCCGATCCAGCACGCGGTCGGCAGTGTCCTCAAACGAATGAACCGCCCCGGCGACGAAGAAAGCCTTTTGAAACTGCTTCAAACCCTGCGGGCGCGGATCCCGACTGTGGTCATTCGCACCACCCTCATCGTCGGGTTCCCCGGCGAGACGGAAGAGGAGTTTGATGCCCTTTGCCGCTTTGTCCGCAAGGCGCAGTTTGATAAGCTGGGCATCTTCTGCTTCTCCCCCGAAGAGGGGACTCCCGCCTACGAGATGCCCGACCAAGTAGAAGAAGAGGTCAAGGAAAAGCGCCGCGACGTTCTGGAGACCATCCAGGCGGATATCGTGGAGCAAAAGCAGGCAGGCTTGCTGGGCAAGCGGCTGCAGGTCTTGGTGGAAGGCTTTGACCGCTGGGCGGAATGTTGGTATGGGCGCAGTTATATGGAAGCGCCGGATATCGACGGCAAGATCTTTTTCACCGGCGAAGGCACCATCGCCGCCGGCGACATTTTGGAGATCGAAATTGAAGAGACGATGGATTTTGACTTGATCGGACGGAGGATTGAAAAATGAATACCCCCAATAAATT
>JAZSBU010000051.1:0-4247 GCA_045602565.1 Eubacteriales bacterium | reverse complement strand
TTTCATTTTCCCTAACTCCTTAAATGTAAAAATTTAATTTTACTATTATGAAAATTATATCATATAAAATATAAAATGACAACTAATAAAATATTTGATTAAATTTTCAAAAAATAAACATTTTGTAATATAATTAAAGTTGACAATCATAAAAATAAGAATTATAATAGTAAACAATCAAAAAAACAAAGAAAGGTGTATTTTCAATGAGAGTATACAATTTTTCCGCCGGCCCTTCCATGCTTCCTCTTGAAGTTTTAGAAAAGGCCGCAAAAGAAATGACAGAATATGGTACATCCGGTCAGTCTGTTATGGAAATGAGCCATCGGTCCAAAGAGTATGGTGCCATCATCGAATCTGCGGAAAGCCTTCTTCGCAAAGTCCTTTCCATTCCTGAAAATTATGAAGTTCTTTTCTTGCAAGGCGGTGCTTCCAGCCAATTTGCCATGATTCCTTTAAACCTGATGACCAAAAACGGCAAAGCCGACTATGTCATCACCGGTCAATGAGCAAAGAAAGCATACAAAGAGGGATGCCGCTACGGCGAATGCAGAGTGGTTGCTTCCAGCGAAGATAAAACCTTCTCTTATATTCCCGAATTAAATAGTGCTAATTTTGATAAGGATGCGGATTACTTCCACATTTGCTACAACAATACTATTTACGGTACTAAGTATTATAAGCTGCGCGAAACCGGCAATGTTCCTTTGGTTGCCGATATGTCTTCCTCAATCCTCAGCGAAGAAATCGACGTTTCCAAATTCGGTATGATTTATGCCGGTGCCCAAAAAAATATGGGGCCTGCAGGATTGACTGTTGTCATCATTCGCAAAGACTTGATCGGTGAACCCCAGGAAATCACCCCGACAATGTTTAAATATTCCACCCATTCCGAAAACGGTTCTATGTTTAACACTCCTCCCACATATGCCATCTATATTTTGAAGATGGTGTTGGAATGGATCGAAAACCTGGGCGGCATTAAGGTTCTCGAAGAGCAAAACAAGCGTAAGGCAAAATTGCTTTACGACTTTTTGGATAATTCTGAAATGTTCCACCCCACTGTTATGGGCGAATCCCGCTCTTTGATGAATGTTCCTTTTGTCACCGGCAACGATGAATTAGATAAAAAGTTTATTGCCGAATGTACTGCAAACGGTTTTGTCAACATCAAAGGCCACCGTTCTGTCGGCGGTATGCGCGCCAGCATCTATAACGCAATGCCCTATGAAGGCGTTGAGGCTTTAGTCAACTTTATGAAGAAATTCGAAGAGGAAAATAAGTAATTATGATTATTCAAACATTAAATAAAATCGCAAAAGTCGGTTTAGACGGATTTGACGGAAAATACGAGATCTGCGACACTTGTGATGCCCCCGACGGCATTTTGGTTCGCAGCGCATCTCTGCACGAGATGGATTTCCCCGCTTCCCTGCTGGGTATTGCGCGTGCAGGTGCCGGTGTTAATAACATCCCCTTGGATACTTGCGCCGAAAAGGGCATTGTTGTTTTCAACACGCCCGGCGCAAACGCAAACGCCGTTAAGGAGCTTGCTATCACCGCTCTGCTGCTCGCATCAAGAGACGTTGTCGGCGGTATTGAATGGGCGAAGACCTTGACCGGCGACGATGTTGCAAAGCAGGTTGAAAAAGGTAAATCCCAGTTTGTTGGCCCCGAAATTATGGGCAAGAAGCTCGGTATCATCGGTCTTGGTGCCATCGGTGTTTTGGTTGCTAACGCCGCCCAACACCTCGGTATGAAAGTTTACGGCTATGATCCCTATATTTCTCTGCAATCCGCTTGGAACCTGAACCATCACGTTCAAAAGGCGGCAGATATCAATGAGATCTATGCTGAATGTGACTACATTTGCTTGCACGCTCCCTTGACCGCCGAAACCAAACACAGCATCAATAAGGAAACCATCGCAACAATGAAAGATGGCGTTCGAATTCTCAATCTCTCCCGCGCCGATCTGGTTTGCGACGAAGATATGGCAGAGGCTTTGGAAAGCGGCAAGGTTGCAAAATATGTCACCGATTTCCCCAATGCAAACACTTTGAAGATGAAAAATGCAATTCCCATCCCCCATCTCGGTGCTTCCACTCCCGAAAGTGAAGATAACTGCGCCGTTATGGCCGTTAAGGAACTGCGGGATTATCTGGAAAACGGAAACATCAACAACTCTGTAAACTATCCCGCTGTTTCCACTCCGTTTACTTCCGCATTGCGTATCTGCATCTGCCATCGCAATATCCCGAATATGCTTTCTGCACTTTCGACCATCGTTTCTGCTGTTGGTGTAAACATTGAAAACTTGATCAATAAGTCTAAGGGCGAATATGCATACACCATGATCGATTGCGATACCGATGTCGCCGATCGTGTTATTGACGCTCTTTCCGCTGTTGACGGAGTTCTTCGCGTACGTTGCATCAAACACTAATTTTAATATAATAAATAAACCGCTTTTGCAAATGCAAAAGCGGTTTATTTATTTTCGTTTAATATTCGATCCATTAAGGAAACACAGTCCGATATCGTGGCAATTTTTCCTGCAGCCACTTTATATTGAGCCGCGCCGGTAATACCCTTTAAATACCAAAGCATATGCTTCCGAAATTCAATGCACGCACGCTCTTCACCTTTATCCTCAATGGCGTAGTTTAAATGCTTTAGGCAAATCTCAAAACGTTTCTCCAATGAGAACGAGGAAATGTTTTTTCCTATAAGCCCCTCTTTAATTTGAGTAAAAACATAAGGAGCACCTAATGCACCACGTGCCAGAGCAATTCCATCCGCACCGGTTTGTTCTAGAATCAATTTTGCAGACGCGGCATCAACCACATCACCATTCGCAATCACCGGTATTGAAACAACCTCTTTCACTTTACGAATCATCGAATGATCCGCCTTGCCGGAATAAAACTGTTCTCTCGTTCTACCGTGAACTGTGATAAAGGATGCGCCGGAACCTTCCAGCCGCTTCGCAAAATCACCAATATCCGGATCAGGGAACTCAATTCCAATTCTCATTTTTACACTAACCGGACATTTGCAACCGCGAATTGCCGCTTTTACAAGTTCTTCCGCTAACACAGGTTCGGAAAGCAAAGCACTTCCATCCCCATTATTAAAAATCTTTGGTGCCGGACACCCCATATTTATATCAATCCCGGCAGGATGATAATGTTCAAAAATAAAGGATGCCGCAGATTCCATTGCATCAGGATCACGCCCGAACAATTGAATTAAAATCGGTGTTTCTTCTGCGGTATATCTCGCCAAAGCCTCTGTCTTTTCTGCACCAAAACGCAGCGCTTTGGCACTGATCATTTCGGAAACGGTATAATCTGCGCCCCATTCTCTGCAAATTCGACGAAATGCACTATCTCCCGGCCCTGCCATCGGAGCAAGGCCTATTTTATTTATCGGAGAAAAATCCATATAAAACTCCTAAAAAAAATCCCGATCGGCATTGCCGACCGGGATTTTAATAAAAACGAAATTACTTCAGCTCAACAGAAGCGCCGGCTTCGGTCAGCTTATTCTTAATCTCTTCAGCTTCATCCTTGGATGCGCCTTCTTTGATAGCCTTGGGAGCGTTGTCAACAAGTTCCTTAGCTTCCTTCAGGCCCAGACCGGTGATTTCCTTAACAACTTTGATAACGTTGATCTTGGATGCACCAGCATCGGTCAGGATAACATCGAACTCGGTCTTCTCTTCAGCAGCGGCAGCGCCGGCACCGGGAGCAGCAGCAACTGCAACAGGAGCAGCAGCGGAAACACCAAATTCTTCTTCGATAGCGTGAACCAGGTCAGCCAGTTCCATAACGCTCAGGGTTTTGATTTCTTCAACGATATTCTTAATATCAGCCATTTCTTTAATCCTCCAAAATAAAATTAAATTTTAAAATTTACGCAGGGGTTGCTTCATTTTTCTGATCAACAACTGCCTGCAAAGCACGTGCCAAACCGGAAACATTTCCGTTGAGGGCATAGAGCAACATGCAAAGCAAAGCTTCCTTGCTGGGCATGGTTGCCAATTTTTCAAGTTCTGCAACAGAAACAACTTTACCTTCAACAAAGCCACCCTTAATGGTGAAGTAATCATGTTCCTTGCTGAAATCATACAAAACTTTAGCAGGAGCAACAACATCATCATTAGAGATTGCCAGAGCGGTATTGCCGTTCAAAACATCAGAAAGTTCATCCAGACCAACTTCCTTAGCAGCAAAACGAGTAAG
>JAZSBU010000050.1:0-2284 GCA_045602565.1 Eubacteriales bacterium | reverse complement strand
GGCCGGTGCCGAGGTTCAAGGGCTTCAACGGCACAGTCTCGCCCGAGAAGTCGATATTACCGGTCACTTCGAAGGTGACTCCGTCGAAGGTTGCGGGGTCGGTTTCCGCATTGGAATCTGTGACCATCGCCTTCCAGTCGTCAACAGAGCTGATCGCCCAGGTTTTGGCGGTGTTGTACTCTTCATAGGTTGCTTTCAAAGAGTAGCCGGGGATCGCTTTGTCTTCGGCTGCAGGATAGACGGCATAGGTGCCGCCGTTATCTTCCAGTGCTGTTTTCAATGCGTCGATCGCATCGTTTGCAGCGGTAATCAAAGAGTCTTTATCCGCCGATTCGTCTGCATTTGCTACTGCGGCGACCGCTGTGTTGGCAGTCGACCACGCGGAGTCTGCGCCGACAGCCAGATAGGTGGGATTCATCAGTTTATAAGGTTCCCAAGCCGCTTCCAAAGCTGCGCCGGCATTTGCGGCAACAGAAATTACCATCTCATCGGCCGCGGTCAAGGGGAAGGCGGCGGCTTCTCCATCAACCGTCAAGGTGGTGAAGGAGTCAATCCCTGCCAATCCAAGCACATACTCTTGGCTCAGTTCGGTGTTTTTGTTGATATAATGTTCAACGTTGTTGAGAGTAATTTTGATAATACGGTTGTTAGCATCGCCATTCGGGCGGATAATGTTTTTACCATTGGCGTCTACACCGGTGATGGTGAAGTAGACCTCACCAATACCGCTTGCAGCGGGTTGGGCTTTGTTGATCTCCCATGCGCCGATCTCGACGGAATCAACCTTGTCGTTGTTTTCAAGGGTTGCCTTTGTGATGGGGCCACCTTCTCGTAAGACCGGGCAGCCTACGCTGAAATTGTTGATCGCTGTGAATGTATAAGCTTTACTTCCAACGTATATTGACATTGTGTCTGCATCTGTGTTGCCCGAAAACGTGGGAATACTCAGGGTATTATAAACAACTTCGGTGTTATTTGGGTATTGCATAATACCGCACTCATTTCCCGTTGCGTTCAGCGCACCAAAGAAATATGCCCCGTTGATAGAAGTCGCCGTGTTTTGGGCAGCGCATACGATGCCGGCGACTAAAGTAGTAGCCTCAATTGTTGCGCCGGACCAGACTTTGGTAAAAGTGGGGCCGGCATCATCGACCTTCGCTGGTGCACCAAAGGTGGCAGCGCGGGTGACACCGGTAATAGTACCGCTATCCACACCGAATTCATTGATGGAACCAGGTGCCGCGACCACATCGATCATGCCGCCATTGGTTGCAGTAGTAGTAACATTAATATTTTTAAAGGCATTACCGTGACCTTCGATGGTGCCGGCAAATTTTACTAACGGTTTCATCGAAGCGCCTTCATTCGAATCGGCCTTATTATCGGGAGTGGCATCGAAATCGACATCCTTGGTTACGTGGAAAGTGTAACCTGCGAAGGTCTCTGCACTTTCGGAAGCAGTAACCATATCAGTCCAGTCTTCAGGCTCGGCGATGGACCAAACCGTTTCGACATAACCCGCCGCATCATATACCGCTTTATGGGCATAGCGGGGGTATGCATATTCAAGATCGTTGCCTGGATTATCGCCGTTAAAGGTGATAAATGTAAACGACCCTGCATTGGTTTTGTCAGTTGTCAATGCATCAGCAAGCGTATTTGCATCTGCATTGTCATTGACCGCGGTGGTCAAGTTAGGGGCAACAGTTGCACTGTCTACGATATCTGCAAGCAACGCAGCGTAAGGAGCCACGTCTTCTGCTGCTGCACTTGCGGGGATAACAAAGCAAGTCAGCATAGACACGAGCATCGCAACAGTCGCCAAGATCGAAAGGATTCTTGTTCTTGTTGTGATCATAAGTCACATCCTCCTTAAAATTTATCGATTTTGTATTGATTTTCCGCAAATGCAGATGGAAATTCCGCAAAAGAGGATACAAAATCAGTATTCTGACTTCATTATAATAAATCGGAAAACTTTTGAAAATTACCTTATGTTGCTTTTTTCCCACGATTTGCATACTTTTGGATATTTTTTTGGATTTTTTTAAAATATACGCAACTCTTTTGATAAAACTGTACAAAAAAATAGGATGCCATGCACCAATGAGGACATTGCATCCTGCGAGATACGCCCAAAGGACGTGCGATATATTTTCCTTGCGGAAAATGCGAGATGTGCCAACCGGCATACGATATGCTTTCCCAAAAGCACACACCGAAGGTATATGCGTTTGGGAAAAGCGTTAAGGAAAAAATCCCTTTCGCCATCGAAACGGATTTT
>JAZSBU010000049.1:0-13402 GCA_045602565.1 Eubacteriales bacterium | reverse complement strand
CAGGAAAATGATTCCTCCGCTCCCTTCCAGGGTACCATCAATGGTAACGGATTTGAACTCCAAAGCATCGATGTTTTGGTAGAAGCGACCCAGGCCGCCAAATATAACGCCGGCTTGATCGGTAAGATTGGTACCAAAGCGTTCATCAATAACTTCGGTATTGATAGCAACAGTACCATTTGCGTTGACGGTAAAGATGTCGCTACCCAGGCTTATGCCAGCTCCTTTGGTGAGTTTGTCGGCGCTCTTGAAGGCATCCGCTTGAATAAGGTATGGTCCGGTGCGACCGTTACTGCAAAGGGCGGAGATGCCAATATGGTTACCGGTATTACAGCCGGTATGCAAGATACTCTTGGCAGAATCAACGGTGCCTACTTCTTTGGTACGTTGGATACAGCGGGCAGTGCATATGGTATGGCCCATAAGCCGAAAGGCGAACAGATTTATAATGCGTTGAGCGATCCGAAGGCTACCGCAGGCACGGAAATCCTTGCGATGAACAATCCCTACATTCGCGTGCAAGATGGTAGCTTCCAATACAACAACCAAATTGTAGGCGACTATGCAATTTATGAGGGTTTCCCTGTAGACGGCGACGACCGTGTAATGCATTCCGGAAATGTTGGATCCGCCGGCGAAGGCGCATGGAAGATCAACAGCAATCAGCCCGGTAAAGTTTATATTTATAACTATAACAAAACCGAAGGAACGGCTACAATTACAGAGTCCGAAGATACATATGAGGAGGTCTATTTCTCCTATAATAAAAACGGCGAAATCCGCTTCGGTGAAAAAGAAGATAGAATCGTCCAGGTGGCCGTAAACGATAAGGCAACATATGTCAACAATGGCGACACCTTGACCAAAGCCGACCTGGCCGCATTGCTTGGCGTCGGCGTAAGTGCGATCACTATCGGTGAGGTCACCGGTGGTACTTATGAAGAGGATGTTTTGACGGTAAACGGCGATACAACTGTTGCTATTACCGTTGATTACGATGCAGAGCTGGCAAACGTTCGGGATAAATATGACGAGTTGGATGCCATGCATCTGACCGAAACTGCCGCAGGTTTGCTGGACACCTTCCTGAATTCCACCGACGATGCACAGGCTGTTCTGGCTACCGAGGGCGCCCTGAAAGAGGCCCTTAACGGCGGTGTCTTCACCGACTATGCCAACCAAGGCGAAAAGAAAGTCCCCGGCTATAAGGATGTAGAACTCTACGGCGAATACAACACAGCAAACGTCTGGACCATCAATGAGCCCGCTGACTGGTTGAAGATGGTTGACGCTTCTGATTATGCAAAGCATGGCAATGATGCAGAAACCTTTGCAGATCACATCTTCTACGTGACCCAAAACATCGATTTCTCGACTGAAACCGATCCGATGGCACCCTTGAACTTCGGTGATGGTACGGGTGACGACGGTGATACAACCGCTCCCTTCCAAGGCACCATCGAAGGTAACGGCTTTGCCTTCCAAAACATCAATGTTAAGGCAACCGTGAACACATCTACAAATATCAATGGTTCTACCGGTATGATCGGTAAATTAGGTGCGAATGCTAAAATCAAGAACTTTGGTGTCGATAGCGGTACTATTTATGTAGACGGAAAAGTGAACGTCGATGGCAAAGAAAGAGGCCTTTATGTCAGCACCTTTGGTGATCCTGTTGGAGGTGATGGCGGTGAGCGCTTGACCAAAGTCTGGTCCGGCGCGACCATCACCGCAAACGCAACAGCAAACTCCAACATTGCTTCCGGTATTGTTGCACAAGGTATGGATTCTTATATCATTGTCAACGGTGCCTACTTCTTTGGCAAGTTGGAGGCTGCCGACGGTACATACGGTATGTACCATCGGGTGAAGGGCGAACAAGTTTATAACGCGTTGAGTGCCCCCCAATCTGCTGTTACAGCGATGAACAGTCTATACACTGACACAAAATATGGTCCTATCGTATACAATAACTATATCGTAGGCGACTATGAAATTTATCCTGATTTCCCTGTCGGCGGTGATGTTCGTGTAATTGAATCCGGAAATGTTGGATCCGCCGAAGAAGGCGCATGGAAGATCAACAGCAATCAGCCCGGCTATATTTATACGTATGACAAGAACAATGTAGCCGTCACAAAGACAGAGGACGCATATGATGCGGTTTACTTCACCTTGAAGGACGGCAACATCCGCTTCGGTGATGAAACCAATAAGATCGTCAAGGTTACTGTGAACAGTGAACCCGAATATGTCAATGTCGGCACCACCTTGGATAAAGACTATTTTGTTGACCTGTTAGGCGTCAGCGAAGCGGCGATTACAGCGATCAAGGTTGGCGATAGCGATGAGCCCGTAGATAGCGTTGCCGCCGCGGATGGTTTGGCAGTTACTGTCGAGCTTGACGAAGCCGGCGCACTGCAAGCCCAACTGAATGAAAAGGTTGCCGAATATGACGGCCTGGATGTTGGCTACTTTAAGACCACTGATGAAATCAACGAAACCGGAAAGATCGGTCTGGCTGAGTTTTTGAACTTGGCTGCCAGCAACGAAGTAGATGATCTGAATAAGGCAATTGATGCCATCAACGAAGATGGCGATTGGACCTTGGTCGACGAGATCACTACTGACTATACCAGAGTTCCTGCCTATGAACTCCATGAAACCTATGATGCATACAATGCAGATAAGAACTGGTTGATCGCTACTCCCGAAGACTGGTATGCAATGGATGAAGAAGCAAATAAGGTTGCAGAGGGAGAAAGTTACTTTGCAGGTGTCACCTTCCATTTGAATGGCAATGTCGATTTTAAGCACGTTTCGGCTTGGGATGATGATGTGGCATTCCCTGATGGCACCACAGACGCAGGGTATACTTTAAACGAAGATTATATGCGTCCTTTGGGCGGCAAAGGAGCCGCTGCAGGTACTGTGTATAGAAAATTTGCAGGTACCATCAATGGTCATGATTTTGGTTTTGAGAACATATATGTAGTAACCTTTTCTAGTGGTACGAGTAACACAAATTATGGTTTTTATAACGCTGATTATGTGCAAAACTATGCCGGCTTGATTGGTTTCCTCGGCGATTGCGAGCTTGTTGATTTTGGTATCAATAGCGGTGCAATTGAGCACGGAACTTCCGATACCAAAGGTAACTCATCCTCCTTCGGTTGTGTTGTTTCAAATACAGAGGCTACCGCACCCGCCTTTACCCGTGTATGGTCCAATGCAAAGATTATCGGCTCAAAGAACGGTCCCGTGAGCACCTTGGCCGGTATTTACAATAATCAAAGTGACTGTACGGTAAAAGTCAACGGTTTTGTTTTCGAAGGAACGATCACCAAAAGTGCAGGCAAGAGAGATGCTGTTTACGGTGTTATCGGCGGTAACGCTTCTGCCCCCGCCGCTACCAGCACATATACCAACATCCTTTCTTACCCGACCGTTTCTAAGAACATTTATACCTACATGTTCGGCGGTACTGCCGAAGGATTCTCGGGAACTGCCAGCAATATATGGGGTTATAAGAAAGCAACCGGAAATGCGGCCGGACTCGGCTTAGAGTACGATTACCGTAATACAACAAGCAGTCTGAATTATGCTGATGGTGCCGCCACTAACATTAGCGGCGCGGTCTTGGCAGAAAATTCTCATTTGACCGAGATGTCCATCAAAGCTGCCGCTTATGATCTCAACAGTAAGCAAGTGAATGAAACCGTCGAGGCAAACCGTGTCTACTTCAAACTGGTTGACGGCGGTATCCGCCCGACCGGTAAAATAGACGATATGCTCGTTAAGGTGAATGTCAACATTGACGGTACAGCAGATGTTTATTATCTCAACCTCAATCAGGTCTATACCATGGCAGATCTGTCTGCCGCTCTGGGATTGAACGGGAAAGAGATCACTAATGTTACTGACATTACCGATGCCGAATACACTACCGGTACTTCTTTGAAAGTGAACGCCGACGAGGCTGCTTTCACGGTTACTACCGAGGAGTGTGGTCATGAGACCGCAATCAAACAGCACGTTGACGGCACAAAGAAGCATACGATCGATTGCCCGGTTTGCGGTTATGTGGCTACAGTAAATTGTACGATCGCCTATGAAACCACCGGCGTACTGAACGAGAACAACGAACTCATCAGCACCGGAAGTTGCTCGGAGTGTAATTATGCTGAGTATAGCATGACATGTGCCGGCACGAAGGCGCCAGACGACTATAATTGCGCTACGCCCGATACCGTGGAATTTGACTGCAGCTGTACACATCACGAGAAGGCTATTGTTATCGGAACCGGTCTGTCGCACGCTTGGAGCGCAGAGTGGACCGTCGAGGATGCCACCGGTTTGAAGTATCATAAGTGTGAGAACGGTACCTGCAATGCCAAGAACGATTGTGTATATGAGGGCAAGCTGACCGTTATCGATCCCGAAAATATCAAATTGGCGGCTCTTGCGGATGGTGCTACCTACGATATCACCATCGACTTGCCTGACAATCTGGCGTCTGCTAATTTGACCTTCACTCTCAGCGATGCAGAAAACTATAAGATCCTGAAGGTTATGCAAGGAACAACTGAACTTGCTGTGAATGAGGGCGTATACGCTGTGACCGAAGCTACTTCGGTAGTAGTTACAGTTCAATCTACCCTTGCTGCGACCGGATGTGACCTCACTGTTACAGTAGCGGATGCAAAAGCATCGGATACGCCGGTCGGCATGGTCGGTGAGTACGCTCCGATCGAAATCACCGTTCCGACAGTGATTGCAATTCAACTCGACGCAAAGAAAGGCGATGCCGACGGTAATGGCAAAGTCGATTTGGGCGACGCTTTGGATGCATTGTATTTCATCGCTCAATTGGGCCAAGGCGGAGCTGCAGAAGGAGAGAAAGTTGTCATCAACGAAGTAAACGCAGACTATGATAACAAGGATGGGTTTAACTTAGACGACGTTTATGCAATTGTCCAGCACTGGTTGGATGAGAGAATTCAAGCTCTCCTTAGCAAATAATAAACCCTTTAGAGGCACACTTCGAAAGAAGTGTGCCTCGTTTTTTTATGGAACGAAAGGATTTTTGCCTTGCGGCGTGTTAAGGAAAAAATCCGTTTCGCCATCGAAACGGATTTTAATTTTAATGCGGGCGGGGAGACCCCGCCCCTACGGCGATAAATTAGGAAAACATATTGAAAACAACCGGCGGAAATGGTATCCTATTTATGAGGTGATACGAACGTTATGGATCTACCGCAACGCAAAATAAATCGTTTAATGGTGTATGATTACAGCCAAGACGGTGCATATTTTATCACCCTCTGCACCAAAGACCGCCGCCGAATTTTGAGCGAGATCGTAGGGGACGATGCCGGCTTGCGCCGCAGGTTGGCTTCGCCAAACGATGTGTGCTTTGGCACAACGATGTTGCGCTGATGCGCAAACGATGTTATGCTGCGCATAAATTAAGGAAAAAATCCGTTCTGCGGGCAGAACGGACTTTATTTGATTTTAATGCGGGCGGGCAGACCCCGCCCCTACGAAGAAACATTCAATCGTGCCTTGTAGGGGAAGGGTTTCCCTTCCCGCAAAGGTTGGTAGGAACGAAATCGGGCGGGGAGACCCCGCCCCTACAAGGAAAATGATGCGTGTATGAAGGAGAAGCAATGAAGATCGTCATTTTGGACAAAGAAACGCTGGGGAAAGATATTGATCTTTCGCCCATAGAAGCGCTGGGTACGGTGATCGCCTACGAGAATACGCCGCCTGAATTGGTGGCGGAGCGGGTCGCGGAGGCGGATGTCGTTTGCCAGAACAAGGTGCGGCTCAACGGCGAGAACCTAGCCCAAGCCAAGAACCTAAAGCTCATCTGCGAGGCCGCCACCGGCTACGACAACATTGATACCGCCTACGCGCAGTCCCGCGGGATCGCTCTTTGCAATGTTCCGGGCTATTCCAGCGAGAGCGTGGCACAGCTTTCGGTCAGCATGGCGCTGGCGCTGGTCACCCATCTTAAAGAATACCGCGACTTTGTCCATTCGGGGGGCTATTCTGCCTGTGGGGTCGCCAATCGGCTGGAGCCTGTGTTCCACGATATTGCCTCGATGAAATGGGGCGTTCTGGGTGGCGGCGGCATCGGCGGCAGAGTGGCGCAGATCGCCAAAGCGTTGGGCTGCGAGGTGATGGTCTACCGCCGCAAGCAAGAGGGGGAATTCCCCTTGGCGGATATCGATACCATCTGCCGCGAATGTGACATTATCTCTATCCATCTGCCGTTGACCGAGGAGACTCGCAACCTTATCCATCGCGAGCGGATCGGGATGATGAAGCCCACCGCCATCGTTGTCAACACCGCCCGCGGCGCCGAGACCGACGAGCAGGCACTCGCTGATGCCCTCCTGCAAGGCAAGCTGGGCGGGCTGGGTTGCGATGTCTATACCGAGGAGCCCTTCAGCGAAAACCATCCCTTCTATGCGCTGCTCGGGTGCGATAACGTGATTCTCACCCCGCATAATGCCTGGGGTAGTTTTGAATCCCGCGCGCGATGCATTGCCACCATCGCGGAGAATATCCGCCGCTTTTTTGCGGGGGAGCCGCAAAATAGAATTGTTTGAGAGGAAAAAAGAATGAACACATCCAAGGTTTATTTTACCGATTTTCGCACCGGCCACGAGGGGCTGATGCACAAATTACAGCGATTGGCGATTACTGCCGGTATAAATCAAATTGATTTCAACAATAAGTATGTGGCGATCAAGCTGCACTTCGGGGAATACGGCAACCTTTCCTTTTTACGCCATCAATACGCCAAGGCTCTCGCCGACCTGATCAAAGAGCAGGGCGGGAAACCCTTTTTGACCGACTGCAACACTCTATATGTCGGCTGCCGTAAGGATGCCTTGGAGCATTTAGATACCGCCTATGCCAACGGCTTTTTCCCCTTTTCCACCGGCTGCCAGGTTTTGATCGCCGACGGCTTAAAGGGGACGGACGAGGTCTATGTCCCTGTTTCCGGGGGCGAATATGTCCGAGAAGCCAAGATCGGCAGAGCGATCATGGATGCCGATATCATCATTTCCCTCAATCATTTTAAGGGGCACGAGCTGGCAGGGTTCGGCGGTGCTTTGAAGAATATCGGTATGGGCTGCGGTTCCCGCGCCGGCAAGATGGAGATGCACAGCGACGGTAAGCCGCGGGTAGTAGCAGAGCAATGCATCGCCTGCAGGGCCTGCGCCAAGGTCTGCGCCCACAATGCGCCGCAGTTTGCCAGCGGCAAGGCGGTTATTGACCCCGAAAAGTGTGTCGGCTGCGGGCGGTGCTTGGGCGAATGTCCTGCGGATGCCATCGTCGCCGCCCACGATAGCGACAGCAAGATGCTTAACTACAAGATGGCCGAATATACCAAAGCGGTGTTGGACGGCCGCCCCCATTTTCATATCTCTCTGATCTGCGACGTTTCTCCCCAATGCGATTGCCATAGCGAAAACGATGCGCCCATCATTTCGGATGTGGGGATGTTGGCATCGTTCGACCCTGTGGCGCTGGATGTCGCCTGCGCCGATCTTTGCAATGCCCAGCCCATCCTGCCAAACAGCAAGTTGGCGGAGGTCCCCCACCACCACGATCATTTTATCGCCAATCATCCCAATACCGATTGGCGCACCTGCGTCGAACACGCGGAAAAGCTGGGGGTCGGGTCGAGAGAATATGAGTTGGTGCGGATTAAATGAGGGTTTGCCGATGGCAAAATGATGGCGGGCGGGGAGACCCCGCCCCTACGAAAAGACATTCAATTGTGTGTGTAGGGGAAGGGTTTCCCTTCCCGCAAAGGTTCGGGCCCACCGGCGCAATAATATATATAAATACAAGATTTTCCATTGACAAATCGATAAAAAAATGGTATGATTGTTACACATTGTAACTAATTTGTAACTTTTGAAAGGAGGTGCATCGGATGGAGCACGCGGCAAAGAGCGTAGGGAACGTTTTGTTCTCGGTGCTTTGGAGCATCGGTAAGTTTATTTATAACACCGGTTGGGTGATCGAGCAGATCTTCATCGGAATCTTCCGATATACGCTGTTGCCGATCATTCGGTTCTTATCCAAATGCACCCCCGCCAGAGTTTTTGATTGGGTCTGCATGGTTGGTGAGAAGGTCATCTCCGCCTCCCAATGGATCTATCTGCATTTGGTTCGATTCTTTTCTTGGGCGGCACACAGTATTGTTTCCGATTTTTGTATGTGGGCGCCCTTTTTTGGAGCAGCAGCACTGATCGGCGCGGCGATCTTTTTCCATTCCCATGCCATCGCGCTGGAGGTGTCCATCGACGGAAATATCGTTACCTATGTGGAAAATGAAACGCGGTTTGCCGGTGCCGTGACCGAGGTGGAGCAAAGCCTTTCGGAGACGATCGGTGAAAACTATTGTATGTTCACCGCGCCGGAGTATCGGTTCGCTGTGGTTAAAAAGAATCAACTTGCCAGCGAAGAGACCTTGTTTGCGCAGGCGTATCGCGCGGTCACCGAAGAGATCGGTCACCATTTCGGTTTATATGTTGATGGCGAATTGGTCGCCGCTGCCGAGAAGCGCGAAACCATCGAGACGGTACTCAACGAGCTGAAAGCGCCGTATGAGACCGGCGCTCAGGACGAGCGGGTAGAATTTATGAGCAATGTCGAGGTGCGGACAGGCTTGTTCGCGCCCGATTCTATGGTCAATAAAGCGCAGTTGCGCGCCTTGTTTGAAGGGTCCACCGATCCGCGGTATTATACCATCGAAGAGGATGATTATCTCAGCGATATCGTCGAAAAGACCGGCGTTTCCCGCAGTATGATCCAATTCCTCAACCCCGATCTGGACGAACGGCGGTTGGTGCCGGGCAAAAAGGTGCTGATCAGCGAGCCGGATGTCTATCTGGGGGTGAAGGTGGTGCGTACCGTCACCTATGATGAAGAGATTCCTTATAATACCATTCGTTATAAGGATAGTTCCCTCTATGTCAACCAGACCAAGGTGAAAAAAGCGGGCCAAAAGGGCAACCGAGTGGTCACCGCGGAGATCACCTATATCGACGGCGTCAAATCTGCCACCAATGTGATCTCGTCGGTGGTCACCAAAGAGCCGGTCACCAGAGAACTGTATGTCGGTACTAAGGATTATCCCGAATCCTTTTCGGCGTTGGCGGGAACCGGCGCATTTATCCGCCCCATCAGCGGTGGATTTACCTCTTGTGCCTACGGCGGCTACCCCGGTCATAAGGGTATCGACCTGACCTATCGCGGCGGTGCTTACGGCCGCGCCATCTACGCTTCCGCCAGCGGAACCGTCATCAGCGCAGGCTGGAGCGGCGGCTACGGCAACTGCGCCAAGATCCGCCATAGCAACGGCTATGTCACCCTCTATGCACACTGGAGCTCGCTTCTGGTCAGTGTCGGCGAGAGCGTCACCCAAGGGCAGCAGATCGCCCGCATCGGGTCCACAGGAAACAGTACCGGACCCCATGTTCATTTTGAAATTATCATCAATGGGTCGCAGGTCAACCCGGCAAGATTTATCTAAAAAAAACACGGTACGCAGTGCCGTGTTTTTTTAGATTGTTGCCCCATCGGGGCAAATGATGTATGCCGCCGGCATAATGATGTGTGCCTATGGCACAATGATGTTGCGCTGTCGCGCAAATGATGTTATGCGTTGCATAAATGAAGGAAAAAATCCGTTTCGTAATCGAAACGGATTTTGAATTTATTTTTGGCTTCCCCTTGAGGGGAAGCTGTCGAGCGGACGCGAGACGGATGAGGTGTTTTATCTTGCTTGGGATTTATTTTATAAAAATACGCCGAGTGGCGGGGGTTGGAAGTTTCGGACGATTTTTAAAGCCCGCCTTAAGTTTCCATTTGTTTGCCGAGGAATAGGGCGGCGGTTTGAAGAAGTTTTTCTTCGGTCGTGGAGATGCTGTTGCCGTCGGTCATCAAAAAGCAGACCATCCCCAAAATGTCGCCGCTTGCCAAGATGGGGCGGGCGGCGGCGATGCGGTGCTTATCGTTCTCCCGCAGCAGCGGAACGCTGGCGGTGTCGTTGCCGGTGATAAAAGCGCGGCGGCTGGCGATCAGTTCCTCCGCCTGCTCCGAGAGCGGACGATCCAAAATCTCCCGCTTGCCGCTCCCCGCATAGGCGATGACATTGTCGCGATCGGCAATGGCGCAACTAAACCCGCTGACCGCCTGCAGCGCCGAAACATATTCCGCCGCAAAGGCGGTCAACTCACTGAAGGGCGAGTACTTTTTAAAGATCACCTCGCCGTCCTTGCCGGTAAATATCTCCAGCGGATCGCCCTCCCTGATGCGGAGCGTCCGCCGAATTTCCTTCGGAATAACCACCCGACCAAGGTCGTCTATTCTTCGAACTATTCCTGTTGCTTTCATATATAAAAACTCCTTTGTTGATTTGATAACACTGTATATTACGAGTGAAACGTGTAACAATGTTCACTCAAGCGTCAAAATTTCCAATTTTGGAAACGCCGTGTGGTTATTATTATCTGTTAACAAAGAAATTTTATACTCGGCATTTACTTTTTAATTACGTTTTGTTATAATTATTTTGAGATTATATGTGTTGAGGTAATATGCATGTTGCACTTAAAAATTGACCGTGCGGTTTTAGAACAAATACGGCAGCGTTTATCAAAATATTCAACAGCGATTAATATCAGCATAGCTCTCCTTTCTTTGATTTATAGTTTCGTTATGCTGGAGCTTAGTTCCAGAGACTTCTTTTCACTCAGAATGGGCATGGAGTTTCTTTATGTGGCTCTCAATATTATGACATTAGGCGTTCTTTGGTCTATTGCTCTGCTTCTTTCGAACCGCATGTGGATATCTTCGTTATTGGTTGTTAACATCAGCGGCGTGATTGCTGTAGTCAATCATTATGTGACGATGTATCACGGTATGCCGCTTTCTTTCTTGGTGCTGAAAAACTTTACGACTGCTATGGCAGTTGCTTCTTCATATCATTTTTCTATTGATGAAACCGTATTGAAAATATTGGCAATTATGCTATTTTTGACATCGCTTTGCGTACTTTCTCGTTTCTTTGCAACAGAAAAGAAGTGCGGAGGAATTCGCCGTTGGATTCGAAGCGCAATTTTCGTAGTTGCAAGCATTGTGGTCGTTTGGGTTGGTTATACAGGGAATAATCCGATCAAACCGCCTCAAACAATCGACTGGTTGTGGTCGGAGTCTTACTATAAATATGGATATACCGCTTGCACGGTTGAAAGCATTTTTCAATCTTTAAATCCCATTGTAAAACCAACAGGGTATTCATTGGATGCTGTCAGCGAAATTGAAATTGAGTCTGCAGGCGATGAAAACTCCACTCCGGATATAATTTTAATCTTGAATGAATCCTTTTATGACTTGCACCAAGTGGCCGATTTTACAACGGATATTTCTTATATGCAGAACATTGACTCTATGGAAAATATCCAAAAAGGTTATGCTGTTGTTCCGGTGGACGGAGGCGGAACAAACAGTTCGGAATATGAACTGTTGACCGGCAATTCTATGCAGTTGATGCCGGGAATTACACCTTTTAATACAATAGATTTATATGATGCAAATAGTATTACATCTTATCTAAATGCGTTGGGTTATGACACAACGGCCAGTCATTCTGAGCCGGGGGAGAACTATGCGCGTTTGCATGGCTATAATGCGCTTGGATTTAAAAATATGCATTTTGATGATGATTTTGAAGATTTGGAATGGTTTTATAATAGATATTTTTCAACAGATCGAAGCATATATCAAAATATGATTCGTTGGTATGAAGAATCGCCGAAAGACCAACCGCGCTTTCAGTATGTGCTAACGATCCAAAACCATGGCGATTGGAATATAAATGATCCCGATCAGGATATCGTTCATATCCAAGAAGATTTTGGGCAGTATACAGATGTTATGAATGAATATTTATCGGGCATTTGTTTGACAGATCAGGCATTCAAAATTCTCACAGACTATTTTTCTAAGGTAGATAGACCGGTAATTGTTTGTATGGTGGGAGATCATAGCCCTTCATTTGCATCAAATATTATCGACGAAAACTATAGTGACGCAGAAAAGCAGTTGCTGCTTCGAAAAGTTCCTGTTGTGTTTTGGGCAAACTATGGGCTGGAATCGGCCGACCTGGGAACAATGAGTATGAATTATGTTGTTCCTACATTATTCGATTTGGCGCAAATTCCGATGAATCGATATTATCGATATATGCTACAAGTAAAAGAGCAAGTTCCGATCTTGACAGATTATGGCGTTTATTACGACTCTAAAGGAAATCGCTATGAGTACGAAGATGCAAATTCGCCCTACAAAAAACTCACGGATGATTATTTCAATCTGGAATATTATAATATAAAAAATCCAACCGGCAGTTTGCTTTCTGATTAAATTTCAAAATATTATCAAACACATCCCGCTCTGTTTGGGGAGAATGTAAAAAACAAAAATGAAAACGAAAAAGAGGAGTGGTTTTACTCCTCTTTTTCTTTATCTTTATCCATCATACATTGAGAGTGTCAATGTTATATGAGCCGAATTTCCTTCGGAATGACCACCCGACCAAGGTCGTCGATTCTACGAACTATTCCTGTTGCTTTCATATATAAATCACCTCTTTTTACAATTTTAATGTGATATTAGTATCACACTTTTTGTAGAAATTATGAGCAGAATTTCCAAATGTTTTTAAAATAAAAAGGCGCCGAGATTTCTCCCGGTGCCTTAAGATTTGATAATATTATTATTGTTGAATTTCTTTTTTAGTTTGTAATATATTATACCATGTTTCGTCATATCCTCATCCTTTCTCTAAGTTTTTTAATCTCTTCTGAAATTTTAGCGAGCTGGTCAACAGTGTCTTTTGGCAGCTCCCTCTACCAACAGCGGCTTTATCTAAAAATTCCAACTTTTCATTTTCACTTAATTTTTGTAAAACAATAATTTGTTCTTGCTTATCCTAATTATACTATTATTAATTGTAAGTCGGTGTAAGAGCACAATTTATGACATTAATATTGCATAAAGAAAGGGCATCGCATTTAAACTGCGATGCCCTTATAAAGGTATTCAGATTTATCCCAAAGCAACCATACTGAAAACGAGTGCGAACAGCGCAACGGTTTCGCAAAGACCGACAACAGTGATGTACTGTGAAAAGCCTTTTCCTGTTTCAGCTAAAGCATCTGCACCTGCAGCACCGGCTTTACCCTGAAAAACAGCCGAGAAAGCCATGGCGACACCGGATGCGATTCCAAGACCGAGCAAAAAGGCAGGATCGGCAGAGGAACCCTTCATCTGTTGCATCAAAAGGAAGCCGTAAATAGTCTGTGTAAGA
>JAZSBU010000048.1:0-13219 GCA_045602565.1 Eubacteriales bacterium | reverse complement strand
CTGGTGTATGAAATTGTGGATAACTCCATCGACGAAGCGTTGGCGGGGTACTGCGATACCATCAAGGTATCCATCCTGCCCGGCAATATCATTGAAGTAGAGGATAACGGCCGCGGTATTCCGGTCGGCATCCATCCCAAGATGGGGATCCCTACCGTTGAAGTGGTCTTTACCGTCCTGCACGCAGGCGGTAAATTCGGCGGCGGCGGATATAAGGTTTCCGGCGGTCTGCACGGCGTCGGCGCCTCGGTCGTCAACGCCCTTTCGGAATGGCTGGAAGTGGAAGTCAAGGACGGTCAGCATATCTATGCTCAGCGATATGAGCGGGGTCATTCCGGCTCGTCCTTAAAGCAGATCGGCGATACCACCGAAAAGGGAACCAAGGTGCGCTTTTTGGCCGATGACCGGATCTTCGAAACTCTGGAATATGAATATGATGTGCTGTTAAAGCGTCTGCGGGAGCAGGCGTTCCTCAATGCGGGCCTGAAGATCATCTTTGAGGACCTGCGGGGCGAAGAGAAAAAGAGCAAGACGATGTGTTATGAGGGCGGTATCAAGGAGTTTGTTACCTACCTGAATAAGAATAAAGAGGCGTTGCACGAAGAGATCATCTATGTATCGGGGATGAAGAATACCTCGATGGCGGAGATCGCTATGCAGTATACCACCCGCTACGATGAGACTCTCATCTCCTTTGCCAACGATATCAATACCACCGAGGGCGGTACCCACGAATCGGGCTTTAAGAGCGCCCTCACCCGCGTCATCAATAGCTATGCAAGAAAGTATAACTATCTCAAGGAAAAGGATAGCAATCTTTCCAGCGAAGACGTCCGCGAGGGCTTGACCGTCATCATCAGCGTCAAGGTGGAAGAAGCGCAGTTTGAGGGTCAGACCAAGACTAAGCTGGGCAATTCCGAGGTGCAGGGCTTGGTCAGCTCCATCGTCTCCGATAAGCTGATGGAATTCTTTGAAGAGAATCCCAAGACCGCCAAGACCATCATCAGCAAAGCGGTCTCCGCTTCCCAAGCCCGCGAGGCGGCAAGAAAGGCGAGAGAGCACGCAAGAAAGAGCGCTCTTTCCACCTCCATGAGCCTGCCCGGTAAGCTGGCGGATTGCCAAAGCAAAGATAACCAATATACCGAAATTTACATCGTCGAGGGCGATTCGGCGGGCGGCTCCGCCAAGGAGGGCCGCGACCGTAGATTCCAGGCCATTTTGTCCCTTTGGGGCAAGATGCTCAATGTGGAAAAATCCCGTCTGGACAAGGTGTATAACAACGATAAATTGCAGCCGGTCATCGCCGCGCTGGGCACCAATATCGGTGCCGATTTCGATATCGAAAAACTGCGTTACGGCAAAGTCATCATCATGGCGGATGCCGACGTCGACGGTGCCCATATCCGTACCCTGCTGCTGACCTTCTTCTTCCGCTTTATGCGGCCGTTGGTGGAGGGCGGCTATGTCTATACCGCGGTCCCGCCCCTTTATAAGCTGGTCAAGGGCAAGGAGACCCGCTATGCCTATTCCGATGCCGAACGCGATTCCATCTCCGCTGAAATGCGCGGGGAGGACGGCCGCGGCAAGGTAGAGATCAGCCGCAATAAGGGTCTTGGTGAAATGGATGCCAAGGAACTTTGGGCGACCACCATGGACCCCGAAACAAGAACCTTAAAGCAATTTACTCTGGGCGATGCCATCGCCGCCGATGAGACCTTCTCTATCCTGATGGGTGAAAAGGTCGAGCCGCGGCGGTTGTTCATCGAGCAAAATGCAAAATATGTTAATAACTTGGATGTGTAAGGAGGTGCGTGTGAAAAATGGCTAAATATGATCAGTTTGATACCACAGCGTATGAAAACCAGACCATCGTCCCGGTGGATCTGGAAAAAGAGATGAAGGAAGCCTATATCGACTATTCCATGTCGGTCATCGTCGGGCGCGCATTGCCCGATGTTCGCGACGGTTTAAAGCCGGTGCATCGCCGCATCCTTTATGCTATGTATGAAGATAATCTCACCAGCGATAAACCCTTCCGTAAGTCCGCCACCTGCGTCGGTGACGTGCTGGGTCGCTATCATCCCCACGGTGATGCGTCGGTTTATGATGCGCTGGTCCGCCTGGCGCAACCCTTCTCGCTGCGCTATCCCTTGGTGGAAGGCCACGGTAACTTCGGTTCCATCGACGGCGACCCCGCCGCCGCCTATCGGTATACCGAGGCCAGAATGAGCAAGATCTCCAATGAGATGCTCAAGGATATTGAAAAGGATACCATCGATTGGGATCCCAACTTCGATGAGACCCGCAAAGAGCCCCGCGCTCTGCCCTCCCGCTTCCCCAACCTGCTGGTCAACGGCAGTACCGGTATCGCGGTGGGTATGGCGACCGATATCCCGCCCCATAACTTAAATGAGGTGGTGGAAGGCACCATCGCGGTATTAGATAATCCCGAAATCGAGATCGATGAACTCTGCGAGATCATCAAAGGGCCCGATTTCCCCACCGGCGCGATTATTATGGGCCGCAGCGGGATCCGCAACGCTTATCGTACCGGCCGCGCCAAGATCTATGTCCGCGCCCGCGCCGAGATCGAGGAATGGAAGGACGATCGGTATAAGATCGTGGTCACCGAAATTCCCTATATGGTAAGAAAAGCGGCATTGATCGAAAAGATCGCCGATGAGGTCAAGACCGGCCGCATCGAAGGCATCTCCGATATCCGCGACGAAACGGATAAGGACGGTCTGCGCTTTGTCGTTGAGTTGAAAAAGGACGCCAATCCGCAGGTCATTTTGAACCAACTTTATAAATATACCGAAATGCAGGCCACCTGCTCCATTATTATGCTGGCGTTGGTGGGCGGCGAGCCCAAGATCCTCAACCTCAAGCAGATGCTGGAGGAATACATCAAGCATCAAAAGGATGTCATTCTCCGCCGTACCGCTTTTGAAATTAAAAAGGCGGAGGCCAGAGCCCATATTTTGGCAGGCTTACTCAAAGCCATCGACCATATCGATGAAGTCATCTCCATCATCCGCGGCAGCAAGCATATTGCCGATGCCAAGGAGCAGTTGATGAACCGCTTTGATCTGGATGAGATCCAGGCGCAGGCGATCGTCGAGATGCGCTTGGGTCAACTTTCCGGTCTGGAGCGGGAAAAATTGGAGACCGAGTATAAGGATATCACCGCCAAGATCGCCGATCTGAAGGATATTCTTGCCAACGATTACCGCGTGGTGGATATCCTGAAGACCGATCTTTCCGAGATCGCCCGTAAGTTTGGCGATTCCCGCCGTACCGAGATCGGCAACGGCGAGATCGGGCTGGAGGATGAAGACCTGATTCCGGTGGAAGATTGCATCTTCACTATGACCGAAGCGGGCTATATCAAACGCCAGCTGACCGATACCTATAAGGCGCAGCACCGCGGCGGCAGAGGCATCACCGGTATGAAGACCAAGGAAGCGGATGTGGTCAAGAGTCTGTTTGCCGCCTCCACCCACGATACCATTTTGTTCTTCACCACCTTAGGGCGCGTCTATAAACTCAAGGGCTATGAAGTGCCCGAAAGCTCCCGCATCGCCAAGGGGACCAATGTGGTCAACCTCTTGCCGTTGATGAGCGGCGAGAAGGTCAATGCCATGATCCGTGTGGAGAACTTCGAGCAGGAGGGCTATCTGGTGATGGCCACCCGCAACGGTACCGTCAAAAAGACGGCGCTGGCCGATTATTCCAATATCCGCAAGAGCGGTGTCATTGCCATCTTGCTGGATGAGGATGATGATCTGATCAGTGTCCATCTCACCAGCGGGGAGGACCATCTGATTCTGGCCTCCCATGAAGGCAAGGCGATCCGCTTCCCCGAAAGCGATGTCCGCGCCATGGGCAGAGTCACCCGCGGTGTCCGCGGCATCAAGCTCAATGAAGGGGATTATCTGGTCGGGATGTGTTTGGAGCGGGAAGGCGCGCAGTTGCTGACCATCACCGAAAACGGCTACGGAAAGCGGACTCCCACCGAAGAATACCGCCTGCAGACCCGCGGCGGTAAGGGCATCGGTAACTATAATATCACCGAAAAGACCGGTAAGATCGCCGCCATTTTGATGGCGGAAGAAGGGGAAGATCTGCTGCTGGTGACCAGCGGCGGTATCATCCTGCGTACCAAGATCGAGGAGATCTCCTCCCTCAGCCGTACCACCCAAGGGGTGCGTGTGGTCAAATTGGGCGAGGGAATCAAGGTCATCGATATTGCAGGCGCTGCCCGGGAAGAGGAAGAGGAACTTTCCGACCAATCCGAAGAAGAATAAGAACCAGTCCACAAATCGTGGGATAATTACAACATAAGGTTCTATTCAATTTGACAAGCGTTTGTTATAATCATTATAACTATAAATATCTGTTCTAAAATTATCTGTTCTAAAGGGAGGACAATGATATGGCAAAGAAGTCGACCCGTGTGTTGAGCTTTATCCTTTCGGCGTTGCTGCTGGTATCGATGTTACCGGTGGTTTCTTTGGCGGAAGAAGCAAAGTATACCTATGATGAAGCGGCGACCACAGAGAACTACTACGATAAGCTGGATTTTACCGCTTTGGTTGGTCCCGCAAATGAAAAAGAGACCAGTAACGTCTTTATTATCGATGCTGATTGGGCTTATAAAGCAGGAGAAGAACCCGAAAGTGTCGATTTTACATTCCGCGATGAGAAGATCACAGAGACCTATAATGCAAAACGGCATATGAAGAATATTGCCGCTGCGGTAAAATATGTCACAGAAAATGGCATTAAAAACCCGGTCTTTATCTTAACCGAAGGTGTCTATTCAGACGTACTGAAGATGGTCAACGGCTTTACTATTCTGGGTCCCAAGGCGGGAATAAACCCCAATGTTCCCAATGCCGATCCTACCAAAGAATGGAAACTGAGCAGTAAGCGTAAGCTCCCCTCCGCCACCTCTTCCAAGACCGGCGGCGAGGCTGTTTTCCGTGTGAAGGGCGGCCTGGACGGCGGGCATCTCATCAACGGCGACAACAGCTCGGTCGGCACTCAAAACTATATCATCGACGGTGTGGTCTTCCAGGGTGACGGTTCCGGTGTGGCGGATGAAGCCTCGAAGGGGTCCGGCACCAGAAACTGGTATATCCAGAACTGTATTTTCGACGATTGTCATTCTATGGGCGGCCGCGGTAACGGCGCCGGCTTGTCCTTCGACCGGCGTTCAACGCAGTCGTATTATAAAAATCTGTACCTTTGCAACAGTTACGTTACAAACCAAAATACGAAGCAGCTCTATTCCGGCCATGCCTCCTCCATCAATTTCAACGGCGTATCGGTGCAGAACAGCCAACGTTCGTTGTGCTACAATATCGGATGTTTGCAATGGCAAGGTCAATCGACCGTAGTCACCAACTGCCATTTCTGGAACAAGGCAGGTGCTCCGCGTGAAAACAGCTCGAACTCGGGTATTTATTTTAATATGAACTGGTCCAACTATTGCCGCACCGGCACCGGTAGCGACGATATGCTCTTCAGCGGATTGGTCCGTAATAACTCTTTCTATCATGTAAATACCTCCGGCGCACCCCTCTTCCAAATCAGTGTGGCCGGCAATACCAAAGTCACCATCGAAGAGAACATTTTCATCTCCGAAGAGGGCAAGGCTGCCAGACCGGCGGTGGATATAAAATATCTTACCCACAATGGAGAGGTCACCCATAACGGGATCGGCACACCGGTGAACGGCTCTTATAAAGACGGTGTGGAAAGCTCGACCGGTGAATACAAACTGACCAATGATCAGGTGATGATTCGCAACAACACCTTTATCGGTTCCGAATTCCAAACACTGCCCAACATCGGTAACAACCTGCATAAGGATACCGCTTTGGCGCTGCTCGGCAACCTCTACCTTGATACAAAGGATTCCAAAGAGGGCAAGATCATCGATCCTTATGTGGAAGGCGCAAAGGTCTATAATCAATGGGTCTGGTTGGATGCCGACCGCACCGAGGAATCTTCCAATATTGTGGAAAAGGAAATTTCCATCACCTGCGATGATCAGCCGGTGGAAAAGGTCGGTTATAACCTCTTTCTTTCTGCAAAACCAACGGAATATACCAAAGAGATCAAAGTAACCTGCAATGGAGATAACCATATTCGTGTCTACGAATCCGATGCGTCCGGGAAACGAGGCGCGCAGATCGAAGGTAACGAAGGAGTCTATTCCTTGAATACCGCGGCAAGAATGAATTATTATAAGGTCGTCATTACTTCGTATGATCAACGCACCGAGTTGAACTACGATCTTACCATTGACCGCGGCATCAATCCGAACGCACAGTTGAAAGATATCCTCCCCGAAACCGAATTTCTTTCCTCGTCTAAGTCCGAGGACGGAATGACCTATAATTATAACGTAGAGTTTGATGTTAAAAACTTCGCCTTCAAGCTGGATATCTCTGAAAATGCTACCGTATCGGTCTGGGGTGTTGATGGAATTCTCCCCCCCGATGCCAATGGGGTCTATACCACCGGCGGCGAGCTTGAAGTAGGAGCTGAAAAAACCTATAAGATCCAGATTAAGGATCAAGAGAAAAAAGAAGAACTTTTTTATTTAAACATTACCCGCGAGGCCAATGATGAAACTGAGCTGTTGAGCGTTTCTGCGCCCGAAGCGGAGGCAATTACCTTCGCAGAAAAGACCTTTACCGTGAAGGTTCCCGCCAATACAACCGCGTTGAATCTGAGCCTTGCGCTCTCCGAAGGTGCTGTCGCGGATGTGATCGACCCGATCTATAAGATGCCGATCGTCGCGAAGAACGGTGTCTTCACCATCGACCCTGTTTTAGGCGGAAAGAACACCTATACCGTAACGGTCTATTCCCAGGATGATCTGCATCAGGAGGATTGGTTGATCGTTGTTGAGCGGGAAGCCAAGAAAGGCTGCGAACTGCTGGGGATCGCCGGAACCGAGAAAATCGGGAATATGTATGTCGGTTATACCGCAAACAAAGAATTTTTGATCAGCGCAACCATTTCGGAAGGCGCAACCTATAAGATCTATACCGATCCGGCCTGCACGCAGGCAGTCTATTCTCCCAGAGTCCGGCTGACAGAGGCGACCAATAATTTCTGGATCAAGGTCTTTGCGGAGGATACGGCATACGTTTCCGAACCGGTCAAGATTTTGATCAACACCTATGCAGATACCACCGAGCCGGATAATACCCCGGTGAAACTGCCGATGAAGGATGACGGGATCCTCGGTGTCACCGGCGGTGAATTTGATAAGAACACCGTTATTGTTCCTTTGGCTCCCGAAACCGAGAGATATACCTTCCGTGTTCAGGGCTTTGATGATTATGTGGCGCGGGTCTATTCCGATAAGAGCGAAACCCCGATGCGCCCTGCCAATGCGGTCGATCTCACCTTGGATTCCGGCAGAACCACCCTTTATGTTACTGCCACCAAGGGAACCGGTGCAAATAAGATCGTCAAGGAATACACCGTCCATATCGTTGCGCCCAGAGTTTATACCTATACCGATCAGCAGGTCGATTGGGCGGCAGAGTATGTTGAAGAGATCGGCACCAACGGCTGGGGTCTGATGAAGGGTTATCCCGATGGCTCCTTCGGCGGCGATAAGCAGATGACCCGCTATGAAATGGCGGCATTGATGGTGCGCATGGCCGGTGCCAATGTCCATCTCTATACCGCGGCGAGAAATCCCTTCAGCGATGCCATTGCCGAATGGGCGCTGGGCTATGTCAAGGCCGCTTCCCGCATGGGAATGATCAAGGGCTATGAAGTAACAAACGACGAGGGCATTACCGTCTTTGAATATCAAGGCGATAAGAATTCCACCAGAAGTGAATTCTTCCGTGTCTTTGCCAATGCAGTGCTGAGCAAGGATGTGGATGAGTATTATGAAGCCAATCAAAAGAAGATTGATAAGGCGGTCGAGAAGCTGGAACTTGCCGATCTGGATACCATCGCCGATTGGGCAAAGCCTGCGGTATATACTGCGATCTATAAGGAATGGGTAGTGGGCGACCAGAATAAGAAGGTCAACCCCGAAAATAATATCACCAGAAACGAAGTTGTCGTGGTTCTGGGCAGATACTATGACAAATCCCTCTAAAAACGCTATCGCATAAATAAAAAATCTCTCAGTCCAAAACGGATTGAGAGATTTTTTAATTCCTCCTTTTTCCGGTTGCTTTTCCACTGAAAAATTGTTATAATTAAGATATATAAATAAAATTAGGAAGGAATACTTATGAAACGAATTATTTCTGCTCTTTTAATTTTGATAATGATGATCCCTCCGATGGTATTGCCCGCCCAGGCGGCCACAGAAGTGGCGATTCAACCCGAAGCGAAGGTTTGGGTGGATGCCGATAATACCGAGGATGTGAAGCCCGGGGATGAGGTGACGATTTCAGTCAAATATGAGAATATTCCTGCCTGCGGGTCGTTTGATTTTAGCTTGGTTTATGATCCGCAATATTTTGAAACACTAACAGATAGCAATCTTTCCTCAAATTTAGTAGCGGATTATGGAGCTCAAAACGTCGTCTATACAATGGAGGAACCTGCGGAGCTGGTGGGGAAGAAGGCGGTAAAGCTGGTTGGCGTAGGGGAGGCAAATTGCCTGCCGGTAAGTAACGAAACATTGTTTACCGTCAAATTCGTTGTTAAAGAAGAGGCTCCCAACCCCCCTGAACCCGGAATTCCTTTTGAATTTGTGGGATCTTTTTATAATCTCTATAGCGGTAAAGATATGAGGAATATCATCGAGGTGGTCAATACCCATATTACCACCGCAACCGATGAAAAGAGCGTCACAAACGTATCCCTTTCCAAACTTCCGAATAAGCTTAAATATGTGGAAGGTCAGGCGTTAAATATGGAAGGCGGCCTTCTGGAGGTCACCTATAGCGATGGCACTCAAGATTATGTGCGGTTGTCTATGGCGGAGGTCACAGAAATTGCAGTCAATCAATCCGAACCGGAAAAGCAAACCGTCAAGGCGGAATATGCAGGCTATGAAGTCTCTTTCGAGATCCAAACCAATGCGAAGAGATTCACCGCTATCTCGGTTGGGAAGATGCCCAAGGCAGAATACATCAAAGGAACAGAAAAGCTGGAAGGAACCGGCGGTGTCCTGCTGCTTCACTATAATACAAATGATGGCACCGGCGGGTTGATAGAGACCTTGGATATGACCGACCCTTCGATTACCCTGTCCGGCTATGATTCCAATGTATTGGGTGTTCAGGAGATCAAGGTGGAGTATGGCGGCTATGAAACCTACTATAAGATCGCCGTGGTTGAAAAGGCACTCAAAAAGATCGATGTTCGCACCCCGATGATTTGCAGCTCCTGCAATATGGAGCTGGACGCGATCGAACTGATTACCAATGCGGGCGGTACTTCTAAGAACACAGCCACCTTTAGCAGCCGTCAAGAGTTTTTTGAAAAGAATGAAGGTACGATATCCTGTCTGAACAGCGAATGTTCAGGCAAGACCTTTACCCCTAAAATGAAGATGGTGTATTATTTGGGTGAAGACTTCGATGTGAATTTTGAAAATGTAAAATTGTTTGTTACTTATTCAGGTGGCTCCACGGAGTATTTACCCCTGACTTTGGATATGGTGGATTTTAACAACACCATCCCCACCACGCAATATGTGGAGGTGACCTACGGCTCGCAATCGACTTCGATTCCGAATGTTCAAACGAAGAAAAAGAGCGTCTCTAAAATCTCCATTCATCAAGAGCCGCAAAACACAACCTATATTCAGGGCCAGCCGTTTGATACCACCGGCGGTGAGATTTTGGTCACATATGTTGACGGAAGCGAAGAAGTTATTTCTATGGGCCGTGCCGATGTCGGCATCTACTATAGCAATCTGAACGAATTGGGCGAGCATAAAATTACCGTTCAGTATCGATATGCCCAGGCATCATTTAAAGTTTATGTCAAACCACGGGAGGTAGAATCCGTCGAGGTCGATCCGAAAGCGAAATCGATCTACATTCAAGGGGAAGAGCTGGATCCAAACATTAAATTGTTTGTGACATACAACGATGGCAAAACAAAAACCGCCTACCTCAGAGATGCAAAAGTAACCGGATATGACGCAGATACGCCCGGAACGCACGAGGTGATTGTCACCTACGGTCAAAAAGAGAGTCTTCCGTGGCCGGTAACTGTTGAAAGAAAAGTAATGGAAACGCTGGAGATCGAAGGCACTCCTCCTACCACGATTTTGGAAGGAACGGAGCTGAATTTAGAAGGGTGCACTCTCACCGCCACCTATAACAACGGCGATGTGGTGCGAGATATTGCCATTACGCCCAATATGATCCGCTTTAATCAGCAGGCCGGTACTCAAACGGTCACTGTCACCTATACAGACACCTATGATAATAAAAAAGAGGTGACCTTTGATATTACGGTTCGTCCAAAATCCATAATTGCCATCGAAGCGGTGGGGGTACAGAATCAATATCTGTTGGATGAAGTTTTGGATCGCTCGGTCGGAAAGATCAAATTGATCTACGACAATGGAACCTTCGATGAGATCGATTTTAGTAATGAAGATGTTTCAGTGGAAGGCTTCCGTAGTGATGCTGTAGGGGAGTATACCGTGACGGTTGGATACCAAAACTTTACCACCACCTATACGGTATCTGTCTACATGGAAATTATAAGTATTTTGGTCACTCCGCCCGCAAAGTCCGAATATAAAGAGGGCGAGCGACTGGATCTGACCGGCGGTGAGGTTAAGATCACCCATTCCAACGGAACAAAAGTGGTTCCGCTGACTTCTGCTATGATTTCCAACTATGATTCCTATAATCCGTATCAGATCGGTGTGCAGACCTTCACCGTTACAGTGGGCGATAAAACCGAAACATTTTCTGTTACTGTCAAAGAGAAGCAATTAACGGGTATTACCGTCAGCCCCGAGACGATCGACCATAATGAGTGGGAAGATCTGGATCTTTCCCAAGTGGTCATTACTGCGGTATACGATAATAATACAACAGAGCCGTTGAACCCAAATGATGTGGAAAAAACGGAGTATGATACCTATGTTTTATACACATATGAAGGAAAAACCGCAAAGTTGGGCGTCAATATTATAAAAGAAGTCCCGATTTCCATCGAATGGAAAACACAACCGAAAAAAACTTCTTACATACAAGGGCAACCGTTGCTTAAGGATGGGGAGATCCTTGTCCATTATAACAATCCGGACAAAAAAGTGCCCCTTCTCTTGACCGATGTGACCGATGCGGATCTTCGATTCATTGGAGGCACTGAAACGGTCGGCGAGCAAGTTATCTATGTTCTTTATAAAGAACTGCCCTCCATCCGCTATGAGATCACAGTCGAACCCATTGTGGTGAACAAAATCGAGATCATAGGCACCCTTCCCACCACGATTTTGGAAGAAACAAAGCTGAATTTAGAGGATTGCACCCTTACCGTCACCTATAACGATGGCGAGGTTCTGGAAAATATTGCTATCACGCCCAATATGATCCAATTCAATCAGCGGGTCGGTACTCAAACGGTCACCGTTACCTATACAGACAGATATGGTACCTATGGTAATAACATAGAGGTGACCTTTGACATTAACGTTCGAGCAAAAACAGCCCAAAAAATTCGGATGACTGCTTTGCCTAAGACCTTGTATTTAGAGGGCAAGGATACCGCACTTGACCTTGAAGGCGGCAAGATCACCGTATTCTATGATAACAACACCACCGCGGTGGTTTATCTTACCGATCCTTTGGTCAAGGTGAGCGGATTCGATAAAGCCGTTCTTGGCAAACAAACCATTACCGTCAGCTATCCCGGTGTCGATTCGGTGACCTTTGATATTATCATGAATAAAAAAGAGGTCTCCGGCATTGCGCTTGCCGGTTTGCCAACCAAGATGATGTATCGCCAAGGGGTGGAAAAATTCGATCCCGCAGGTGGGTTGATCACCGTTTTCTATAATAACGATACCAAAGAGACGATAGATCTTTCCAAAGCAAAGATCAGCGGATTTTCCAATCTCTTTGCAGGGGATGTCACCGTCACCGCCGCCTATGAAGGCTATGCGGTGGAATTTAAGGTGATGATCCTTACGGAAAATCCGTTTAACGATGTCGAGGAGGGCATAGACGTATATTATGAGGTCCCTGTTCTTTGGGCGGTGACCAAGGGAATCACCACCGGAACGAGCGAAACGACCTTCGCTCCCGAAGACGAGTGTACCCGCGCACAGATCGTCACCTTCCTCTGGCGCGCCGCAGGCGAGCCCAAGGCTTCCGCCGATACCGAGGTTTCCTTTGCAGATATTGAAGAAGGTTCTTATTATTATGATGCAGTCGTCTGGGCGGGGGAAAACGGCATCACCGCCGGTATAGACGCGACCCATTTTGCCCCCGATTCCGCTTGCACCCGCGGGCAGGTTGCCACCTTCCTCTGGCGCGCTGAGAACAAGCCTGCCGCCGAAAACAGCAACAATCCTTTTACAGATCTGGAAGTTGGCGAATATTATTATGACGCCGTTCTTTGGGCGGTGGAAAACGGCATCACCAACGGAATGACCGACACGACCTTTGCGCCGAATTCAACCTGTACGCGCGGACATATAGTCACCTTCCTCTACCGCACCTATAAGTAAACCGTTGAAATGGGCGCATCTTCCGATTTTTTGCCCCTCGGCATATCATTATATAGCCGAGGGATCAAAGAAATCGAAACCTGCATCCCATTTGAACGGTTTTGAAAGAAAGCAAAAAAGAAATAAAAAATCGACCTTGATTTCAAGGTCGATTTTTTTGTAGGGGACGATGCCCACAGCGTTCCGCTGTTTCGTACCAAATGAATTGGTACGAAACAATCCAAACGATTTGGGCGTACCAAATGAATTGGTACGAAAAACAAAAAGATTTGTGTTTCATACCCCAAATGAATTGGGGGTACCAAATAATTTGTTAGGCACAGATATTTAATTAATTTATAGGGGACAAGGCCTTCATCGTCCCGCTGTTATCGTACCAAATGAATTGGTACGGAGACATACAAATGATTTGTATGTGCACAATTGAATTGTGCGCGATCCCTTTGCAACATCAAAATATTCATCGCGCGGTGCGCTCGATATCTTTTGTGTTGCGGCACCTGCTAACCTGCTCCCTTCATC
>JAZSBU010000047.1:0-7278 GCA_045602565.1 Eubacteriales bacterium | reverse complement strand
ATGCAGTTTCATCGTTTTCAACTTTCCTTTATTATATCGACATTAGCAGAGGCGACCCTGCCTCTATCAAAAATTATATCTTTTTTTCCTGCCAGTGTCAACCAAGAGATCAGCAAATAGCACCCGCTCCAAAGGACGCTGCCGAGCACCATCGGCAGGATCCCCTCCTTCAAGGGAAGCAATACCCACACCGCATAGGAAAGCCCGCAGGCCACCAGCGGTTTTAAGACCCAATCTCTCCATTGCATCGAAAGACGGCAAGCGCGCAGCAGTGTCGCCATATTCAGCGAACAGATCAGAATATTGCTCCAGACCATCACCCCCAAAAAACCTTTGATGCCAAAGAAGGGAACGGTGACCGCGATCAGCAAGATCCGCAGCACCGAATCGATGGTATTGTTCCTCAATGCCTTGCCCTGCTGATCCAACCCCTTGAGCAGTCCATCGGCAATGGTATCCATATACATAAAGGGGGTGATGGGTGCCAGCACCTTCAGCATCATCCCCGCGGTTGCGCTGTGAAAAAGCAGGTTGCCCAGATAATCGCCGTAAAGAAAAAATACCCCGCCGATCATCACCGAAAGAACGCAGGTGATCCCCAACGCGCGGCAGACGATGCGGCGAGTCGAACGCCAATCGGAGCGGGCAGAGGTATCGGTCACTTCGGGAACCAATAACGAAGAAAGGGCATTCAGAAAAGAAGCGGGGAAAAAGAGCAGCGGGATCGCCATCCCCTTTAAGGCACCGAACTGCGCCAACCCCAAGGAATAATCCCCGGTATATTTGGCGATCGCCAAGGGGATCAGCATATTTTCGGTGGTATGCAATGCGGTGGAAAGATACCGCGAGGCCGCTACCGGCAGAGCGATGCGCCGAATACTGCCCCGCGGCGGTTTTTCTGCCCGTTCACCACCCAAGGTGCGGCGGCTCTGCCCATAAATAAACAAGCAGGAAACACCCTCCGAAACGGTATTGGCTAAAACCACCACCCCCAAAAGGAGCCCAAACGCCGCGCCGCGAAAGGCCGCAAGCGCCATCCCCACGATTGCCAACCGCACGCCCTGCTCCAAAAGCTGGGCGATGCAGCCGGGGCGTGCTTCCCGCAGGCTGAGAAAATAGCCCGAATAGCAAGCGGTGATCGCCATCAAGGGTAGCGAAAAGGAGAGCATCTTCAAGGCAAAGCTGCAATCGATATTGCCGATCCAACGCGCCGCCAGCAGATCGCTGCCGATAAAAAGCACCGTCCCTGCCAAAAGCCCCAGCGTTGCCGCCCAAAAAACGCAGCAGCGCAAGGCGCCCTTGGCGGCGGCAGGCTGCTTTAATGCCAAATATTGCGCCACCAGCCGCGTGGCGGCGATGGCGATGCCCGATTGGGCGATGGTTATAAAAAGATTATAAACCGTGAAGGTCAGAGAATAAAGCCCCATCCCCTCTTCCCCAAATGCGTTGGCGAGCAATACCCGCATCAAAAGCCCTGCCGCTCGCAAAACTAAACCGGTTCCGGTCAATAATACGGCATTTTTAAAAAACTTTTTCTGATTCAATGAATTCACCCCATAGATTTTATGCGAGGGTTTCATTAAATATCATTACGCAGTAATTCCTTTTCGATGTTCTTTGCCTTATGGGCATCCCAATCGGAATAACGCCCCTTGGCGCCGATCTCCAAAAGTTTGCCGATATGGCGATAGCCCATCGCCGCGGGCGGCAGGTGGGTCACAATATCATCGATATTCCGCACCACGGTGAAATTTTTCCACCGCGCCTGCACCCCTTTGGGGAGCGCACCCCAAACAACGCGGGGGCAGCCAAACCCCACCCCCTGCAATCGCTTACGAAGATCGGGACGGTGATACCAAAGATATTCATGGCAAAAGACTGCCAACGCCGCGCCATGGGAATAGCCCACCACCACCGCCCGCTTGATGCTCCGATCGGCGATAATGGGTGCCATATGGGGCTCCACCGCCTTCCAGACCCTTAAAAAGCCCCGATGGGCAAACCAGCACCCGTCCCCCATCCGCCGATAGGGCTTGATGGGAAAATCCAAATTATTGTTCCAATCCTCGCTGCCGCGGGATTGCTGAAAATAAATATAAAGCGTTGCCCCTTCCCGCTCAAAGGCAAAATCCGCCGCATTTTCCACCTGACGGTATCGGGCGGCAAGGCAACGCCGAAACAGCTCACTTAATTTCATAAAATATCACCATTCTATTTTATGAAATAAAAAAGAACCGTGCGACAGCACGATCCCAAACGTATTAAAAAAGAAACAACCCTCAATCTTCGATGCTTTCTCGTCACATCTCAAGATTGAGGGTCATTTCATTTCGTGTGCAGGTTCCAACATGGTTAACCTCGCTTTCTTCAATTTTCTGAAAGTTCATTCCGTCTTGTTCGGTTGCGGCTGTGACTAAATTCTTCCTACAGTGCAAGGCCTGCTTTTAAATTGAATTCCTCCTGCGCTACAGCGCAGCTTTAAAGCGGCAACCTTTGAACTTTCTATTATCTTTCCTTTTCTGATTTTAATATAACATAGATTTTCGTTTTCTTCAATTCGCAGATTTCCTAAAATATTTTGGCGGTTTTTATGCAATAAATAGAAATTTCAATTCCTGATTGACATCGATGTTTTCAATTTGATATAATAGAATAGTCGGGTGCTTAAAAGCGCCCAATTTTTGTATTAGGAAACGAGAAAATGACCGCATTTCAGAAACTCGATCAACTAACCATATTGGCAAAAGCCGATCCGCGCTTGCGCCAAGCCTTGCTTGCCACCGCCCAAAGCGATGATGCTATCTGGGATTTTTGTGAGCTTGCCCAAGCGGCGGGAGTGGAACTCTATGCCGGCGAGCTTTTGCCCTCGGCGAAGAATATTGCGATAACCAATGCAAAAGCACCAACGGCGGCAACCCCTCCCCCTATTATTCTTTTAACGATGCCTACGAAAACTTCATCGAATCCTTAAAATAACAGCCCGCATCTGTACGCGGGCTGTTTCTTTTTTGTCGAAAAATATTGCCTTTTTATAATATTTATGTTATAAGTTATTGTGTATAACTATCATTTGGTGAGGTTTTTATGAAAAAAACATTGGCTTCAATTTTAAGTCTAACGCTCTTTTTAGGAATGCTCGGGTGGATCCTTCTTCCCTCTGCATCCGGAGCTGCGACCGAGCAATATGCAGGAATCGGAGAATATACCGTTCGTTTGGACGTCGATCCGACCACCAATACCGTTCCCGCCGAATTTGGCACCACCGCCGCCGACGGCAAAGTCTGGGCGGATAAAAGCGTGGTCGTTCGAGAGGATCATTTTGAAGTCACCTTATCGGCTTTGGCGCAGGAATATATCTCGGAAAACCAAGGAACCTCTTCTGCTTCTACCGCCGCCGACATTGTGATGATCCTCGATCTTTCCGGCTCGATGCAGGATAAAAACCTCACGATCGATACCGTTTCCATGACCCGCACCAAAGCCATGGTCAAGGCGGTCAACGAAGCCACTGAGATCATGATGGCGGCCAACCCGAACAACCGCCTGCTGATCTATACCTATCAGAGCGACAACACAGGAAAAAAGCCGGAGATCAATGAATTTCTGCCTTTGGGGCATTATTCCAACGATACCTGGAGTACCGAAGGCTCCTTTTCCGGCAACAGCGGAAAATACTTTAATTATGTGGTATCCGGCGAGGAAGGCGGAATCCAGACCGCCACGAACCTGAAAAAAGATAATGCAACATTCAGCAAAAAAACGCAAAACACGCAATACGGAACCTGCACCCAGCACGGAATTCTGAAAGGTATTCAAGCGCTGATCGATGCCATCGGCAAAGAAACCAAGACCATTGAGCGCAAGCCCTATGTTCTGCTCTTTACCGACGGTGCGCCCGGCAATGCCGCAAAGAGTTGGTATGATCCCTCCTCTTCCTCTTGTTCCTTTACGCACCAAAACAGCGGTTCTTCCGAAATCACCGCCACCACCCTGCTTTCGGCGGCATTGATGAAGGATCGACTGAACACCGCCTACCAAGCCTACAATGGCAAAGCGCAGGGCATCGAATGGTTCAATATCGGGTTGGGAGTCGGCGACCTAAACCAAAGCAAGCTCTTTTTGAAGCCTTCCGATATTGCCGCCAGCACCACCACCGAAGCCGAGGAGATCCGCAGTAATATTACTACTTATACCGGCGGAACCTATGCAGATTATGCTCATTATGCCACCAATTATATCTATACTGTAGATTCTTATCTGGTGGATACCGGAGAAGGCTTGCAGCAAGCCTTCGGCGCCTTGGCTGAACGGATCGAAGAAGAAACCAAGACCATCACCTTCCCCATTCTTTCGGCAGAAGGCACCGCTTCCGACCTGATTTTCACCGATACAATGGGCGATGGAATGGCAGTCAGCGGCATCACCCTGCACCCCACCAAGTCCACCGCCATCAGCGGCGTTGCTAACGGCAATACCTATTCCTTTGCGGGCTTCGATCTCACCGTCACTCTTTCCACCGATAGTCAAGGTCGTCAAGTTCTGCAATGGAACATCCCCGCCGATGAAGTAGCGATCTTTTCCTTTGCCGACCGCCAAAACCCCGCCAACGGAGAATATACTTCTGCCGATCCTTTGCAACTCACCTATCAAGTGCGTATGGTATCCAAGCAGGATTACGCAGGGCAGAACATCTATTCCAACCATTCTGCCACCGCCCAATTCAGCATTGCTTCCGATAATATTTATTATTATGAGACCGATGGTATGCTGAAGGCGGCACCCTTTGCCGCGCAAGCCAAAGAGAGCAACCTATCCCAAACCGATGCAAATGCTGTTTCCTATTCCACTTCCTCGATCCAAAACGGCACCACCGTTACCGCCGCTTTGGGCAACAACGGCCGTCTGGCGCCTGCCGCTCTGCTGGAAAAGCAGGCAGAAAACGCCTTGATCGCCCCCGACGGCATTGTCGATTTTGAACTGAAGATCACTAATAAAGGGGAAACTGCCCTTTCCAATATTGTTATAAAAGATACTCTGCCCGCAGCGCTGACCTATTGCAACGGCTCGGCGCAAAACGCTTCTGTTTCCGCCAACGGCGCTGAATTAACTTTCACCGTTCCCCATATCGATGCAGGAGCATCCCTTTCGGTGACCTATCAAGCCGCATTGGGCGCCGATGCCGAGCACGGTTCGACCCACACCAACCTTGCGGCAATCACCCGCATCAATGAAGTGGATGTTTATGGGCCGGTTTCCGAGCAATCCACCGTGACCGCCCATCATACCTATCAGGTCCTTTATTCCTGGTCCGGCGATTTCCCCGAGGGAGCGACCTTGCCTATCGACAATGCCTTTTATACCCCCGGCGCCTATTACGAGATCGATACCGACTATACCGATCAAACGATGATTGAAAAGAAGGATGCCTTTGGCAATGTTTCCGACCGCTGGACCTTCAGCGGTTGGACCGATCCCAATCGCGGCGTGATGGGCAATGCCGACGTGACCGTTTATGGCGTTTGGAGCCATCAGACCTTTTCGATTCCCGCATACAAAGTGACTTATACATGGTTGGGCAATATACCGGACGCTGCAACCCTGCCCACCGATCCAAATACCTATGTAACAAATCAACCCTACCCCATCGATTCCGCTTACCAAGCAGGAACAATCATCCCCGATACCGATCCCTATGGGAATGTCATCGGCAAATATACCTTCAGCGGTTGGACCGATCCCAACAGCGGCGTGATGGGTAACGGAAATATCACCATCCAAGGTGTTTGGTCCTATGAATCCGTCACAGTACCTTCCCACCGCGTTCTCTACGAATGGGGAGACACCTTCCCTAAAGGAGAGAACCCACCTATTGACCCCTATGCCTATGTAAAAAATCAGTCCTATGAAGTCGATACCACCTATACCGATCAAACCACCGTGCAAAGCTTTGATGCTTTCGGCAATGTCAACGGTATTTATTCCTTTGGTGGCTGGGAAGATCCCAACAATGGCGTAATGGGCGATGCGGATATCACCGTCCACGGTGTCTGGACATTCGAATCGGTGGATGTTCCCGCCCATAAAGTTCTCTACGAATGGAGCGGCACCTTCCCCCCAAGCGAGACCCTGCCCACCGATCCCAATTCTTATGTGAAAAATCAACCCTATGGGGTGGATACCACCTATACTTCCGCCACCGTCCTTCCCACCTTCGATGCCTATGGCAATCTGAACGGTCGCTATATGTTCAGCGGTTGGGATAATCCCAATAACGGCGTGATGGGGGATGAAGATATTACCATTCGCGGTGTTTGGGCATATGAATCCATTGCCGTCCCCGCCCATAAAGTTCTCTACGAATGGAGCGGCACCTTCCCCGCAGGTGAAACCCTGCCCACCGACGGCAATTTTTACGTAAAGAATCAAAATTATACGGTTGATACCGCATATACCGCCGCAACGGAGATCCCCACTTTTGACGCCTATGGCAACCCGAACGGCAAATACACCTTCAGCGGCTGGACCGATCCCAATCGCGGTGTAATGGGGGATGCCGATGTGCTCATTCAAGGCGAATGGGCCTATCAAAGCGTGATCGTTCCCGCCCATCGAGTTCTTTATGAATGGGAAGGCTCCGTTCCGATGGAAGCGGTGCTCCCCATCGATGAATCGGTCTATGTTTTCGGTCAAGCCTACGCGGTCGACACCGCCTATACCGATCAGACCACCGTGCAGAGCTTTGATGCCTTCGGTAATGTCAACGGCATTTATTCTTTCAGCGGCTGGGAAGATCCCAATCGTGCGGTGATGGGCAATGAAGATGTTACCATCCGCGGTATCTGGAGCTATCAGACCACCGAAGTTCCTGCCCATAAAGTGATCTACGAATGGAGCGGGGATATCCCCGCAGGCGAAACCCTGCCCACCGATCCCAATTCTTATGTAAAAAAACAATCCTACGCGGTGGATACCACCTATACCGATCAAACCACTGTGCAGAGCTTTGATGCTTCGGGTAATGTCAACGGCAAATACACCTTCAGCGGTTGGACCGATCCCAACGGCGGTATCATGGGCGATGAGGACATCACCATCCGCGGTGTTTGGGTATATGAAGCGCAGGATCTCCCCCTCTTCCCCGATCCGGAGATCCCGCCCGAAGAAATAACCCCCGATCAAGATCCCCTGCCCGAGGAAGAGCAACCGCTTCCCGATGAAGAGCAAGTCCCCGAAGAAGAGCAGCCCCTCCCTGATAAAGAACAAGATCTTGAAGAAGAG
>JAZSBU010000046.1:0-1649 GCA_045602565.1 Eubacteriales bacterium | reverse complement strand
CTCGCGTTAGTCCCGCCAAATTAAAAAAGAACCTGGCGTTGATCAACGCCAGGCCCAAAAAAGTTTTAGGTTTCAAAAAACCAGTTGATTTGTTTGAATTTTCTTTATCTAAGTGTTGCACTTAGTTTGACAATTCATCTTGTTTTTTCGCTGATCAACTGCGGATAGATGAGAATTTTAAAAAGGTAGCCGAAACTTTGAACAAAGAGGATCATCGCCACAACAAAGTGCATCCCTAAATAATCATCCACCGGCTTTAATAAAGAAGCCACGCCAGAAAAAATCTCGATGGATCCCACAATGCCGAACCGATGCCAGCCGTAATAGCGGTGGGAGCGCAGTTCCCAAGATTCGATCAATTTCAGAACACCGCAAACCAACTCCCAGATCCCGAAAAAGAAAGGGATGGTCTTGGCTTCGATCATGGTGTTAAAAAGCAAGAAGATGGAAAGAAAGGCGGTGATCATTCCATCCGCCAAAAGCAGGATCGATCCATGGATCACATGGCTCTTATGATGGAAGATAAACATATTGATTCCGCCTGCAATCAGCATTGCACCGCCCAAGGGGAGCGCGATAGCGACCAGATCCTTGTGTCCATCCAAGGCGGTGAGCAGGGCGACCGAAATCATCAAAAGACCGGCGATCGCCCATAGGATCTGCACCCAATAAATTTTTACTTTTCCGATTTTCATCATAATACGGTTACCGTTCCGTCTTCGTCGATCTTCAGCATCTCGCCGGTTTGGACCGCATCCAGAAAATCGTCGCCCAAACTATCGATGGTGGGCATGGAAGACGCGGTCCAGACATCCGAAAGGATAGCACCGGCCGCCGCCAAGGAATCGATGGGCTTGGAAAAGAGCAGGCAAGCGGGATTTCTGCCCATGGCATTGGCGCAGAAGAGCACCATTCCGCCGGTGGTAGAGCCGATGGTCTGGGGCAGGCAAAGGGCTTTGCCCGCCATCTCCTTGCCGTAAAGATCGGGATTATTTTGATCGCCGCAGGTGGCTTTCTTATCGCCAAACTGCAGGGCTTTCTGGAAGGAAGCCAAAGTGTTGAGTCCGCCGTGGGAAACCAAGGCTTCTGCCTGGCAGGTGCCGGGTACGATTACGCGACCTTTAAACTGTTTCATCGCTTATTGGACCTCCTTTGTAATGTAGTCTAAAATTTCCGCGTTGGTATAGTACCGTGCGGTGGTATAGGTACGGAGTTTATTGGAATTGGTGATGACCGGTTTTTTGCCGCAGATGGGATTGTTCATATACATCAGCGGGCAGATATAACTTAAAATAACGCCGGTCGCCTTGAGCCGCGCGGCATAGTCGGTCTTTTCAAAGGCCTCCTTCACAGCAGGGGGAGCGGTGAAGACGGTGGGGATGGACACCTTTTTGCGGCCGTTTTCCTTGAGTTTCTTTTCCACTTTCTCGGTCCAATCCACTAATTGATCGTAGGTCAGGTGGGGGCAGCCGATGAAACAAAGCTTCGGTTTGGCATCGGGATTTTTCCAAATAACGGGATAATTATCTTTGAGCCGTTGAAGTTCGGCATCGTCGATAACATAGACTTGCGCGCCTTCGGCGATCAGCCCATCGCCCTGCTCCTTGGCTTCGGGGGAAGTCGGAGGCCAAGCGGTCTTAGGAAGACAA
>JAZSBU010000045.1:0-33696 GCA_045602565.1 Eubacteriales bacterium | reverse complement strand
CTGCGACCAAATTAAAAGAAGGAGAAGCGATTGATGGTTTAAGACGATGCAGCGAGTTGGATCATAAGATCAAATCGTCCGGCTTGAATAAAAAGGATTTAATTTATTCATTTGCTGCAAGCCTTTTAGCTTTTCAAATGAAAGAGCATGAAGAAAATACCGATTGATCAAATTGTCATAGTTGAAGGAAAATATGATAAGATCACCTTGGAAAATGTTATCGATGCCACAATTATTTCGTGCGATGGATTTGAATTGTTTAAAAATGATTCATTAAAATCTTCCTTGAAAGAACTGGCGAAAGAACGTGGTGCAATCATATTGACCGATTCCGATCGCGCCGGCGCTGTCATTCGATCTCATCTTCGGCAGATCTTGCAAAATGCGGAGGTATACTGCTTATATGTTCCTTCGATCGAGGGAAAAGAAAAAAGAAAAAAAGCCCCCGGAAAAGAAGGGCTTTTGGGCGTCGAAGGGATGAATGCAGAGGTTTTAACCAAACTTTTCCGAGACTTTGAAGCAAAACCGATTCCCAATATAATAAAGTCGGTTGATCTTTATGAGTGCGGTTTTTCGGGGCATACAGGCTCAAAAAACAAAAAGGTGAAGTTGCTCGATTATTTGAAATTACCACGTCATCTCTCAAATAATGCGCTTTTAAAGGAATTAAATCGAAGATATACCAAAGAAGAGTTTTATTCATTAACTCAAGAAATATAAAAACGGCTGCCTAAAGGCAGCCGTTTTACTTTTTAAATCAGTCGCTCACATAGGGAAGAAGAGCGATAACGCGAGCACGCTTAATGGCGCCGGTCAATTGACGCTGATGCTTCGCGCAGGTGCCGGTTACGCGGCGGGGAAGAATCTTTGCACGCTCAGAGATATACTTTCTGAGTTTGGCAACATCCTTGTAATCGATTTCGGTAACTTTATCCACGCAGAAAGTGCAAACTTTACGTCTGGGCTTTCTGTTGGGTCTGAAATTCTTTTCTCTTTCCACAGCTAAATCCTCCTTTTCAGATTAGAAGGGCAGTTCGTCATCTTGAACCTCTTCGAATTCAACAGTGTTCCCGCCGGTGACCGGGGGAGCTTTGAACTCGGGGGCGACAGGACGCGAAGAGTCCTTTTTGGATTCTACAAAGTGTGCTTCATCAGCAATTACTTCAAAAGCAGTTCTTTTTGCTCCGGTCTTATCTTCATAGGTTCTGGACTGTAAAGAACCGACCAATGCGATCAAATTGCCTTTTTCAAAATATCTGCAGATGAAATCGGCAGTATTTCTCCACGCCACGCAGTTGATAAAATCTGTGGGATAATTTCCGTCGGGCCCTTTATACTGACGCTGAACGGCGACAGAAAAAGACACAACAGATACATCAGAAGCAGTTTTTCTCAATTCAGGGGTAGCGGTCAGGCGACCGGTTAAAATAACTTTGTTTAACATAACAGAATCCTTCCTTACTTTTCTTCTTTGTTCACAACGATGGAACGAAGAATGCCGTCAGTGATGCCGTAAATTCTTTCGAGCTCGGCGGGGAAGGCAACAGGTGCGGTAAAGTTGATCAGCACATAATGACCTTCGTTGACGAAATCGATCGGGTAGGCAAGCTTTTTGACGCCCCAGTCTTCGACAGATTCGACAGTACCGTTCTTCTCGATCAAGCCTTTAAACTTCTCTACGAGAGCGGTAAAATCCTCCTCTGTTAAATTCGGCCGGGTGATGAAAATAGTTTCATACTTGCGATTTCCTTCAGCCATGATTAACACCTCCTTATGGACTTTTGGCTCATTCAATGATGAGCAAGGACCTAATAATTATACTATAAATTAAAATATTGTCAAGTATTTTTTAAATCAATCTATCTTTTTTGCAAAATTATGGTATAATATCCACATAAAGTATCTGCGAACATCGGTTCTTGTTGACATTGTGAATATTATACGATGTCCAATTTTCTCGCCTGCGTGGCAGGCAACCGAAAATGATGGACAATTATATCAAAATGCGTTGCATTTATGATATAATATCCTTGATATTAAAGAAAGGGGCGTGATCTCTGATGGCGCATTTTGAATTAGTTTCTAAATTTAAACCCACCGGAGATCAGCCTCAAGCAATCGACCTTTTGAGTAAGGGGATTTTGGAGGGGAAGAAAGAGCAAGTTTTGTTGGGCGTTACCGGTTCCGGAAAAACCTTTACTATGGCGAATGTGATCGCCAATGTGAACAAGCCGACGTTGGTGCTTGCTCATAACAAAACTTTGGCTGCACAGCTCTGCTCAGAACTGAAAGAATTTTTTCCCAACAATGCGGTGGAGTATTTTGTGTCCTACTATGATTATTTCCAGCCGGAAGCATACATTCCATCGTCGGACACTTATATTGAAAAAGATAGCTCGATCAATGATGAAATCGATAAACTGCGCCATAGCGCTACTTTTTCGCTCTTGGAACGGAAAGATACGATTGTTGTTTCGTCGGTGTCGTGTATTTACGGGTTGGGCGATCCGGAAGAATATCAAAATTTGGTTTTATCGTTGCGCCCCGGAATGATCAAAGATCGCGACGAGGTGATTGAGCATCTGGTAAAGGTGCAATATGAGCGGAATGATTTTGATTTTTCAAGAAATAAGTTTCGCGTGCGCGGGGATGTTTTGGAGATTTTTCCGCCGGCATATACCGATACTGTCATTCGATTAGATTTCTTTGGGGATGAGATCGAACGAATTTCCGAAATCGACCACCTAACCGGTGAATTGAAGAAGGTTTTGACCCATGTCGCAATCTATCCCGCATCGCATTATGTTATCGGCGAAGAGAAACGAGAAAAGGCTCTTAATGAGATTGAACGCGAGCTGGAAGAACGGATCAAATATTTCAACGACGAGGGAAAGTTCATCGAAGCGCAACGAATTGAGCAAAGGACCCGCTATGATCTTGAAATGTTGCGGGAGATCGGCTTTTGCAACGGGATTGAAAACTATTCCAGAATTTTAAGCGGACGTCGCCCCGGCAGCCCGCCTGCAACATTGCTGGATTTCTTTGGCGATGATTTTCTTCTGATTATCGATGAATCTCACGTCACATTGCCGCAGGTGCGCGGAATGTATGGGGGAGATCGCTCAAGAAAAGAAATGCTGGTCGAATATGGCTTCCGACTCCCCTCGGCATTTGATAATCGACCGTTGAATTTTAATGAGTTTACCGAGCGTTTGGATAAAATTATTTATGTTAGCGCAACACCTGCGGCATATGAATTGGAGCGTGCCGAGCAGGTGGCAGAACAAATTATTCGCCCGACCGGACTGTTGGATCCTGAAATATCGGTGCGTCCTACCGAAGGGCAGCTGGATGATTTGCTTATCGAGATTCGCGAGGGAGTCAAAAACGGCTTCAGAACCCTCATTACAACGCTGACTAAGCGTATGGCGGAGGATTTGACCGAATATTTAGAGGGCGAGGGTGTAAAGGTTAAATACTTGCACCACGATGTTAAGACTGTCGAACGAATGGAGATCGTTCGCGAACTGCGTTTGGGCGTTTTTGATGTTTTGGTCGGCATCAATTTGCTGCGCGAAGGTTTAGATATTCCGGAAGTATCCTTGGTTGCCATCCTTGATGCGGATAAAGAGGGCTTTCTCCGCAGTGAATCGGCATTGATCCAGACCATCGGGCGTGCCGCGCGTAATGCGGAAGGGCGCGTGATTTTATATGCCGATCAGGTGACACCTTCGATGGAACGAGCAATCATCGAAACCAATCGTCGCAGAGAAATTCAATGTCAATACAATGAAGAACACGGAATAATCCCCAAAACGATACAAAAAGATGTACGGGAAGTATTGGATATTGGGGCGGTTCCTACTACGCCGGAACGCAGAAAACTTCGCCTTTCTCAAAACGAAAAACAAGCGATGATCCAAGATTTGGAAAAGCAAATGAAGGAAGCGGCGCGGCTATTGGAATTCGAATATGCGGCGATGCTGCGCGATAAAATCGCAACACTCAAAGGAGAAAAGGATGACTAAAGAATTTATCACCATTAAAGGTGCTAAAGAGAACAATCTCAAAAATATTGATCTTAAAATTCCGCGGGATAAATTGATCGTTTTCACCGGTCTTTCGGGCTCCGGAAAAACTTCGTTGGCATTTGATACGATCTATGCCGAAGGGCGTCGTCGCTATGTGGAAAGCCTTTCTTCGTATGCGCGGATGTTTTTGGGGCAGATGAATAAGCCGGATGTGGATAATATCTCCGGTCTTTCACCTGCAATTTCCATTGATCAAAAGACCACCTCTAAAAACCCCAGATCTACGGTTGGTACTGTGACTGAGATCTACGACTATCTTCGCTTGCTTTATGCGAGAATCGGGGTGCCGCATTGTCCGATTTGCGGCAGAGAAATTACACAACAGACCATCGATCAAATTGTAGACGCAGTATGTGAATATCCGGAAAGAACCAAACTTTCTATCCTTGCGCCGGTGGTTCGCGCACGAAAAGGCGAACATCAAAAACTGCTGGAAGATGCGAAAAAGAGTGGCTTTGTTCGTGTTCGGGTGGATGGGAATTTATATGACCTTTCCGAGGAAATCAAATTAGAAAAAAATAATAAACACACCATTGAGCTTGTGGTTGACCGTCTGATTATGAAAGATGGTATCCGCCAACGTCTGACAGATTCGATTGAAACCGCATTACACCAAGCTCACGGTTTGGTTATAATTGTACCGGAGGGCGGCGAAGAAGTTTTGTTTTCTCAAGATTTCACCTGTCCCGAACACGGTTTTTCCATGGAGGAACTTTCGCCCAGAATGTTCTCATTTAATAGTCCGTTTGGTGCCTGCCCTGAATGCGACGGCTTGGGATTTTTAATGAAGGTTGATCCTGATTTGGTTGTTCCTAAGCCGCATCTTTCATTGAATGAAGGGGCAATTCGAGCAAGCGGATGGTATCTTTCTTCGACGGATAATATTGCAAAAATGTATTTTCGTGCATTGGCTGAAAAATACAATTTTTCATTAGATACTCCGTTTGGAGAACTGACCAAAGAACAGCAAAAAATCATTCTTTATGGGAATAACGGCGAAAAACTGAATATGAAGCGCAATTCTTCGTTTGGTTCGGTTGCTTATAATAGTTCTTACGAAGGAGTTATTCCCAATCTGGAACGGCGTTTTAAAGAAACAAACAGCGATTTTGTTCGGCGCGAGATCGAATATGTTATGAGCGATTGTGCCTGCTCGACTTGCCAAGGAAAGCGTTTGAAGAAGGAAATCCTTTGCGTAACGATTGGCGAAAAAAATATTGCTGAAGTTACCGATCTTTCGGTGAGTTCTGCGATTGAATTCTTTAAAGAAATAAATCTTTCTGAAAAGGAAATGATGATTGCTCAACGTGTTTTGAAAGAGATCATTGAACGACTTTCGTTCTTAAACAGCGTTGGTTTGGAGTATCTGACGTTATCCCGAAGTGCGGGTACTTTGTCCGGCGGGGAAAGTCAACGAATCCGCTTGGCAACGCAGATTGGTTCTTCGCTCATGGGGGTTCTCTATATTTTGGACGAGCCTTCCATTGGGCTGCATCAAAGGGATAATGATAAACTGATCGCGACGCTGAAGCGATTAAGAGATCTGGGAAATACGCTGATTGTTGTCGAACACGATGAAGATACGATGCGTGCCGCTGATCATATCGTTGATATCGGGCCCGGAGCGGGGATTCATGGCGGTGAGGTGATTTTCAACGGAACGCCGAAGGAACTTTTGAAATGCGAAACCTCCATCACCGGTCAATATTTAAGCGGTAAAAAGAAAATTCAGGTTCCCGAAAAAAGACGTAAGGGAAACGGAAAATTTCTTGAAATATATGGCGCGGCTGAAAACAACTTAAAGAATATCGATGTGCGGATTCCGTTGGGAACATTTACTTGTGTTACCGGCGTTTCCGGATCGGGGAAATCCTCGCTGGTAAATTCTGTGATCTATAAATCGTTGGCGCATGAGCTGAACGGTGCAAAAACGTTCCCCGGAAAAGTTCGAAAAATCGACGGGATGATGCATCTGGACAAGGTGATTGATATTGATCAATCTCCGATCGGCAGAACACCGCGCTCCAATCCGGCGACCTATACGTCGCTGTTTACCGATATCCGAGATCTCTTTGCTTCGACCAATGGGGCTAAAGCGCGAGGATATGGTCCGAGTCGTTTTTCGTTTAATGTACGCGGCGGTCGTTGCGAGGCTTGCCAAGGCGATGGAATTATCAAGATCGAAATGCACTTTCTGCCCGATGTCTATATCCCTTGTGAGGTTTGTAAAGGAAAGAGATATAATCGGGAAACTTTAGAAGTCAAATATAAAGATCGCTCTATTTCCGATGTTTTGGATATGACGGTAGAAGAAGGGCTGCACTTCTTTGAAAACCATCCGAAAATCAGAAGAAAGCTGCAGACATTGTATGATGTTGGTTTGTCTTATATCAAAATCGGCCAGCCCTCGACCACCTTGTCGGGCGGGGAGGCGCAACGTGTGAAATTGGCGACAGAGCTTGCCAAACGCTCCACGGGTCAAACCATTTATATTTTGGATGAACCCACAACCGGCCTCCACACGGCGGATGTTCAAATGCTGATATCGGTTCTGCAACGATTGGTGGATGCAGGGAATACCGTTGTTGTTATTGAGCATAACTTAGATATGATCAAAACAGCGGATTATATAATCGATCTTGGTCCCGAGGGCGGAGATCGCGGCGGTACGGTAGTTGCAACCGGTACGCCGGAATATATTTCTTCGGTCAAAGAGAGTTATACCGGTGTTTATTTGAAGAAAATACTGTAAAGCAAAAATACTTTCCATATTAAAGGCGGCATCTTATGCGAGATGCCGCCTTTAATGGTCTAAAATTTGATTGCTATGCATATAAAATCATCAAGGAGGTTTGGCTGATGGCATATTCTGATCGAGAATTACTTGCGCGCTTAATTCAATGCGAGGCCGGTGGCGAAGGAGATATCGGTATGAAAGCGGTTGCCAGTGTTATTATGAATCGCGTGAGAGTCCCGGTGGGGGAATATGCGCGCGTCGGGCAGGGGGATATTCGAAAGATCATTCTTCAACCGGGACAATTTACCTGTGCAAGTGAGACGGAAAACGGGCGCTATAATCCACAAAACATTTATAATATGAATCCGACCGGAGAGCATTTTGCCATTGCCGATTGGGCGATCGCGGGGAATCGCTTACCCGGCTTAGGGGAGGCGTTATGGTTTTATAATCCTTTTTCGCAAAATTGCAGGCAAACTTTTCCTTCCGATGTGGGATACTACATAGGTAAATATCAAGCGCATTGTTTTTACAATCCGACGGATCTCTATGAATTTACTTAATACGAAGGGGAATCTTATGGCTGAATTGAATAGTAATCCGAATTTTAATCGTATACCGGGCGATATGAGTCAAGAGAACGAGCAGGTGCCGACTTATCCGGGGTCCTGGCAACAAGTACTTCGAAATAATGAAGGGCAATATTGCATTATCGATTTTTTGATCGGTACAGAAAACTTGGTTCAAAAAGAAGGCATATTATACGATGTCGGCGTCAGTTTTATTGTCTTATTTGAGCCGCGATCGGGTAATTATGTCGTTTGCGACTTGTATTCCATCAAATTTGTGACTTTTGCAAGGTCCGGCGTTGTACCTGCAAGTAGAAGTGGTAAAAGAAGAGTTTAAAGAGTAAAAGAGCGTTGCTTGGGCGACGCTCTTTATTTTAATCCTATTGACAAATTCATTATTTGTGCTATTATTATTTAATAAAATAATAGTGAGGTATTATATATGTCAGTAAAAAGTATGACCGGTTTTGGTCGAGGGGTTGGCTCCTTTGGTGGGTTGGATTTCACCATTGATATAAAATCAGTCAACCATCGTTTTTTTGATTTTTCTGCACGGATTTATAAGGATTATGCCTTTTTGGAGGAACCCATTAAAAAGCGGATCGCATCTGTGGTATCCCGCGGAAAGATTGATGTTTATTTTCACACCGAAAAAAGTAATGCATCGGTAGAGCTTATTGCCAATGTGGACCAAAATCTGGTTCGCGTTTATTTAGATGCGGCAAAGCAGTTGGAAGAAACTTATGGTGTACGTAATGATCTTGCTGCTGCTCGAATCCTTACTTTGCCCGACGTTCTTGCGATTTCCCAGCCGGAGATTTCGGATGAAGAGATTCAAGAGCAGGTCTTAAACGCTTTGGATATGGCTTTGGAATCCTTTATTGCTATGAGAGAGACGGAAGGCGAGAAACTAAAAAATGATTTGCTGGAAAATCTTTCTTTTATCGAGGCTTCGGTAGCAAAGGTGGAAGTGTTGGCGCCCGAATCGATTCAAACGTATAAAAAACGCTTGGAAGATAAAATCAGAGAAACCCTTGCGGAACGCGATGTCGAAGAGGCAAGAATTTTGACGGAAGTTGCCATTTTCGCCGATAAGGTTGCTGTTGATGAGGAGACGGTACGTTTAAGAAGCCATTTGGATCAATTCAGATCGTTGCTCGATCAAGGCGGGTCGATCGGTAAAAAGCTGGATTTTCTGGTGCAGGAGATGAATCGTGAAATCAATACTATCGGTTCAAAATGCAACAGTATTGACATAACCAGAATCGTAGTCGATGTGAAGTCCTGCATCGAAAAGATCAGAGAGCAGATTCAAAACGTGGAATAATCAAGGAGTTTTCTATGAAATTAATCAATATCGGGTTCGGTAATATGATCAATTCATCGCGCATCATTGCCATTGTCAGTCCCGACAGTGCTCCCATCAAGCGCGTTATCACCGAAGCAAAAGATCGGAGTGTTTTGGTTGATGCCACCTATGGGCGGCGTACCCGCGCGGTAATTATTACAGATAGTGAACATGTCATTTTGTCTCCTCTGCAGCCTGAAACGGTTGCCAATCGATTGAATGATAGCTACGATGAGGAAGGGGATGAAGGAGATGAGTAAAGGGAAGTTGATTATTATCTCCGGTCCCAGTGGCGCAGGAAAGGGAACGGTTTTGGCCGAATTGTTGCGTCGCAATCCGAAATTAAAAGTTTCGGTATCCGCAACAACACGTAAACCTCGCCCCGGTGAGGAGCATGGGGTTCATTACTTTTTTGTTTCCCATAAGGATTTCGAAGATAAATTGGCCCGCAATGAGATGCTGGAACATGCTGTCTATTGCGATAATTATTATGGGACACCGGCGGATTACGTTGAACAGCAACGTATGGCCGGCAACGATATTGTTTTAGAGATCGAACCATGCGGAGCGCGTCAAGTCAAAAAGAAGTGCCCCGATGCGGTGATGATCTTTATTCTTCCGCCTAATATTGAGGTTCTGGAGTCGCGGTTACGCGGGCGGGGGACCGAGGTTGAAGACGTGGTGCTTGCACGTATTGAGCAGGCAAAAAAAGAAATTGCTAATTCCGGCGATTACGAGTATACAGTCGTAAACGATGTTGTAGAAAGAGCCGCCGATGAAATTGAAAAAATTTTAAACAAGTAAAGGAGAATTGAAAAATGTTGTATCCCGCAGTAGGTGAATTGGAAAAGGCGGCAGAGAGCCGTTACGCTTTGGTGATTTTGACTGCAAAAAGAGCACGTCAGATTTCCGAGCAAGCAGAAGCAAACGAAGTTGAATTGAATGATAAGCCGGTAAAATTGGCAATTAACGATATTGCCAGCGGCAAGGTCGTTATCAAAGAAAACACTATCGAGGAATAATATGCCGTTGGTATGTCGGGTGGCAATGGATCAGATCGTGCAAAAGATCGACAGAGATTATGATTATCTTCTGCCGGAGTCTTTTGCTGCAAAAGTTTTGCCCGGTATGCGTATATTGGTCCCGTTTGGAAAAGGGAATGTCCTAAAAAAGGCAATGGTTCTTTCTGTTTTTGAATCGCAGGATTGTTGCGATTTAAAAGAGGCGGTGCGTCTGCTGGACGAAGTACCGATGCTTGATGCAACGCATCTCAAGCTTTCCGAGTGGATGGCAGACCAATATTTTGTCACACGGTATCAGGCAGTTCGATGTATGATCCCTCATGGGTTGGATTATAAAATCAACGAGATCTTTTCTTTAAATCCAAATTGTGAGTCGGTACCGGACGAATATCAGCAGTTGGTCTCTTTTTTTAAAAAGTGTAATAAACCCATTCGTCGAAGTGATCTTCCGCAACAATTAAAGAAACTTTGCCTGCCGGCATATCGCGATGGTGTTTTGGTCGAAGAAATCAAATCCATTCGTAATATTGGCGATCTTAAGGAAAAGAGAATTCGAAGAGGAAGAACGGTTGAAGAAATCGAGCAATATCTATCGGAATTAAGTACGCGATATGAAAAGCAAAGAGATTTGCTTTCGCTGTTTTTGGACGAAAGCGATCTGACAGCCAAAGAAGCGTTGTATTATTCCGGATGCGGAGTTTCAACAGTGAAAACCCTTTCTCAAAAAGGGTTGATTGAGGTCTATAGCGAGACCAAGCAACGTGTTCCGTATAAAACGATTTCAAGAGAAACCCATTTTGAAGAAATAACACTGCAGCCGGAACAAGAAAAGGCGTTTAAGGAAATCACCGATGCCTTTAATACGGAATCGACCCACTTGTTGTTTGGGGTCACAGGCAGTGGAAAAACGCACGTATTTATGCGTTTGATGGATGCGATGCTTTCGCAGGAAAAATCTGTTTTAATGATGGTGCCGGAAATTGCTTTGACTCCGCAAATGCTGGATCGTTTTTATCGTAGATACGGCGATTGCGTTTCGGTATTGCATAGCGGTCTATCCATTGGAGAAAAGGCAGACGAGTGGAAAAAAATCCACAGCGGCAAAGCAAAAATCGTTGTGGGGACAAGAAGCGCAGTATTTGCTCCGCTGAAAAATATTGGTTTGATTATTCTTGACGAGGAACACGAGTCTACCTATAAGTCTGAAACCAGCCCGCGTTTTCATGCGCGCGATATTGCACGTTTTATTTCCCATTATGAAAAGATTCCTATCTTGTTGGCATCGGCGACACCGTCGATCGAAAGCTTTTATGCCGCAGAGTCCGGAAAATATCAATTGCACACACTTTCAAAACGATACAATAATGTTCCGCTTCCGTTGGTGGATTTAATTGATATGAAAGAGCTTGGCTGCTCGGAAGGCTCAAAGATATTCAGCGATTCATTGATCGAAGCAATGCGTTCGACATTTGCCAAAAAAGAACAAGTGATTTTATTCTTAAATCGCCGCGGTATGCATTCAGTCGTCGGTTGTTCTTCGTGCGGAAATGTTTCAAAATGTCCTTCATGCGGTATTGCTTTAACATATCATAAGCAAAATCAACGCTTGATGTGTCATTATTGCGGCTATAACATTAAGCATTTTGATCAATGCCCGGAATGTAAAAGCAATAATTTGAAGATGCTCGGGATGGGAACGCAGTATGTCGAAGAGGAAATGAAAACTTTGTTCCCTGACATTCGAATTTTGCGTATGGATATGGACACTGTCGATTCATATTTATCCTATGGAGAAAAACTTTCGGAGTTTCGAGAGGGAAAATATGATATTATGCTTGGAACACAGATGGTGGCTAAAGGATTGGATTTCCCGCTGGTCACATTAGTCGGGGTGTTGCAGGCGGATATGTCGCTATACTCGGATGATTTTCGTGCAAATGAACGAACTTTTCATTTGTTGACGCAGGTTTGCGGTAGATCCGGTCGCAGCGAAAAAACCGGAAGAGCGATGATTCAAACCTATTGTCCCGATCACCGTGTTATTGCGTTATCTAAAGAGCAAAATTATTTAGAATTTTATTCGCAGGAACTGGCTTTTAGAAAACTGGTTGGATATCCACCGTATTGTGATATTTTATTGATTACGGTTGAAGGATATTCTGCCGGTGCCGTTACCGGCGGTATTAATAAAGTTTATAAACATTTGCAAGAGGCAAGTTTGAATGAATATGCGGATATTCCGTTGCGACTTCTTTCGCCTGTGGCACCGCGCATTCAGATGATTCGCGGAAAATACCGTATGCAAATGTTTGTCAAATGCAGAAACTCTAAAAAGTTTCGCGAATTGATTAAAGAATGCAGAACATTGGATCTGAGTGAGAATTTATCGGTCTCATATAACATCAATCCTTTGCAGTTTTTTTGAGGTATAATATGGCATTAAGAAATTTGGTTAAAAATGATACAGAGTTTTTGGGTAAGAAATCTCGACCGGTTACGCAGTTTGATGATAAACTGGCGGTTTTGGTTGAAGATATGCGCGAAACCTTACGCAAAGAAGTAGGTGCAGGTTTGGCGGCGCCGCAAGTTGGAATTTTGAGAAGAATATTCATCGCCGATATCCACGGAGACGGTTCGGAATATAAGGAATTTATCAATCCCGAGATCATTTCGGCAACCGGTAAAAACGATCGGTATCTGGAGGGATGTTTATCTTATCCCGGGAGAAGCTTTCGGATTGTTCGCGCAAACAAGGTTAAGATGCGTGCCCAAAACGTCAAAGGGGAGTTCTTTGACTTTACGGCCGATGACTTTGTGGCTCGGTGCTTGCTGCACGAATATGATCATCTTGATGGAATTACGATTCCGATGATTGGGGAAGAGGTTTTCGATCATGAATAATTTGCGTGTTCTTTTTATGGGAACTCCGGATTTTGCTATTCCTACTTGTAAGGTACTTCTTCGTAAAACGCAATTAGTGGGCGTTGTCACCCAACCGGATCGACCCAAGGGACGAGGCGGCAAACTCGCAGCACCGCCTGTCAAAGAATTTGCATTAGAAAATGACCTACCCTGTTGGCAGCCTACCATTCTTAAAGATGGATCCTTTCAGCAAGTTCTGGATCAAACCAAGCCCGATCTGATCGTTGTGGCTGCATATGGGCGCATTTTGCCGGAATATATTCTTAATTATCCCCAATACGGATGCATAAACATTCACGGTTCGTTGCTGCCAAAATATCGCGGCGCTGCTCCCATTCAGCGAGCGGTTATGAACGGGGATTCCCAAACCGGAGTGACCATTATGAAAATGGCAAAAGGAATGGATACCGGTGATATGATCTTAAAACGCGCCATTCCGATTGAAACTGATGACACAGCGGGGACCGTTTTTGATAAACTCGCTGATCTCGGGGCGGATGCCCTTATAGAAGTAATTCAATTATTGCTTTCCGGAGAAGCGGTGTTTACTCCGCAAAATGAAGAGGATGCTACCTATGCGCCGATGATCGAAAAAAGTGAGGGTAGACTGGACTTTGAAAAGGATGCAAAATCTGTATGCGCCTTGATTATGGGGCTCAATCCTTCCCCCGGAGCGTTTGTTGATCTTGGAGATTATCGCTTAAAAATTCATTTGGCCGAAATGGGATCAGCGTGCAGCTTTTCATCGGGTAAAATCTGCACAATTTCCTCTCGCGGAATTGAGATTGCTTGCGGAGACGGAAAATCCATTTGGATTAAATCGATCCAAAAACAGGGCAAAAATAAGACGGATGCATATTCTTATGCCTGTGGCGCAAAACTTGCCGTAGGGGAATATTTGAAATAAGGAGTCATTCAATGTTTTTTTACGGTTATTATGGTATATTTGCAATGTTGCCGGTAATTCTTCTGGGAATCATTGTTCAGATGCGGATGAATTCGGCATACAGTAAATATTCTAAAATTGCAAATGATCGAAATATGAGCGGTGCGGCGATTGCAAAACTGATTCTTGAAGGTGCCGGCATATATGATGTTGAAATCAACTGTGTAAACGGTCGGCTTTCCGATCATTACGATCCTATGAGAAAAACGGTCAATCTTTCATCTGACATTTTTAATGGGACGAGTATTGCTTCGATTGGTGTGGCGGCGCACGAATGTGGACATGCGATTCAACACCATGTGGGTTATTTGCCGTTAAAATTACGGTCTGCGACTGTTGGAATAACCAATTTTAGTTCTAAAATCTTATACTTTTTAATGATCGGCAGTTTTTTGATTTACAGTTCATCCTTCAGCACTGTGATTTTCAATGTGGCTGCAATTTGCTATGCTGTGATATTTTTGTTTCAGCTTATTACGCTTCCGGTTGAATTTAACGCATCTAAACGTGCATTGGAGCAGATCAGAACAGCCGGATTTGAAAACCAAAGTTTAAGTGGCGTTAAAAATGTGCTGACAGCGGCTGCATTGACCTATGTTGCATCCGCGGTGACGGCTTTGTGGCAACTGTTGATTATGCTGGGGCGGGCAAGGAATCGTAGATAATGAAAATTCGTATGATCGCATACAATTTAATACGCAATTGGGATGAATCGGGGGAGTATCCGAATCTTGCTCTGAAAAATGCATTGAGAACGGTGGAGAATGAGCGCGACAGACGTTTTGTTTCTGCTATCGTTTATGGTGTGGTTGAAAAAAAGATCACTCTGGATCATTTTATTCGTCAGTGCTCGGCACGACCGATCGATAAAATTTCATCGGCAATTCTAAATGCTTTGCGGATGGGAGTTTATCAGATGTTTTATTTAAATGTTCCTGAATCTGCCGCTTGCAATACAATGGTCGAAATTGTTAAAAAGAGCGGTCTTTCCCATAGCAGTGGATTTGTTAATGCGGTGTTGCGTCGATGTGCAAGAGAAAAGGAAGAACTATTGCTTTTGAAAAAAGCAGACTATTCCGTTCGGTTTTCTATTGCGCCACAAATCGTCGATTTATTATTGGAGCAGTATGGGAAAGAAACGTTCCTGAAAATTATCGACGGGATCGAGTCTCGGGATCATTCGATGTATTTATTTCATAATCATTGCAAAGGGTCAGGCGAAGAATTTCTTGCAATTATGCGTAAAGAGGGCGTAGAATTAAAGACTTCGGAAGTCCCGCATCTTTTCAAAGCAAGCAAGGGTTTTTCGGTGGAAGATTCTGCTGCATATAAAAGCGGTTGGTTCCATGTAATAGGCCTAAATTCCGCCCGAGCCGCCGCTTTAGTCCCTTGTAATACCAAGAAGATTTTGGATTTATGTGCAGCACCCGGAGGAAAAACCTTTGTTATGGCAGCAAATACAAGTGCAGAAATAGTTGCCTTTGATATCCACGCACATAAGATCGATTTGATGAATAAAAGTGCCAAACGGTTGGGGCACGATCATATTTCTTTTTTGAACGGGGATTCCTCTGTGTTAAATCCCCAATTGATCGAAACAGCGGATTCTGTTTTATGTGATGTCCCTTGCAGCGGTTTGGGCATTATGGGGAAAAAACCGGATATTAAATACAAGGATTACGACAGTGTCTCGTTAAGAGATACTCAATATAAAATTTTAGAAAACGGATCTCGATATCTGAAAAAAGGCGGTCTTTTGGTTTATTCGACATGTACATTGGACCGTAGAGAAAATGAGGATCAGGTTGAACGCTTCTTAAAGGAGCATACGAATTTTAATTTTGATAAAACTCTTTTAAAAAATGGAATGGAAACCTACCTGCCCGATGGTGCTGAAGATGGTTTCTTTATAGCGGTATTACGAAAGGATCAATTTGAAACAAGATTTAAAGTCGATGACAATGGAGGAACTTTCCGCCTACATAACAACTTTAGGTGAACCGAAATTTCGCGCAAAACAAATCTTTCAATGGCTTCACAAAGGAGTTCGTTCCTTTGATGAGATGACCGATTTGCCGAAAAAACTTCAAACAAAACTCGAAGATGATTCGTTTATAACAACGTTGATGGTTTTTGAGAAATTCAAATCGAAGTTGGACGAAACGGTGAAATACTTATTTTCGTTAGACGATGGAAATGTCATTGAAACGGTTGCCATGAAATACCAGCATGGATACTCTGTATGCATTTCTTCTCAGGTTGGCTGTAGAATGGGCTGCTCGTTTTGCCAATCAACCAAGAAAGGATTGGTTCGTTCTTTGACGGCGGGCGAAATTTTAGACCAAATCATTCGAGTTCAGGAGGATCTGGGCTCAAGAATATCCAATATAGTTATGATGGGAATCGGCGAACCGTTGGATAATTTTGATGAGGTGCTTCGGTTTTTGAAAAACGTGAATGACCCGAACGGTATCAATATAGGATATCGACATATTTCGTTGTCCACGTGTGGGCTGATCCCTCAAATTCAAAAATTGGCGGAATATCAACTGCCGATTACATTATCGATTTCTCTTCATGCTACTTCGGATGATCGGCGATCCTCGGTAATGCCGATTAACCGAAAATATAATATCGAACAGTTGATAGAGGCATGTAAAGAGTATCAGAAAAAAACCGGTCGAAGGATTTCGTTTGAATACGCTGTGATACAGGGCATCAACGATCGACCTGTAGATGCAGAAAATTTATCAAAACTCCTTCGCGGAATATTGTGTCATATCAATCTAATTCCTGTGAATCCGATTGAAAACGGAGTGTATTATCCTCCGTCTAAAAATAATTTATATGCATTTCAAGCCCGATTAACAAAATTGGGGATGAATGCTACCATACGAAGAACCCTGGGAAGTGATATATCCGCTTCTTGCGGTCAGCTTCGTCATCAAGCGCAAAAAGGAGGTAATGCACATTGAGAGTCGTTGGAAAAAGCGATGTTGGAATGGTACGCAATGAAAATCAAGATGCTTTTTGGCTAGAACAACTTGATAAACAAGCATCGATTGCCGTTGTATGCGATGGAATGGGCGGTGTTCACGGTGGGCAGGAGGCCAGCAAATTGGCTGTCTCTTCACTTAAAGTGTCATTTGCACATCATAAACCGAACGAAAAAATCAATAATCTATTTGATAGTGCCATTAAACAATGCAACCAGATTGTTTATAATGAGGCTCAAAAAAGAGAAGACCTTTCCGGAATGGGGACAACATTGGTACTTGCTTTGGTAAAAGAGGGCAAGGCCTATATCGGAAATGTCGGCGACAGCAGAGCTTATCATATTACCAATGGATCTATAACTCAAATCACAAAGGATCACTCCGCAGTTCAAGAACTTGTCGACAGCGGTCACATAACTGAACGACAGGCTAAAATACATCCTAATAAAAATGTGATTACACGAGCGATCGGAATCAATAACGAAATTGATTACGATTACTTTGAACTTTCCGTTTCGTCGGGCGATATCATTTTGCTGTGTTCTGACGGACTGAGCAATTATGTCGATGAAAATGAAATTCAATTTGAAGCATCAGGCGGAGAATTCGATGATCTTGCGATTCGATTGATCGATCTTGCTAATAGTAGAGGCGGCACCGACAATATTACGGTTACTGCTATTCAAGTTTAAGGAGGATATAGGAATGGAAAAATACATTGGAAAAGTTTTAAATGATCGCTATATGATCACCGAGGTGATCGGTGTGGGCGGAATGGCGTATGTTTTTAAGGCTTTTGATAAGGTTTGCAATCGTGTGGTTGCAGTCAAAATTCTTAAAGATGAATTTATGTCTGATGCGCAATTCCGTCGTCGTTTTACGAATGAATCTAAAGCAATCACCATGTTGTCTCATAACAATATTGTTGATGTTTATGATGTATCCTTAGAAGGAGACGCCCTCTATATTGTTATGGAATATATCGATGGAATCACCTTGAAAGAATATATGGAGAAAAAAGGTGTTTTATCGGACGTTGAGGCCATTCATTTTATCAAGCAGATCCTCAAAGGTCTTGCTCATGCACATGAACGGGGAATTGTTCATCGCGACATTAAGCCCCATAACATTTTGTTGCTGAAAAACGGCACCATTAAAATTACTGACTTTGGTATTGCCAGACTTACCAAGTTTGATACTCAAACTATCAGTGATATGACCATTGGTTCGGTTCATTATATCAGCCCCGAACAAGCCAGCGGTGACCGTACCGATGAGCGCAGCGATATTTATTCTATGGGTATCATCCTTTATGAGATGTTGACCGGAAAACTGCCGTTTGATGCAGACACCGCAGTTGCTGTTGCTTTGATGCAGGTTCAATCGCAGCCGGATCTTCCTACGGAGTTAAATGAAAATATTAAGCAAGGTCTGGAAGATATTATTCTTAAGGCCATTATGAAGGATCCCGCCATTCGCTATCAATCTGCAGCGGCATTTTTGGCAGATATTTCGATTTATGAAGCGGATCCGGATGTTACATTTAATTATTTTGCAGAAGAACTTTCCTATTCTGAGGATAATTCGCCCACCATTTTTGCTTCGGACCTATTGAGCGAAGAGTCTGAGGAGGCAGAAGTAGAGAGTGATTTGGATGCAGAGGACGAGAAACAACCCAAATCGGCATTTATGACCACATGGTTTCCTGTTATTGCAGGTATGGGAACTGCGTTTTTACTGTTGATCCTATTTGCACTCGGCGTCATATTTCAAAAGGAATTGTTTGGCTCTAAAACCGTCAAATGCCCCAATGTTGTCGGTATGACTGTTGAGGAAGCAAAAGAAGGCTATTCTTTTGAAATCGTTGTCGGTTCGGAGGAGTCAAGTTCTAAGCCTAAGGGCGAAATTATTTCTCAAAAACCCGCTGCAGACAGCCAGATTAAAAAGGATGGAAAAATCACAGTTGTTGTCAGCAAAGGCGAATCCAAAGATAAAGACGATGATGAGGAAATTAAAGATACAAATTATGTTCCCGGCATTGTGGGATGGACGAAAGAAGATGCCATTGCTGAACTGAAGCGTCAAAAGATTCGCTATAGCACAGAGACAGATTTCAGCGATACTGTCAAAGAAGGAACTGTTATTTCAACTTCTCCCAAAGCCGGTCAGGAAATTGATGAAGATGATGTTGTAACTATCACAATCAGCAGAGGACCTGAGGAAAAGCCTGATGAGGATGAACCCGATGAGGTTGAAACCATTGTTATGCCCGATCTCAGCAATATGACCGAGAGCGCTGCGAAAACGACACTTAAAAACAACAAATTAGAGATCGGAACCGTTAAGAGCGAGTATCACGAAACGGTCGAAAAAGGGCTGGTCATTTCGCAAAGCGTTTTGAAAGATGTCGATGTTGAGGTTGGTACAATGATCGATATTGTCATTAGCTTGGGTGCTAAACCTGAAGAAGAACCGGATCAAGAAGGTTCTGAAGATGGCGAACCCAATGAGCCCGATGCGCCGGTAGACACTCCGCCGGAAGATACGACAGATGAACCGGAAACTCCCAACGAGGGTGAAGGAGATACCTCGACGAACAGCGATGTATCTACTTCCGAAACCAAACCTGAAACACCGCAGGCATGAAGGGGAAGATCATCAAACTCCTTTCCGGAGTCTATACTGTTGTGACATCGGAAGGAAATATTCAATGTACGGCAAAAGGCGGTTTTCGAAAACAAGGGATTTCACCGGTTCCGGGGGATTATGTAGAGATCTCTGTTTTTTCGGATGGTTCCGGCCGTATTGAAAAAATACTCCCACGCAGCAATTATTTGATTCGTCCTAATGTTTCAAATGTTGATGTATTATGTTATGTATCTTCCTACGCTAAGCCAACTCCATATCAATACACGATCGATAAGATGTTAGTGATTTCCAAAAGTGTCGGAGTAGAACCGATCTTGATCTTTAATAAAGCTGATCTTAACGATGAAGATGATGTTCAAGTGTTGGTTGATTTATATAAATCTATTGGTTATGCTGTTTTTTGTGTATCTGCCGAAACCGGCGCGGGGGTAGAAGATCTTCGCGCCGCCCTGGCAGGGAAAACGGTGATATTTGCCGGAAATACCGGCGTTGGCAAGAGCAGTATCATTAATAAACTGTTCCCCGAACTTAATCTTAAAACCGGCGAAATTTCAGATAAACTTGGGCGTGGAAGACACACAACCAGGCATATTGAATTGTTCTCGATGGGCGATGGTTATCTGGCCGATACCCCGGGATTTGGTGCGTTGGAATTGGAAGGATATTCTATTGAATCTGCTGAACTTGAAAAATATTTTCCTGAGTTTTTTCCGTATTTGCCTGATTGCAGCTATTTGAATTGCGCACATATGAACGAAAAGGAGTGCGGAGTTCGAAATGCGGTGGAAAGTGGAATGATTTCTTCCCGCCGGTATGAAAGTTACCGTCAGATGTATCAATATTTAAAGGAGTCGGAAACACCTTGGAGCAAAAAGAAAAACAATTAATGATATTTTTGGCCGGTGAACTGCGTAATCGAGAAAACCTGGCGCGCTTAATCTCTAAAAACTCGTTTGATTTTTATGCTGCGGATGCCGGATATAAAACGGCCTTGGATATGAATCTTCATTTGAAGCATATTTTGGGCGATTTTGATTCTGCGGATCAACCGGATTCATCCAATGTTATTGTTTTTCCAAAGGAAAAAGATCAGACAGATAGCGAGCTTGCCCTTGAGTTTGGAGCTTCGAAAGGGTATAGATCCATTTGGCTTATTGCCCCATTTGGCGGGAGAATCGATCATACTGTTGCAAATTTGAATTTGCTTCTGTATGCGCGGGCTCTCGGGATAGCGCTCAAATTATATGATGGAGAAAACCTTGTCTACTTAATGGATAAAGGAACGTATCATCCAAGCAATGATTTTCAATATTATTCGTTTTTTCCGATGGAAGAAACGGCATTGATTTCGCTTGATGGCTTTAAGTATCCATTGGATCGTTATACGATACGAAGGGATCGTTCATTATGTGTCAGCAATGAGTCTAAGGATTCAAAACCTACAGTTGAAGTTCATCAAGGTTCTGTATTGTGCGTATGCATTGAAAAGGAGATAAAATGACAAGACAAAAGCAAAGAAAAGTTGTTTTTCAATTAATTTATTCGATCGGTTTTCAAGGGCTTGAAAACAAAGAAACCATTTTAGAAGAGTTTTATAATCAGCAAGAGATCGAAGAACCGATCCAATATATTAATGATACTTATTATGGTATTTGCGCTCATTGGGATGAGATTGATAAACTGATTGAGCCTGCATTGGCAAACTGGTCGATGAAACGGTTGAATGCAGTTTGTCGTGCTATTTTGCGGTTGGCTACCTTTGAACTGAAATTTAATCCCGACATTCCCGATCGTGTGGCCGTCAACGAAGCGATCGAATTGGCCAAAGAGTTTAGCGAAGAGGATTCCGGTAGTTTTGTGCACGGTGTTCTCAGCACCATCTCCAAAAAATGATGATGGAAAAAGCCGCTATTACAGTCACACAACTGAATCAATACTTGAAAACTGTCTTGGAAGCGGATTTTAATCTTCGCAGCATATGTGTGATGGGGGAAATCTCAAATTTAACCATTCACGGCAGCGGTCATATTTATTTCCGTTTAAAAGATGAAGGCGGTATTATCAGTGCGGTAATGTTTCGATCCAATGCGTCCAGACTTCGTTTTCGCCCGGAAAACGGGATGAAAGTGATCGCCAAAGGAAGTGTTTCGATTTTCGAAAAAACCGGTGTGTACCAGTTATATATAACCGACCTGCGAGAAGATGGGGTGGGGGATCTTTATCTTGCCTTTGAACAATTGAAAAAGCAGTTGGCGGCGGCAGGAGTTTTTAATGAACAACATAAGTTAAAAATTCCATCCATACCCTCTCGGGTCGGGGTCATTACAGCGCCGACAGGCGCAGCTGTGCAGGATATTATTCAAATTCTCGGCCGCCGTTTTCCTGCGGCGGAAGTTGATGTTTTTCCAGCGATTGTGCAAGGCGATCAAGCACCGGCATCTCTAATTCGCGGGATTGAATATTTTGAAAAAGCAAAATCGGTCGACGTTATCATCATCGGTCGCGGCGGTGGTTCTATCGAGGATCTTTGGGGGTTTAATGATCCGGATCTTGCACTCGCTATCTATAACTGCACTATTCCGACGATTTCTGCTGTCGGGCACGAAACAGATTTCACTATTTGTGATTTTGTAGCCGATTTACGCGCTCCGACACCATCGGGCGCGGCGGAACTTGCTGTCCCAAACGCAGAGGATCTTCGTGTCAATATATCCCAAAATCAAAAACGAATCGGTGCCGCATTGACCAGGGTTGTTGAAAATAATAAAAATTTATTGGCGCGTTATACGCAAGCAAAGGTCTTAAATGATCCTAAAGCATTTACCGATAAACCGTATTTATTGTTGGATCATTGGACCGAAAAACTATTGAGCTCTATACAAAAACATTATAAATTGCAAGAACAAAAATTGCTTACCAACATTTCTAAGTTGGATGCATTGAGCCCTCTAAAGGTGTTGGGCAGAGGCTATTCTTTTGTTGAACATGAGGAGAAGGGTGTTATTCAAAATGTTGAAAAACTCTCTGTGGATGATGTCATTCAAATTCATATGTCAGACGGAAAGGCGCGTTGTATTGTAGATAATATAACGTTGAAAAATTACAATGGATAAAGAAATGAAATTTGAAGAAGCGTTGAGTCGCTTGAGCGAAGTGGTTCGAATTTTGGAAAGCGGCGAAGCGTCTTTGGATGAATCGATTACTCTTTTTGAAGAAGGAATCAAACTAAGTAAACAGTGTACAAACTTGCTTGAATCGGCTGAGCAAAAAGTTCGATTTTTGCAGCAGGAAAATATTGAGGAACTTCAGGATGAAGAGTGAATTTTTTAAGATAAAGAAGCGTGTGGATGATGCCATTGAACTGGCGTTTTCCGAAAATGCATTAGTCGATTCTCGATTGATCGATCCGATGAAATATGCGGTTTTGGCTCCGGGAAAGCGGTTAAGAGGTGTTTTAACGCTCTCTTTCTGTAAGCGACTTTCTGTTCCGGAAGAGCAAGCGATACCGTTTGCTGTTGCGTTGGAAATGATCCATGCCTACTCATTAGTTCATGATGATTTACCTGAAATGGATGATGATGATTTTAGAAGAGGGTTGCCAACCTGCCATAAAAAGTTTGATCACGCTACGGCGCTTTTGGCTGGGGATGGTATTTTGAATTATGCGGTTGAATTTCTTTTATCGCATAAAAACAAATATCAACCGGAATTCTTCCTAAACGCGATGCGTGTACTTTTTTCGGCATCCGGTGCGCTTGGAATGTTGAATGGACAAGCCATTGATAAAATTGGCGAGAGCCGCATCCTGACGTTTGATGAACTTTTAGAACTTCATCGGATGAAGACCGGCGCGTTATTATTGGCGCCTATTCAAATTGCGGAAGCGTTATCAAATAAAAAAGCAGAAAATTATGTAAACTATTCCCGTAGAATAGGACTCGCCTTTCAAATCAGGGATGATATTTTGGATGTGGAAGGCAACACCCAACTTTTGGGCAAGGAAGTGGGGAAGGACGCTTTGGAAAATAAATCAACATTTACTTCGATTCTTGGTGTTTCCGAAGCCAAAAAATATTTAGAGCGGGAATTGGAACTTGCAAAATGTGCTGTGCAGGATGATGCTTTTTTATTGTGGATTGCTGAATATATAGGCACACGTAATAAATAATTTGAAAGGGCTGCTGTAATGAGTATTTTAGATCAAATTCAAAAACCATCAGATATCAAGATGTTTGATTATTCTCGCATTGCCGAATTGGGCGATGAAATACGAACATGCTTGATCAATAATGTTGCTCATACCGGCGGCCATCTTGCCAGTAACCTCGGTGTTGTTGAACTGACGATGGCGATTCATCGTGTTTTTGATTCTCCTAAGGATCAGATCATCTTCGATGTGGGGCATCAATGTTATGTTCATAAACTGCTGACCGGACGTTATAAGGACTTTAATTCTTTGCGTCAAATTGATGGGCTTTCGGGGTTTCCAAGCCCGCAAGAAAGTATTCATGACCCGTTGAAAACAGGTCATAGTTCCACTGCGATTTCGTCTGCAGTCGGATTATTAAAAGCCTTTCAATTGAAGGATGAAAATGATCGTTACGTTGTTTCGATTGTTGGTGATGGCGCGATGACCGGCGGTCTATCCTATGAAGGATTGAATAACGGCGGAAGAATGCGGGGAAATCTCATTGTTATTTTGAACGATAACGATATGAGTATCTCTAAAAATGTCGGTTCGGTGGCGGATTATCTGGCAAAAATCAGATCCAGGCAGGGATATTTCAAGTTTAAAGATGTTCTTACCAGAATGACACAGGGTACACCTTTGATTGGTAAGGGGTTCTATAAGTTTTTCCAGAAAATCAAACGAGCACTGAAATCTGTCTTTTATCAAGGTAACATTTTTGAAAATATGGGCTTTGTTTACTTTGGACCGATCGATGGGCATAATCAAAGGACATTAGAACGTGTCTTAAACCGTGCCAAGGAATTGAAACGACCCTGCCTGATCCATGTTAAGACTGTAAAGGGAAAAGGCTATACATTTGCAGAAGAGCAACCCACCAATTATCATGGGCTTGGTTCGTTTGACGTGGAAACCGGCCAGCAATCAACAGATAAAAAAATCGATTTTTCTTCGGTTTTTGGCGAGGAATTGTGTGAACTGGCCGAAAAGGATTCTCGAATCTGCGCCATTACAGCGGCAATGGCATCGGGGTGTGGCTTGACCGATTTTTCAAAGCGATTTCCCAACCGTTTTTTTGATGTCGGTATTGCGGAGCAACACGCGTTGACTTTTGCCGGCGGATTGGCTCGAAATGGGATGAAGCCGGTGTTTGCGGTATATTCATCCTTTTTGCAGCGCGGATATGATCAAGTGATCCACGATCTTGCTCTCCAAGGTCATTCGATGACCATATGTATTGATCGCGCCGGAATTGTAGGGGAGGACGGAGAAACGCACCAGGGCCTGTTTGATGTACCGATGCTGCTGCCGATTCCGAATGTTTCAGTTTATTCTCCTTCGACCTATGATGAACTTCGCAAGGTGCTTTCTCGATCGATCTATGAAGAAGGTGTCTCTGTAGTTCGTTATCCGCGGGGGAGTGCTCCTGCCGAGAATTTATCGTTTAAAGAAGTAGATGCCGATGTTGATTGGTATGGGAATAACGAAGATTTTTGTGTAATTTCCTATGGAAGAGAAGTGGTTCCTTGCTTAAAAGCAATTCGTTTGGCGAAAGTACCGGTGGCTTTTTTGAAACTGAATAAGATCTTACCGGTGTCTGAGGAGACGTTGCAAAAACTGCTTAAATTTAAAAAAATCTTAGTTGTTGAAGAAGGTTTTGTGCATGGCGGTGTAGGTGCCCATCTGGGTAATTTGTTACTGAATAATGGGTTTAGCGGTATATTTAAAAATGTTGGTATCAAAAATTTGTTTATGAGATCAGGAAAACCCGAAGAATTGTTGAAAGAACACCATTTAGACGAAGAAAGTCTTGCTCAATTGATTACATCGATGGGAGACATCGGGTAATGAGATTTGATGTTTACTTGGTGGAAAAAGGTTTTTATGAAAGCAGAAACAAAGCGTCGACTGCGATCAAAAACGGCTGTTTTTCGGTGAACGGCGCAAAGATTATAAAGCCTTCGTATGACATTTCGGAATCGGATGTTGTTGTCTTGCTGAAGCATCAAAAAAACTATGTCGCAAGATCTGCGCATAAATTGCTGACAGCTTATGATCTGTTCGGTTTATCCTTTGCTGATAAAACGGTTGTGGATCTGGGGGCTTCAACCGGTGGATTTTGCCAAGTTTTGCTGGAAAAAGGCGCCGCAAAAGTTTATGCAGTCGATATCGGAACAGCGCAGTTGCATCCCATAATCAAGGAAGATGCACGAATCATTAATATGGAGCATACAAATGCGCGTTATTTAAAAGCGAGTGATTTTGATTGCATGATCGATGCCGTTACAGCGGACCTGTCTTTCATATCTATAAAGACCATCCTGCCTGCAGTTTCCTTGATTTTGAGCGAGGGCGGTTTTGCCATTATTCTCGTCAAACCCCAGTTTGAGGCGGGACCTGCATATTTAAATAAATCCGGTGTTGTCTTAGACCGAAAGATACATTTGAGAGTTTTAAAAGATATCATCAGCTTTGCACGCGAACTTGGTTTCGGAGTGAAAGGTGTTGCATTTAGCGGGCTTACCGGAGAATCAGGAAATCGCGAATATTTGCTGCACCTGGAAATGTACGGTCAAACTTTATTGGATGTTGAGCAAGCCTGCGACTTGGCTGTTCGAACGGAGGAATTCCATGAATAAAATAGGAATTGTTGTCCATCCCGAAAAGGATCCCGGACTAAAGCATTTGAAATATCTCTTGGGTTTATTGAGAGAACATCATTATGAAGTTGCGGTATCCTGCGGAAATTATCTTTCGGATCAAATATTTGAATTTTGCAGTATGGAAAAGTGCTTTGCCGATTCGATGCTTGTACTTACTTTGGGCGGCGATGGGACGTTGCTGCGGGCGGCCGCATATGCGAATAAGTATGATGTTCCGCTTCTTGGAGTCAATTTGGGGCATCTTGGTTTTTTGGCGGAACTGGAATGTGATGAATTGGAGCTGCTTCCGTCCATTCTTTCCAATGAATTTGATTGTACGGAACGAATGATGCTGCGTGTTTCTGTTATAAATAACGGAGTAGTTTCCAATGAGTTTGTGGCTTTAAACGATGCTGTGATTCGCAGCAAAAGCGGCAAGCCTGCTCAGATCGTTATTTCTGATTCTGAAAAAGATTTGCTTGAATATTTTTGTGATGGTTTCATTGTTGCAACCCCCACCGGCTCTACTGCCTATTCGATGAGCGCAGGTGGACCGATTCTGGAACCTCAATCCAATAATATTGTAGTCACACCGATTTGCCCCCATACACTTGGTGCTCGTTCAGTGGTGTTCGATGCTGCAAAGCAAACATTGTTTGTTCGTGTTTTGAATGCAGAGAGGATTGAACCGGGGTTGGAATGTGACGGCAATGTTATAAAAAGCCTTGTTGATGGCGATTATGTTGCGATAACACGCCATTCAACTCCGTTAAAACTGTTGAAACTTTCAGATAAGAGTTTTTATAAGGTATTGAACGAAAAAATCAGTCGGAGGATGTTATGAAAAATTTAAGACAGGAAGCAATTTTGAAGATTATTGAGGAACAAGCTGTCTTGACCCAAGAAATGCTCGTTTCCATATTGCAAAGTCAGGGTTGGAATGTCACGCAAGCGACTGTTTCCAGAGATATTAAAGCCTTGGGCCTTCGTAAAGCATCCGACGGAAATGAAACACGGTATGTTAAACCTTCGGTGGGAATTCCTCCTCAACCTGCAAAAGTGCAAGCCAATTCGATCATCCAGAATGGAATAATTGATATCGTCCCTGCGCAGAACTTTGTGATTGTTAAATGTTATGCGGGAATGGCGGGGGCTGTTTGCGCAACAATTGATGGGATGCACCTTCAAGGCGTTGCCGGATCCATCGCGGGAGACGACACGATTTTTATTTGTACCTTAAATAATGAGTATGCCGAAAATATAAAAAAGGTTTTAACATCGATCAAAGGATGAGATTTTAAATGCTGAATTCATTACATATTGAAAATATAGCAATCATCGATCATTTGGATGTCGATTTTAACAAGGGATTTTCGGTTCTCACCGGTGAAACCGGTGCGGGAAAAAGTATTATAATCGATTCTATTCAGTTATTGGTCGGGAATAAAGCATCTAAGGATTTAATTCGAACCGGAACAGATGCTGCAGTTGTCAGCGCTTGTTTTTCCGACCTTTCTGATGAGATAATTGATCTTTTGAATGAAAACGAATTATCACCCGATGCCGATGGCAATATTGCCATCTTTCGTAAAATCGGCGCTGACGGTCGGAATAATGCCCGAATCAATGGTGTTAATGTGACGGTTTCTTTTTTAAAGCAATTAGGGGAGCTGTTAATTAATATTCATGGCCAGCACGATGGGGTGCTCCTTCTGGATTCCAAACGTCATTTGGGGTACTTAGATGCATTTGGGGTGGTGGATGAAGCTCGGCGATCTTATGAGATCGCATACGATGCTGTCAAGGAATTGCGCGATAAATTAACCAAATGCCAGGCAATGGAGGCCTCAAAAGAAGCGCGTCGAAAGGAACTGGAGCGGATTCTTTCGGAATTAGAGCAATGTAGCATTCAAGCAGGTGAATACGATGAGTTGATGGCTTTGCGAAAAAATTTTCTAAAAAACACCGAAATCACCGAAGGCTTGCATACAGCTTCAACTGCTGTTTATGACGGCGAGCTTCCTGCATCTCAACTTGTAAAAATGGCACTTGATAGTATGATTTCCATTGAAAAGCTATTGCCTCAAGGCGAGGAGTATGTTCGCCGCCTAAGCCAGATTTCAACCGATCTGGACGATTTGGGCGCAACGCTTGGAAAATTGTTTGATTCATATGCCGGTGAATTAATGGATCCGCAAAAACTCGAGAGTAGATTAGATTTACTGGAAGAAATTTGTAAGAAGTATGGCCCGAAGGATGAGGATGTCCTTCGTTTTTGGCAAAATTGTAAAGAAGAGTATGAGAATTTAGACCACAATGGCGAGCAATTAAAGGTTTTGGAGCAAGAATTTGCTGTTGAGAGAAAAAAATTGGATCAATGCGCCGATCACCTTTCAAAGCAACGAAAGAAAGCGGCAAAGGCGATGGAAGAACGGCTGAAAAATGAATTGGGATATCTTGATATGCCGAATGTTCAGTTTGTGATCGCTGTCGAAGACCGTGTAAACGATCGAGGCGGGATCCGCTATCGCAACGATGGAAAAGATGATGTTGAATTCTTCCTCTCGGCGAATGCAGGTGAAAAGCCGCGTCCTTTGGCTAAAATCGCTTCCGGCGGGGAACTTTCACGAATTATGCTGGCGCTAAAGACGGTGATTAACAATGGAGCGGATACGGTCATTTATGATGAGGTGGATACCGGTGTTTCCGGTGCGACAGCCGAAAAAATCGGCAAGAAACTTCAAGAAAGCGCAGGGGAGAAGCAGGTATTTTCCATAACGCACCTGGCACAGATCGCTGCGCAGGCAGACCATCACTATAAGGTTGCAAAACAAACCGAAAACGAGCGTGTCATATCGCAGATTCATCTTTTGACTCATGATCAAAAGGTCTGTGAAATTGCCCGTATCATGGGTGGCGAACAGCTTTCGGAAAAGTTATTGCAAAGTGCAGAAGAATTGCTGATAAATAATAAAAATAAAGATTGACATTCAATTTTTGATATGTTATAATCTCTTTTAGCCGCGTATGTCAGGTCTTAATGGGAAACCAACCTGCCATAGCGAGTTTTCTTTAAGAAAGTGAGGTGCTTTGTAATGTACGCAATTTTTGAAACCGGCGGTAAGCAATACAAAGTGCAGGAAGGCGACATTCTTTTCATCGAAAAGTTGGACGCCGAAAACGACAGTGTTGTTACCTTTGACAAGGTGGTAAGCGTTGGCGAAGGCAAGAAGCTGAAGATTGGTAAGCCCTATGTGAAGGGTGCCACCATTGAAGCTACTGTGCTGAAGAGCGGTAAGGAAAAGAAGATCATCGTTTATAAGATGAAGCCCAAGAAGAATTATCGCAGAAAGCAAGGCCACAGACAGCCCTATACCAAGATTCAGATCAATACGATCAATCCCACTGCTCCCAAGGCCGAAGCATAATTTATGACAGTCCTTAAGGTCTATCGTAAAGATTCGCTTTATATCGGTTTTGAATGCAAAGGGCATAGCGGTTATGCCGATGCAGGAGAAGATATGGTTTGTTCTGCTGTTTCTACCGCTGTCCAATATTGCATTAACTGCGGAGAGCAAATCGATCGAATTCCTATGCAGTTAACTGTAGATCAGGATAACGCATTGATTCGATGTATCAGTGAAAAACCAGACGCACAGTTTTCCAAACATATTGCGATTTTGGTTGAACTGGCAAAGAGCATTGCAAAGGATTATGCAATGTATTTTAACCTTGAAATAATGGAGGTGTAACAAATGTTGTTTAATATTCAGTTTTTTGCGCATAAAAAAGGTATGGGCTCTACCAAGAACGGCAGAGATTCCGAATCCAAGCGCCTGGGTGTGAAGAGAGCCGATGGTCAGTTTGTACTCGCCGGCAATATCCTCGTTACCCAGAGAGGGACAAAGATCCATCCCGGTAACAATGTTGGCCGTGCATCCAACGATTCTTTGTTCGCATTGATCGACGGCAAAGTAAAGTTTGAGCGCGTCGGCCGCGACAGAAAAAAGGTTTCTGTTTACGCTGTAGACTAATCAGCATAAAATCCCGGATCTTTTCCGGGATTTTTTTCGTTTAGTAATAAGTTAAGGAAGATAAACAAAATGTTTGTTGATGTTGCGAAAATATTTATAAAAGCAGGAAAAGGCGGCGATGGTGCTGTTGCTTTCCATCGTGAAAAATATGTAAATGCCGGTGGTCCTGATGGTGGCGATGGCGGTAAAGGCGGAGATATTATTTTTAAAGCCGACCGCAATCTGAATACCTTGATGGATTTCCGCTATAAAAGAAAATATGTTGCAGAAGATGGTAAAAATGGCGGAACTAATCAGTGTACCGGTGCGGGGGCACCTCCGCTGGTGATTAAAGTTCCTTTTGGTACATTGATTAAAGATGCTGAAACAGGGTTGCTTATTAAAGATCTTTCGGACGATCAACCGTTTATTGCAGCTAAAGGCGGCAATGGTGGATGGGGAAATCAGCATTTTGCCACTCCTACTCGTCAAATTCCGCGTTTTGCAAAACCCGGTCAACCCGGTGAAGAGTTTCATATTCAGTTGGAATTAAAGTTGATTGCGGATGTTGGGCTGATTGGTTTTCCCAATGTCGGTAAATCCACCTTCCTTTCGGTCGTTTCTTCTGCAAGACCTAAGATCGCAAATTATCATTTTACAACGATGACCCCGAATTTGGGTGTTGTGGATCGATTTGGAAATGGCTATGTTATTGCTGATATTCCGGGTATTATCGAGGGTGCGGCCGGCGGTGCAGGGCTTGGAACTGCGTTTTTGCGCCATGTTGAACGCTGCAGAATGTTGCTCCATGTTGTGGATATTGCAGGAACCGAAGGGCGCGATCCCATCGAAGATTTTGAAATTATCAATAACGAATTGAAATCATATTCCGAAACTTTAGCGAGCTTACCCCAAATTGTAGTTGCCAATAAATGCGATGCTGTTTATGACGAAGAGCTTAAAGAAAGATTTATCAAACACATTGAATCCAAAGGTTATCCGTTGTTTTTAATCTCGGCAGCAACCAAAAACGGAATCGATCCGCTTTTGGCAAAGACCGGTGAATTGCTTGAAACCTTGCCTAAAACCAAGGTTTTTGAGGCGGAATATGTCAAAACACCGGTTAATGTTGAAAAGGATAAATCCTTTACAGTTGTCAAGGAGAATGGCGTATATGTTGTTGAGGGCGAATGGCTCTTTAAGATCCTTGAAACCATCCGTTTTGATGATTATGAATCGATGAATTTCTTCCAACGTGTGTTGCAAAGCAATGGAATTATCGAAAAATTGGAAGAAATGGGAGTACAAGAAGGGGATCCGGTTCGCATCGGTGAATTAGAGTTTGATTATATTCGCTAATTGAGGAGTTTTATGAATCAATTTTCTGCTTTGGCAAAATTTTATGACCGTTTTGTTGGCGCAGACTATGAGATGATAACGGATTTTATTGATGAGAAAATTCGTCGATATAATCCGGTGGCATCCTTGGTATGTGACATTGGCTGCGGAAGCGGTACCATTACCTTGTCTTTGCTGGATAAAGGTTATGATATGATCGGTATTGATGGTAGTACCGATATGCTTTCCGAAGCGCAAAGTAAGCGATTGGAACACTTAAAAGGGGATAAAGCGTTGTTCTTGTGCCAGCAGTTGCCGGAATTTGAACTATATGGTACTGTTGACTGCCTTATTTCGACACTGGATACCTTGAATTATATCAAAGAGCCTGATGATCTGGATCGCTTGTTCTATTGGTTTAGAAATTACCTGAACCCAAACGGACTTCTTATTTTCGACGTCAATACAGAATATAAATATCGCAACCTTCTGGATAATCAATGCCAAATCTATGACGAAGACGATGTTTTTATGGTTTGGCAGAGTCGATATGAAGATGAGCTTTGCTACCATGAATTATCGATTTTTAATCAGTGTAGAGATCTTTATGAACGTTACAATGAAGAACAGATTCAACGGTATTATTCCGTTGATTTTATAAAAGATCTATTGCAAAAATATGAATTTAGAATTGTTCAGATGACAGACGATTATTCGGAAGAGGTTCCCAATGATCAAACGCAGCGTGTAACGTTTGTTGCAATAAAGGAGAGTTAAATTATGAAAAACCCAGGGATATCAATTCTTTCGGACAATGGAATGGTTCGGGGATATTTTCTTAATTCTAAAGAGTTAGTCCAAAAAGCCTTTGAATATCATAAGACGGCGCCGGTCGTTACCGCTGCTTTAGGTCGGCTGTTGACTGCTGCTGCAATGATGGGGCGTACTTTGAAGAATGATTCTGATTTATTGACTCTTCAGATTGATTGCGGCGGTCCCATCAAATCGGTTTTGGCGACAGGGGACCGCAATTCTAAAGTTAAAGGTTACGTGGGCAATCCCATTGTTGACATTCCGTTAAATAAAGTTGGCAAATTAGACGTCAGCGGTGCCCTTGGTCCCGGTTTTTTAACGGTTCTTCGCGATAATGGAGAAGGGGAACCCTACGTTAGCCAGACGATGCTGGTCAGCGGTGAGATCGCTGAGGATATTACCCATTATTATGCCACAAGCGAACAGACTCCGACCGTATGCGCTTTAGGTGTGCTGGTTGATCGGGATTATTCGGTTAAATCGGCCGGTGGCTTTCTTTTGCAGTTGCTTCCGGGTGCCGATGAAGAAACGATCAGTATTTTGGAAGAAAATATTCAAAAAGTCCAAAATGTATCTTCGCTTTTTGAGCACACATCCAACGAAGCAATTGCAGACATATTGATGGATCGGATCCCATATCATATTAATGAAACTTGGAATGGGGAATACTATTGTAACTGTTCTAAAGAGAAGACAGAAAAGGTATTATTAAGCCTTGGTAAAAAGACATTGGCAGAGTTGATCGAAGAAGATAAACCGGTCGAATTGTGCTGTCATTTCTGCGATCAGCGGTATTCTTTTGGTGTGGATGAGATAAAAAATCTTCTGCTTCAAGGATTGAAAAAATAAATTATATTTTTCAATAAAAACACTTGACTTTTAATAGTATATGTTGTAAAATATCTATCGTTGCAGCAAACAAATGCTGCATTTGGCCTGGTAGTTCAGCTGGTTAGAACGCTAGCCTGTCACGCTAGAGGTCGTGGGTTCGAGCCCCATCCAGGTCGCCATTTTTGCCTCTGTAGCTCAGTTGGTAGAGCAGGGGACTGAAAATCCGCGGGGCGGTGGTTCGATTGCGCCCGGAGGCACCATATAAGAAAAGGTATATGAGCCCATATACCTTTTCTTATTCAGATGGTGCCATAGCCAAGTGGTAAGGCCAAGGTCTGCAAAACCTTTATTCCCCGGTTCAAATCCGGGTGGCACCTCCAAAAAATAAGAGCAAGTCGGAAGACTTGCTCTTATTTTTTGTGTTTGTGTCCGTAAGGACACAACATCGTTTGACCGTTTACGGTCAACATCATTTATCCGTAGGATAACATCATTCCGCTTGTGGACACAAAACGAGGTTGCCTTCGGCAAACAGTGTTGTGTTTCGCACAAACGATGTTACGGCCATGCCGTAAATGATGTGGGCTAAC
>JAZSBU010000044.1:0-4890 GCA_045602565.1 Eubacteriales bacterium | reverse complement strand
AAAGTAATACCATGTGTTGTTAATAAGTTGCCATCCTGTGAGCATTACGCCGTTATTGTTAAACCAATACCATGCGTTTCCAACATATTTCCAGCCTATGGACTTTAATCCGTTTTCATAGTAATTCCACTTGCCTTCATCGAGGAACCAACCGCTGAATAGTTCTCTGGTATATCCGCAATTGTTACAAGTACTGTCGCCGACGTTATCATAGGTATGGTCTACCACCGCGTTATGTGCGCCGCAAGAGCAGGTGTCTGCATGACCGTCATCGGTCTTATACGTGTATTTATTTGCGTAGTCATGGGAAGGAACTGCGCCGGTCAATGCCTGCAGGGTTGTGGCGACCTTGCCTTCGGTGAAGTAGGTATCGCATACATCGCAGAAATAATGGGCTGCGACGCTTGCTTCCAGCTTACTCTGGGTATGAACTTCGGGTTTTGCTTCGATCAGCGTGCCATAGGTATGGCCTGCGGCGATCTTGCCTGCGCCGATCTTCCACGCATCCAGATCAGTGATTTCGTCGGTACCGGCGGCATCTTCAAAGTGCTTGCCGCAAACGCAATCGTAGTAGTCCTTCCAACCGTCTGTGGTGCAATTTGCTTTTTGACCGGGAACGACAGTGCACTTATGCACCTCCACCTCCGGCGAAGCAACTACAACATAGGAGCGGTCATCTTCGACGGTGATCTCTCCTACTTCCCAAGCCGTTCCGTCTACAGTTACGCTGAGAGGAGCCGCCAATTGATGAGTATGACCCACGCTGCCATCCACATAGATCGGGTTTTGATACCGATAGGTACCTGCCTCAAAGGTATCGCCGCCATAGGCAATCCAATCACCCTCTTCTTTGATATACCAGCCCTGCAACGAGCCGCTGCCAAAGCGGGCTTCTACGCCTTCGGTAATGGAGAAGGTAACATCCTTGACCTCATCCCCATAGGAAGGGGCCGCCATATTGGAAGTGGCGACAACGGTATGGAACTCTTCGCGATTTTCGGGATTGATATAGATTACCGCAATGCTGATAATGATTTCTTTATAAGTCCCTTCTGCATCGGTAACCCGCAGAGTTGCGCTTTGGGTATATACAGAATCGGTAGGAGTACCGCTGACCGTACCGTCGGCAGCGACATTCAGCCAAGCAGGTCCAAACTCCTTGGAGAAGGTATAGGGGGCCACACCGCCCGAAACCGCATCGGCGACCGAAAAGCTTGCGATCGCCCGATCGGCATAGCCTTGGGGGATATCATATTCATTACTATCGATAAAAAGTAATTCCGGTACCGGCGGCAATTCGACGGTAAATTCGGGAGAGGTCATATAGCCGTAGCAATAGCTGTCATGGTTGTCGAACCCATCATTAGTCCAAATTTGACCATCGATGGTAATGCTTACCTCATCGGCAAACTGATAGACAGCACCGTTGGCGCCGTCGATCCGCAGCTGGTTGGAATAGCGGTAAGTGCCCTCAACATAGGTGACACCGTTGTAATGCTCCCAATTCTCGCCGTTCTTCTTTTCCCAATAGCCCATCGCGCCGGGAACACTGCAGCCCACTCCTTCGGTAAAGGTGAAATCAAAGGCGGTTTTTACCGCATCGCCATAGGCAGGGGTGCCGATATTCGAGGTGCCGACCACAGTATCGATCTTGGTGCGCAGGGCAGGATCCATCAAGGTATCGGTGACCCAAACGGTGATCTCCTGAAATGCCCCTTCGCTGTCGGTGACGCGAATGACTAAATCGTCGTTTTCTTCCACCACCGTAGGCGTACCGCTGACAGCGCCGTCGGCAGCCACATTGATCCACTCAGGACCGGAGGTCTTGGAGAAGGTATAGGGCGCCACACCGCCGACAACCGATTCCGCGACCGAAAAGCCTGCAATCGCTGTATTCGTATAAGCCTTTTTGATATCAAAGGAATAGCTGTCATTGAAGACCAGCGGGATCTTTTTCCATTCCACCGTATATTCGGGGGAAGTCATATAGCCATAGAGATAGGTATTATAATCATAAAAGGTGCTGTGGGTCCATTGTTTGCCGTCGATGGTGATCTCCACCGTCTCATCGAACTTATATTGTTCGCCCAAGGGGGAATTGATTCGCAGCTGATTGGAATAGCGATAAGTCCCTTCGGAAAAGGTGGAAGAATCATACCGCTCCCAAACTTCGCCGTTCTTCTTTTCCCAAGCGCCCATCGAGCCGGGAACGCTGCACTGAGTTCCTTCGGTAAATGTAAAATCAAACGCAGTTTGCACAACATCGCCGAATTCCGGCGCAACCATATTCGAAGTGCCGGTTACTACGCTGATCACCGTACGTGTATCTTCTGCGGCAAACGCCGCAAAGGGCATCAGTGTCAGCAATAAGAGCAGACACATCAACCAACTCATTATTCGTGTTCTTCTTTTCATCGTTTATTCCTCCTTGACGAAAAAATTTTTATACCTTATAATAAACAAGGTACCAATCTATGATTTAAGTATAAAATGAAATTTTCGTTTTGTCCCCACCCACCCTTTTTGAAAAGGGTGGGAAATGAAAAAATATTTTTTCGATCGGGTAGGAAAATGGGTAGGAAGAAAGGAGAAGCCAAATGAAAAAGCAACTTTTTGCTGCAGGGTTTTTGCCCTTGCTTTTATTGCTTTGCTCCTGCGCAGGCGGGCAGGGCGGCGGGATCACCACGCTTTACGGCATCCTGGCGGTCTGCTCTTTGCTGCTCTTTTTGGGCTATTCCTTTTTGATCAAGGCGAAAGAACGCTGGCTGCTTTTGCTCTTTGGTTCGGTGGCGGTCGTCAACTTAGGATATTTCCTTTTGGCGCTTTCCCAAACGGTCTCTCAAGCGTTGATGGCCAATCGGCTTTCTTATCTCGGGTCGGTCTTTCTTCCCTTGGCGATGCTGATGAGCATCCTGCGGGTCTGCAATCTGCATTATAAAAAATGGTTGCCCTATGCGCTCTTTGCGCTGGGCGGTATCGTCTTTCTGATCGCCGCCAGCTCCGGAATTCTTCCGATTTATTATAAAGAGGTCTCCATCGAGACCGTCAACGGTGCCACCACGCTGGTCAAGGTCTACGGACCGTTGCATAATCTTTACCTCTTTTATCTTTTAGGCTATTTCGGCGCGATGATCACCGCCATTGTCCAATCCGCTTCCAAAAAGAAGCTTCGCTCCCGCGCCCACGCTATCATTTTGGCTTCGGCGGTCTTTATCAATCTCTTCCTTTGGCTTTTGGAAAAATTCATCGAGTTCGGGTTTGAACCCCTTTCCCTTTCCTATATCATCAGCGAACTGTTCCTTCTGGGGCTTTATATGATGCTGCAGGAGGTGGAATGGGCGCATCCCGCCGCTCCCACCGTCGACCAGAAAATGCGGGAGCAATTTCATCAGCGGCTCGGGACCCTTACCAAGACCGAGCGCAAGATCTTCGACCTTTATATCGAAGGCAGATCCTCCGCCGAGATCCTGCAACTGCTGGAGATCAAAGAAAATACCCTCAAATATCATAATAAAAACATCTACAGCAAGATGGAGATCTCCAAGCGCAAGGAGCTCATCGAACAAGGCAGAAAATACATATAAAAAAGCCGAGTGCATTGCACTCGGCCTTTCTTTTTGCAATTATTCGAATAAGGATTTACCGCTCATTTCGGCGGGGATGGGGAGATCCAGCCATTCCAGCATAGTGGGAGCGATATCGCAAAGCTTGCCGCCTTCGCGGAGCTTGCAATCATAGTTATAAACAATGAACGGAACGGGGTTGGTGGTATGGGCGGTAAAGGGGGAACCGTCTACATCCACCATCCGATCGGCATTGCCGTGGTCGGCGGTGATAAAGAGAGCACCGTCCATCTTCTTGACCGCATCCGCCACCTTGCCGACGCAGGTATCGACGGCTTCGACCGCCGCAACTGCCGCTTCAAAGACACCGGTATGACCCACCATATCGCAGTTGGCAAAGTTCAGAATAACAACATCGTATTTGCCGCTTTCGATATGAGCAACTGCCTTTTCGCAGACCTCATAGGCGCTCATTTCGGGCTGCAGATCGTAGGTCGCGACCTTGGGGGAGGCGATCAGCTCGCGATCCTCCCCTTCCGAAACGGTCTCCACACCACCGTTGAAGAAGAAGGTGACGTGGGCATATTTTTCGGTCTCGGCGATACGCAGTTGGGTCTTGCCCATCTTTGCCAGATATTCGCCGAGGGTATTCTCCAAGGATTGGGGCTTGAATGCCACGTGAACATTGGGCATCGAAGCATCATATTGGGTCATACAGACAAAATAAAGCGGGAAGCATCCCTTTTTACGCTCGAAACCGTCGAAGGCGGGGTCGACCAGGGTGCGGGTGATCTCGCGGGCGCGGTCGGGACGGAAGTTAAAGAAGACCACACTATCGTTTGCATTGATGGTGGCACCCTCCACGCAGACGGTGGGCAGGACAAATTCATCGGTCACATTCTTGCCCTCGGCATCGACCGTCTCATAGGATGCCTTGATGGCGGCAACGGGATCGGCATTTTTAATACCTTCGCCGTAGCAGAGCGCGGCATATGCCTTCTCTACCCGCTCCCAACGATTATCGCGGTCCATGACATAGTAGCGACCCATGACGGTGGCTACCTCACCCACACCGATCTCCTTGCACTTGGCAACACATTCGGCGACAAAATCGGCACCGCTGGCGGGGGGAACATCGCGACCGTCTAAGAAGCAATGGATATAGACTTTGGTCAGTCCGTTTTTCTTTGCCATCTCCAGCAGAGCCCAAAGATGACTGTTATGCGAATGAACGCCGCCGTCGCTCATCAGCCCCATCAGGTGCAGGGCGGAGCCGTTTTCCTTGGCGTTGTTCATCGCGCCCATCAGCGCCTCATTTTCAAAGAAA
>JAZSBU010000043.1:0-4235 GCA_045602565.1 Eubacteriales bacterium | reverse complement strand
GCAGGAAGCCTTTATGGCGGTTCTCAAATTGGATTCCTGATGTTTTCTTTATATATTCATATCCCCTTCTGCAAGCAAAAATGCCGCTACTGCGCCTTTCATTCCGCCGCAGCGACCGAATCGCAGAAGGAGCAATATTGCCAAGCCTTATTGCAGGCGATAGAACAGGCGGAGCATCGCCCCTGCGCCACCCTCTATTTCGGGGGCGGGACCCCTGCCCTTTTAGGTGCGGAGCGGTTGGCAAGGCTGGTGGAGAAGATCCGCCAAACCTTCACGCTGCTGCCCAATGCGGAGATGACCATCGAGCTCAATCCCGAAAGCACCACCCCTGCCTTGCTCCAAGCCCTAAAAGAGATGGGCTTCAACCGCATCTCCTTGGGGGTGCAATCCCTTTGGGAAGAAGAACTTACATATTTGGGGCGGTTGCATTCCGCCCAAAGAGCCAAAGACGCGCTTTCGGATATCTTTGCGGCGGGCTTTCAAAATGTCAGTACCGATGTGATGTTCGGCATCCCCGGGCAGACCGAGAAAAGTTTCTCTGCCACGCTGGATACGCTGCTCTCCTACCCCATCGCCCATCTTTCCGCCTATGGATTGCAATGGGAAGAAGGGACCCCGCTGGGCAACGCGCCCCAGCCGATGGCAGAAGAGGCGGAAGAAACCCTTTGGCTGCTGCTCTGCCAAAAGGCGAAAGAAGCGGGGCTGGGGCATTATGAGATCTCCAATTTCGCCAAAGAAGGCTATGCCTCCAAGCATAATATGGCCTATTGGCGCCGCACCGATTATTTAGGGATCGGGCCTGCCGCCCATTCCTTTCTCCATGGAGTGCGATACAGTGCACCGGAAGATACCGCCGCTTTTATTTTAAAACCCGATCCGCTGCAAAACCCGCTGCCCATCGGGGAGCAGGAGGCCTATGAAGAAGCGGTGATGCTGGGGCTACGTACCAAGGACGGTATCCCCTTATCTTTGCTGCCGAGTGGCTTTGATTTTGAACGCTATCGGGACTTTTCGTATGTTGAAAATGACCGTTTTATTCTCAACGAGCGTGGATTTTATCTATCCAACGCCATCATTCAAGGAGTATTGCAATGAACTACAAGCAAATGAACATTGAAACCCTCTCCACCGGCCAAGAGGTCGTCAGTAATCTGCTGATCGCCGCCGGTGTCGGCGGATTTGAGGTCATCGACCCGCAGGATTTCAAGGAATTTATCGAGACCGTCACACCCCATTGGGATTATGTGGACGAAGAGCTGCTCAAGCGGCAGAGCGACCGCACCATCATTAAAGTCTACGCCGCCGATAACGAGCAGGGGGCGACGATGTTCAAGGATATTGAGCAACGGATCGAAGCGCTGCGCGCCGATCCCCAAGCGGCGCTCTACGGAACGTTGGAAATCACCGTCTGCGACCTGCCGGAAGAAGATTGGCAGAGCGGCTGGAAACAATATTATAAACCCATCCATGTCAATAACCTGGTGGTGGTTCCCTTATGGGAAGACTATCAAGCCAACGCAGACGAGACCATCATGAAGATCGATCCCGGTATGGCGTTTGGCACCGGAGCGCACGAAACCACCCGCCTTTGCTTAAAGGCGTTGACTAAATTAGACCTTTCCGGCAAGACCCTTTTAGACGTGGGTTGCGGGAGCGGTATCCTTTCCATCGGCGGTGTCTTGCTGGGGGCAGAGTCTGCCTTCGGTTGTGATATCGATCAGTTGGCGGTGGAAGTGGCAAAGCGCAACGCCGAGCTGAACGGACTTTCCGACCGCACCGCCTATGCGGCAGGAGATCTTTTAAGTATCGTAGACGGGCAATATCCCATTGTGGTCGCCAACATCGTCGCTGATGTCATTTTGATGCTTTTGAAGGATCTCAAGACGGTTCTTTTGCCGGGCGGCACCTTTATTGCCTCGGGCATTATCGACGACCGCAAGGGCGAGTTGATCGATGCCATCCAAAAGCAAGGCTTAACCATTGAAACTATCGAGGAAGAGCGGGGCTGGGTCGCCATTACCGCCAAGAATTGATTATGGAACATTTCTTTTTACCTGAAATTCCCCAAGATACCTTTATTGTGGAGGGGGAAACCTACCGCCATCTCACCCGCTCTCGCCGTATGGCGATCGGGGATACCGCGCTGTTCAGCGACGGGCAGGGCTTGGATTATCTTGCCGAGATGATCGGTTGCACCAAAGACTCCGCCACCTTCCAAGTGCTGGAAGAGCGGCAGCCTGTGGGCGAGAGTCCTCTTTCCATCACTGTTTATCAATGCTTACCCAAAGGCGATAAGATGGAGGATGTGCTCCATCGGTGTACCCCGCTGGGGGTGACCCGCTTTGTACCGGTCTTAAGCCGCCGCACCATCAGCGATAAGGTAAGCGAAAATAAATTGCGGCGGTGGGAAAAGATCGTCCTTTCCGCCGCTACCCAATGCGGCAGAAGCATTCTGCCCGAGATCGCCCCCATCCATACCTTTGATGAGGCGATCGAGGAAATGAAGCAAGCGGATGTTGCTTTTATCTGCTATGAAAATTCCGATGCCCCGCTCCCCACGCTCCCCAAGGAAGGCTCCATCGCCTTTTTGATCGGTCCCGAGGGAGGGCTGACACCGGAAGAGGCAGACCAACTGCCCTGCTGCAGCTTAGGTCGCCGCATCCTGCGTACCGAGGATGCCGCCGCCTTTCTGCTGCCCATCCTTTTGGATCGCACCGATAATCTTTGAGAGGTTTAAAAATCTATGGCCAAACATTCATCCAAAAAAGGCGAGATCCGCAGTACGCGGATCACCCTGATGTTTTTTCAAACTCTGCTGCTGAGCCTGTTGCTTTGGGCAGAAAATTCCGCCTATTACCGCTTCGACTATATCTTCCGCGGGATGCTGCCTTGGTTTTTGCCCATCGTATCCATCTTAAGTATTGCCCTGTTGATCTACTTGGTGCAACGCTGCAAGCGGCAGAAAGAAAACGAACCAACGCAGGTTTTCTCCCCTACTTTTAAAGTTCTTCTCACCCTGCCGCTGCCTGCGATCTTTCTGTTCCCTTGGCTTTCCTCCTTTGGTAAGGGGTTGCAGCTTTTTAAGCTTTCGGTGCTTTTACTCTTTTTGAGTGTGGTGGCTTATTTTATCGGCTATCTGCTTTACCATTGGATTCGCCCTGCCGCCGCCTTGCTCTGCGGCTCCATCGCCGCCAATGCCTTGGCGCTGACCTATTTCTATCGAATGTATCTCTCCCCCTCCCGCTATATCCTTAACGCGGCGGAATTTGGTTATCTGCCCGGCTGGGCGGCCGCCTTGATCCTTTGCGGGATCTTAGGGATCCTTTTATTGATCGTGCTTTATATCAACCGAGCCAAAGCCTATGCTTTGGCAAAGCCCCTCTTGGTCGCCCCCGCAGGGTTTACGGTCTTGGTTTTGCTCTTCACCGCGATTGCTGACCCTTGGCTGAGCGGTCAATGGATCCGCATCTTGATCTTCGGCGGTATCGGCTTGATGATCGGTTGGTTGATTTTCCACTGTATCTTGTTTAAACTTAAAAAGAACTAAAAAAGGCACCCCGGCGGGGTGCCTTTTTAAATGCCATATAAAATATGTTGATTGCGTAAATTTCCATCCGCAATCTGCCCATTGACCGCGTAGGCGTGCAGTTCCGCCTCATTATGGGGCAGGGCAGAAAGCCCTTGGGTACGAACTTCCTCCAAGATCGCTCCGGTAATCTGCTCGATCCGCTCGGCATTTTCCGCGCCTGCGGAAGAGAGCAACTGTTCCAACGGCTGCGCCAAATCGCCGAGTTTCGGCAATCCCCGCAGAGCACGAAACTGCCATTTATAAAAGGGCAGATAGGTATCATTCAGCAGAAAGATCGCGTGCAAGGCACTTTTGGCAAATTCATAGGCCGCCAGCCGCGCCGCCGCGGTTTCGCCGCGGGCAATGCAGCGATGATAATTATACTGCCCCGCCTGCGCCATCAGTAGCAGTTCGCCCGCCAATTTCTTTAATCGCACATCGCGGGGGAATTTGGAAAGCTTCTCCCGAATGGCGGTAAACTCCCCCGGATCATCGCGGAAGATGGCACCGTTGGTGGCCTCCGCCAGTGAAAATTCGGGAACCGCAAACCAAGCATCGACCGTCAGATTGCCATCGGGAGTCCCGGTCTTGGAGCGAAAGAACTCCTCCATCCGCAATACACCGTGGCGATTTCCGCCCACCGGATTCAAGGTGCCGCGGGCATACC
>JAZSBU010000042.1:0-4707 GCA_045602565.1 Eubacteriales bacterium | reverse complement strand
GAGGCGAAAAATTCAAAAGAACATAGTATGAATTATTATAAAAATACACTTCATTCTTTATTGGGTAGACCCAATTGATTTGTTTTAAAAAACGAATCATTTTTTCTGCATTCTCTATGCAAAAAATATAGGCATCGTTTTCAGCCGCTTCCGCTTTATCAAACTCAATTTGCATATCGCCGGGCCCATCGATTTTAGATAATAAAATATAATATGAATTAGATACTCCGGGAATGACCTCGACCATCACTTTACATTCACAAAAATTCATTCCGGTCTCTTCATATGTTTTTTGCAATAATTCCATTATAAATGCTCGTGAATAACGATCATCATAATTGATTTTTTCAAATGGAAGGTCATACAACTCAATGTCTTGATCTTCAATCAGAATTTTTACTCTGTTTTCATCCAAAACCTTCAATAACACACCTTCGCCCCCTACCTTTATATTATAGAATATGAAAAAAGGGGGTTCGCTGTTACAGCTGCCCCTTGATTCGTTCCATTGCACCTTTTTCCAATCGGGAAACCTGAGCCTGCGAAATCCCCACTTCTTCTGCCACTTCCATTTGCGTCTTTCCTTCAAGAAAACGAAGTTCAATGATGTTGCGTTCTCTTGGCGGCAAATTGTTAATCGCATCTTTGATCAACAATTCATCCAACCAATCTTCACCACCGCGTCCGTCGCTCACTTGATCCATCACATATAATGCATCATTTCCATCCGAATAAACCGGTTCAAATAACGAAATTGGATCGACAATCGCTTCCAATGCCATAACAACGTCTTCTTTTCTTACCTCCAATCGCTCGGCGATCTCTGCAATCGATGGTTCGCGGCTCTTTTCGTTTGATAATTGTTCTTTCGCCGTTAGCGCACGATAAGCCAGGTCCCGTGTTGCGCGGGAAACACGAACCATATTATTATCGCGCAAATATCTTCGGATCTCCCCTAAAATCATCGGAACACCGTAGGTGCTGAAACGCAATCCCAAACTAAGATCAAAATTATCAATACTTTTTATCAGACCGATACAACCAACCTGAAATAAATCATCCATACATTCTCCACGACCCGCAAAACGCTGAACAATTGAAAGAACTAACCGAAGATTTCCCTCAACAAACTTATCTTTTGCCTGCCGATCGCCTTCTTTGATCCTTTTTAAAAGCTCATTTTTTTCATTATTGGATAAAATCGGCAATTTCGATGTGTCCACACCACTAATAACAACTTTATTGACCATTTGAACCTCCGCATTTATCATTCAACAACATTATTTCCATCTTCGCGATTTCTTATGCGAACCAAGAATCGAATGTGACATAAAATAAACGGAGGTGATTATATGAAATTCAAAACATATTGCGCCGCAAACAGCGGCGATGGTTTTATCTCTTTTTTTGATACAATTTTAAATGAAAAAAGGAGCCAAATTTATTACATAAAGGGCGGTCCCGGATGCGGAAAAAGTACATTAATGACTGCAATTGCCAATCAAGCAACCGATGCCGAATTAATCTATTGTTCCGGCGACCCGAATAGCTTGGACGGCGTTATATTACCCAAGCAAAATGCCGTTATCATCGACGCCACAAAACCACACAGTTTTGAACCTAAATATCCGGGGATTGGCGGAAATATCATTGATTTAGGCGAAGGCTGGGATTCTAATAAGATGAACGGCAAAAAAATAATGGATCTTTGCGATCAAAAAAATGATGTATATCAAGCCTGCTATCATCTGCTTAAAGGTGCAGCCGATATTCATGCAGGAATCTTTGCCCCGCTTTATAAACATATTGATTTTGAAAAGATTCAAAAACTCGGAAATAAAATACTCATGCAAAATGCATTATGGGAAAATAAAAACCGTCGTTCGAGAATTCTAAAGCGATTTTTATCTGCGATCTCACCCAACGGGATGCACACATTATCCGAATCTATTGATATCCTTGGAAAAAACGTTATTATCCTCGAAGACCGCTGGATGATTGCAGCCCCCTTTCTGAACTATATAGACCAACAACTTTCCAAGCGAGGAATTGACCATATCAATTCCTATCACCCTCTGCTCGGAAAAGAGACTTTGCATCATATTATCATCCCGCAGGCCGGTCTTTCCATTATATCGAAAGACGGTTATTTTGATTTTTCTATAGATGAAGAACAGGTGATCAAAAAAATCAATCTGCAAAACATGCTGGATAAAACGCTTCTGGATTCTAATAAAAATAAATTTTCTTTTATTAAGAAACTTCAAAAAGAAATCCTTAATCTTGCAATAGATAAGCTTGAAGAAGCACGAAATATCCATATGCAAATCGAGCAAGAATATGCGATAGGTACGGATTTCAAAGCAACCGAACACCTAAAGAAAAACTTAATGTCTAAACTCTTTAATGAAACTTGATTTATACGTGAAAATATGATAAAATAATCTGGATATTAAAATTGAAGGAGAGTAAATATGAAGCTCATCTCTTTTGCTGTCCCTTGCTATAACAGCGAAAGCTATATGCACCGATGCATCGACTCATTATTAGTTGGTGGTGATAAAGTCGAGATTATTATAGTCAACGACGGATCAACGGATAAGACAGCCGAAATCGCTGATGATTATGCAAAAAAATACCCAGACATTATAAGAGTCATTCATAAAGAAAACGGTGGCCACGGCTCCGGAATTATGGCAGGTCTAAATGCCGCCCAAGGGCTCTACTATAAAGTCGTCGACTCCGATGATTGGGCAGATAAAACCGCCCTGCTGAATATTCTAAATTTCATTGAATCCTGCTATAATAAGCAAAATCTGATCGATTTAATCATTTGCAACTATGTGTATGAACACGAACGTGATAATAGTACACACACTGTAGATTATCATCGCATCTTCCCTATTCATAAGCAGTTCACCTGGGACGAGTGTGGTGCTTTTGATTTCACTCGCTATATGATTATGCATTCAGTTTTTTATCGGACCGAAATGGTTCAAGAATGTAACCTTCAGATTCCGTTACATACATTTTATGTTGATAATGTTTATCTTTACGTTCCGTTGCCGAAAGTTCAATCCCTATATTATACCGATGAAGATTTTTATCGGTATTATATCGGCAGAAACGATCAATCGGTCAACGAATCTGTTATGATTCGTCGGGTAGACCAGCAAATCCTGATCAGCAAACTGTTATTAAGATCGCATAATCTGGAAGAAATCAAAAAGAACAATCCCAAACTGTTCCGCTATATGCGCAGTTATGCAAGCGTTATGGTTACAATTTCTACCGTTTTACTCACCTTGGAAGGTTCGGACCAATCCATTGAGAAATTGATGAATTATTGGAAAGATCTCAAGCGAGAATTCCCCGATGTCTATCCTCATCTGCGCTATCGATCCTTGGCAAGTTTCTTCGCATATAAAAATAAAATTATTCGCAAGATCACTGTTTTCGGATATCGAATCGTTAAAAAAATTTATAAGTTCAATTAGGTTACAGAAGCAATGAAAACGTTATTCAAAAAATATTGGCATGCGCTCATGCTGATTTACTTTCTAATCTATATGCCGTGGTTTGGTTGGCTGAATATTTATACGCCAACCAGAACAGATGCATTTGAGATGAATAGTACTTTGGATGCCATCATTCCTTTTTGCGAATGGTTTGCTATCCCCTATTTTCTTTGGTTTTTATATATTGCAGCCGGATATGTATTTTTGTTTTTTAATAATCGTTCGGATTTTCTGCGAATGTGCACATTTCTATATGTAGGAATGACCACTTGTCTTATCATCTATATGATCTTTCCAAACTATCAACTTCTACGTATTGATTACGACACGTTAGACAGAAGCAATCTTCTGATCGACGCATTGAAACTTTTACAAAACGGTGATTCTTATTATGACGTCTTTCCAAGCATTCACTGCTTAAATTCCATTGGTATGAACATAGCATTAGCCAAAAACAAATGGTGCCAAAAACATCCTTGGCTTCTTTTCGGGGTCACACTGCTTTCCATCTCTATTTGTATATCTACTGTTTTTGTAAAACAACATTCTATTTTAGATGTTTTTGGAGCCATCGTCTTGGCAATTCCTCTTTATTTCATCAGTTATGTCATCCCTTGGAAAAAGATACTTTTGAAATTAAAAAAATAAAAAGTAGGAGCAATTCAAATGAATTGCTCCTACTTTTTTGTTTGATTTAGTTAGATAAGAGAAATCTTGTTGTAACCTGCTTCATTAATGGTAAGTTTGGTTTCCTTCTCCCAAACCTTATAAGCTTCTTCATAATCTTTATTGATCATATCTCTTTTGCAGTCCGCCTTCCAGCCGGGAAGCCCTTCACCAACATAATAGCACAATGCATATCCGCCATCATATTTCACAGCATCGAAATCACCGACCTTACGCGCCTCATTAAACGCCCAATCGGAAACACCATCAACAAAATAGTTTTCGTGATAATTCTCACACAAACCACCGATGCCGGAGGTGTTGGTATCATTACTGTATTTAGAAGCATATAGTTCAAAAGTCTCTTCGGTGAGTCCCTTTTCCTTCATCTCAGCCTGCAATGCGATCGCCTGCTTTTCAACAGCATCTGCTCCGCCATAGTTGGACTCGTTCAAAATAATCTGGCGAATTGTTCGCGAGATGTCTTCATTACGATGCGGCTCAGCGGTGCAATAATATACCG
>JAZSBU010000041.1:0-17306 GCA_045602565.1 Eubacteriales bacterium | reverse complement strand
AGGGGAAAGTTTTTCCCAAAAATTCTCTTGGGGTGCTTCTTCCTTTGCCCCCTCCAACACCAAAACATATTCGCCGCGGGGATCGTTTTCCTGATAAAAAGCGATCATCTCGGAGATGCTGCCCCGTTGCACCGTTTCGTGCAGTTTGGTCAGTTCGCGGCAAAGGGCGATTTGGCGATCCCCCATCAGTTCCAAAAGATCCTGCAAGGTGCCCCGCAGTTTTTGGGGTGCTTCATAGAAGATCAGCGTCTCCTTGGCGTAGCGGATCCCCTCCAAATGCTCGCGGCGGTTCTTTTTGGTGGTAGAGAGAAAGCCCTGGAAGGAAAACCGCCCGGTCGGCAATCCCGAAAGCACCAGCGCGGCGATCAGCGCGCAGGGGCCGGGCACCACCGAAACGGTATACCCCTCTTCATAGAGCAACTGCACCAGATCCTCGCCCGGATCGCTGATGCCGGGCATTCCCGCATCGGTGACCAAGGCGCAGGTCTTGCCCTCGCGGATGCGGGACAAAATTTCCATCCCCCGCTCCCGCTTATTATGCTCAAAATAGCTGATCATCGGTTTTTTGATGCCGAAATGGTTTAATAATTTCAAAGTGTTGCGGGTATCTTCGGCGGCGATAAAATCCACCGTTTCCAAGATCTCTTTGCAACGGGGCGAAAGGTCGCCCAAATTGCCGATGGGGGTCCCCACCAGATATAAGACAGGCTCGTTCATTCTTTTCGCTCCCTTCGATAGATCTTCAATAAGGCATCGGTCATCTCCCCATCCTGCCGATGGAGAATAAAATTCGGTTCTACTACCAGCTCCCGCTTGCTTTGATAGATGCCCTCCACCAAAACCAAGGCAGGGCGTTCCTCGGCGTGTCCCTGCACCAACTGCATACGGGAGGGAGCCAGCCGATATTTCCGCATCAATTCCATCAATTCGGGCAGGCGGAAGGGGCGATGCACCAGCACCAACCGCCCTTGGGGTTTCAAAAGGTACGCCGCCGCAGAAAGAATTTGCTCTAAATTGCAGGCGACCTCGCGGCGCGCCAATTCCCGATGGGGATTGCTCCCCAAAATGCCCCGACCCATCGGCTCATAGGGCGGATTGACGGTGACGACATCATAACTGCCGCCCTGCGCCAATTCTTGGATCTTGCAAAGATCCCCTTCGATGATCTTGACCCGATCGGTGCAACGATTATATTCCGCGCTGCGCTCCATCAATCGGCAAAGATAGGGCTGCAGTTCCAGCGCATCGGCTTCTTGGCAATCCCCCCGCGCCAGCAATAAAAAGGGGACGATCCCTGTCCCGCTGCAGAGGTCCATCAGCTTCTCCTTGGGGTTCACGCGGGCAAAATCTGCCAGCAGTACCCCATCGGTGCCAAAACGGAAAAAGCGGCTGTTTTGCCAAAGGCTCCAGCCGCCCAGCTGCAGATCATCCAATTGATCAAACGCTGCAAAATCTTCCATTATCGTCCCTCTTTAAAGGCTTTGATCCGCAGATCCTCGCCATAAAAATGGCAATAGGCAAAATGCCCCAGCAGGCGGGAAACGATCCGCTCGTCATAGGCCTTTTGGATGCCGTCTAAATTCAGATTGGTGGAGAAGATGATCTTCTTATCGGCGCGCAGCCGCTGATCGATCATATCCGCCAAGGTCGCCATGGTATAGCCGGTGCGGCTCTCGGTCCCCAGATCGTCGATGATCAAAAGGTCGCAACTGAAAAATTGCTCCAGCTCGCCCTCTTCGTCCTTAAACCGAATCGCCTCGATCCGCCGCGCAAATTCCGGCGCGCTGATATAGATGACGCTCTTGCCCTGCTCCAGCAGTTCCTTGGCAATGGCGGTGGAAAGATAGGTCTTGCCCAATCCGGTGGCGCCGGTGAAGAGCAGATTTTTCTTTTGACGGTCAAAATCCGCTGCAAAATCCTTGCAGAGATTTAAGATCATCTGCATATTTTCCCGCGGAGAAAACCGCCCGTTTTGCGGCTCATTGCTATACAACGAAAGATCGAATTTTTCAAAGGTCTGGTGCGCCAGCGAACGGTCCAAATTGGAACGGCGGAAATTTTCCGCAATCAGCTCGCGGCGGAAACAATCGCACATTCCGTCCTCCGCCATACCGGTATCTTGGCATTTTTTGCATTGGAAATGCGGTTCAAAATCCGCGCCGATGCTCGCCAAAAAGGCATCCCTTTGCGCCTGCAGGCGATCCATCTCCTCTTTCAGCGCGGCAACATCGCCGCCGCTCACCATCGCCATGCAATAGCGGGAGCCGATCTCGGAAAGTTTGCGCTCCATCTCGGCAAGGGCGGGGTTTTCTTTATAAATGCGCTCGCGGCGTTCTTCCGCCTGCCAGATGGCTTCGGCGTGGCGCAGGGTATATTCCTGCCACAGTTTTTCTTTTAAACTCATTTTTTATCCCCCTGCATTCTTGCAATGGCTAATTGCTCCAGATCCGAAAGACCCTCATGCGGCTTTCTGCCGGTGGTCTGCTTGGTCAGATCCTGAATATCGCTCGGCTTTTTCCAGCCCATTTTATTCCATTCTTCCAAGATCTTGCCGATATAGGCAAAGCTCATCTGCCCCTTATTGTCCATGCAACGGTTATAGGCTTCCAAAATCAGTTCTTCGGTCAAGCCCCGACCGTTCCATTGGGCGATCGCCTCCCGCTGCTTTGCCGAAAAGGCAGTGGCAATGCCAAAGGCGCGCGCCAGCCGCAGTTCCAGCTTGCGGTTATTTTCTAAGGTGCGGATCTTTTCTTCCGCCAGCTCAAAGGTATTGATGCCGCTGTCGTACCAATCCACCGCCACCGTTTCCAGATACCGATATGTAAATTTATCGATGCTGATGCAATAGGCGACCAACTGCAAGATCATCTCATTGGAAAAATGCAGATTTTCGCTCATATTATAGAGCAGCGACACCATGGTGGAATTGATCATCTTGCCCGAGATGCGCTGCACCTCGCCGATCAGTCCGCGGAAATCTTCGTCCGTCTCTTCCAGAACAATGGTGGGTTGCACCCGCGGCAGTTCCTTGGGCTGAACGGTCTTGACCGCCGAGATCAGCCGCAACTTGCCCTGCTCCTTGACAAAGACCCGCTCCTTGATCCAAAAATCCACCGCCGCATCCACTTCGTCTTCCTTGAGATTGCAAAAGCTTGCAATGGACGCGCTATCGTGCGCCAGTTTATCGTAGCGCAGCAAAAAGAGCAGTACCTTTAATTGCGCCGCGGTGGCGATGCCGATCAGGCCATCCACCACCCGCGCAGGCACCGCGACGGTTTGCATTCTGGTATCTTCAAACTGATATTTCATAAGTTCCCCTTAAAAATGATCGATAGTTAAAATCATTATATAATTTTTCAACTTAAAAATCAATATATAAATCTATAATTGAATTTTTCGGTGCCCTATGGTATAATAATCATTTAGAAACGGAGTTGAAAAAAACAATGCTCTTTGATAAGTTCAAAAAAGAACGCTGGCTGATCGTGGGGCTGGGAAATCCCGGTGCCAAATACGTTCAGACGCGGCATAATATCGGCTTTATGGCCTTGGATCTTTTGGAAGAAGAATTCGGTGCCAAGCCCTTCGGTAACCAAAGATCCGCCACCTTGACCAAAGCCACCCATAACGGCATCGAGCTGATCTTTGCGCGCCCCCTGACCTTTATGAACCTTTCGGGGCGGGCGGTCAACGAGGTGGGCTCTTATTATAAGATCCCGCCGGAGAATATCATTGTGATTGCCGATGATGTCTCAATGGAGGTCGGACGGCTGCGTATCCGCGATAAGGGGAGCGACGGCGGCCACAACGGTTTGAAGGACATTCTGCGGGTCTTGGGCAACCAAAACCTGATGCGGATCAAGATCGGCGTGGGGCAAAAACCGCACCCCGACTACGATCTGGCGGATTGGGTATTGAGCAAATTCACCAAGGAGGATTTAGAGAAACTAAAGCCCGCCCTGGAAAGCGTCCCCGGTGCTATCCGCCTGCTTGTGCAGCGGGAATATGCCCAAGCGCAAAACCGATTCAATAGGTGAAAATCGATGAATCTTTTATCTCTTCTGGCGCAGGAGCCTGCTCTGCAAGGGCTCCCCGCCGGCAGCGGTAAGCCCGCCGCGCTCAGCGGGATGCTGGGCAAGGCAAGCCTATTGGCTGCCGCCTACCTTTTAAAACAATCGAATGATACGGGAATTTTCATCCTCCGCGAAGAGGCGGGGGTGGCTGAAATTCTTGCGGATCTGCGCGCCCTTTTGGGCGAAAAGGTCTATTATCTGCCGGAGCGGGATCTGGTCTTCGATACCTATTCTGCCCGCTCCCGCGAGCGGGAAAGCGAGCAGGCGGAGACCTTAAGAAAACTGCGGCAGGGGGATTATAAACTGATCCTTGCGCCCCTTTCGGCATTGCTGATGCCCATCGCCCCGCCGGAAACCACTGCGGCCGCCGCCACCCTTTCTTTAAAAGTGGGCGCGGAATACGACATTAATGATCTTGCCGACTGGCTGACCGAGCAGGGCTATTCCTGCTTCGAGCTGGTGGAAGGGCGGGGCAGTTTTGCCCGCCGCGGCGGGATTTTAGATATCTTCTCCCCCAACTATCCCGACCCCTTGCGGATCGAATTTTTGGGGGATGAGATCGACCGCATCGTCACCTTTGACGTTCTCTCCCAGCGAACGCTGGAGACGGTGGAGCAAGCCGAGATCGTCGCCGCCCGCGCCCGCCGCGGAGAAGAGCAGCAGCTGCTGCCCCTTTTGAAAAAAGAACTTGCAAAAAAGGAGAACAGCGGTCTGCGGGAAGATATCGAGCGGCTGGAAAACGGCCGACCCATCGCCGCAGATAAATATCTGCCCTTGCTCTATCCCAAACTCTTTACCCCGCTGGATCTGCACCGAGGCTGGCTCTTTATCGAAGAATACGCGTCCCAGCAGAAGATCTTTTCCTTCATGGATTGGCAGTTGCAGCAGGAGCGGGAGCGCCTGCTCAAAAAAGGGATCTATACCGCCGACGGTGCTTATTTTCTCGATCGGGATTCCTTCGAGCAACGCTTTAACGAGCGTACCGTTTTATTCGGCGCGTTAGCCGTCGGGCCCGCTGATCTCAAGCTGGGTGCCTATCGGCAGATGCGGGCACTGGAGGACCGCATCCCCTTCTATCAGGAGGATGCTTTGATTAAAGAATTGCAGCAGGCGGTGGAAGAGCAATATACCGTCTGCCTTTTGGGGAATGAAGCGCGGTTGCAGGAACTTTCCGCAATGATTGCCGAAGCCCATATTCCCCTTTCCGAGACCCCCAAAGCCAAGGCAGTCTGCTGCATGGAAAGTTCGTTCCAATGCAATCTCCGCCTGCCCGACGCCAAACTTCTGATTCTTTCCGACAGCGGCAAACGGCAAGTTTCCCTTGCCCGCCGCCGCGGGCAGCCCAAGGGGGAAAAGATCAAATCTTTCAACGATATTACCCCCGGCGATTTAGTGGTGCACGTCTCCCACGGCATCGGGGTCTATAAAGGCATCCGCCAGGTGGAAAACCAAGGGGTGACCAAGGATTATATCGTCATCGGCTACGATAAGGGGGATACTCTGTTTGTCCCCTGCCCGCAGTTGGACTTAATTTCTAAATATATCGGCACCGCCGAAGACCGCGCGGTGAAATTATCCCGCCTGGGCGGCAGCCAATGGGAAAAGACCAAAGCCAAGGTCAAAAACCAATCCCGCGAGGTAGCGCGAGAGCTGATCGCCCTCTATGCCAAGCGGCTCCAAGCCCAAGGCATCCCCTGCGATCCCGATACCGATTGGCAGCTGCGGTTTGAGGAGCAATTCCCCTATGAGGAGACCCCCGACCAGATCCGGTGCGTGGAAGAGATCAAAAAGGATATGGAACAGCCCCACCCGATGGATCGCCTGCTTTGCGGCGATGTGGGCTTCGGTAAGACCGAGGTCGCCTTGCGCGCCGCCTTCAAAGCGGTGGATAACGGCTATCAGGTCGCCATCCTTTGCCCCACCACCATCCTTTCGGAGCAGCATTATCAGACCGTCAAGGCGCGGTTTGCCGATTTTCCCATCACCGCCGCCGTCTTTAATCGGTTCCGCACCGCCAAAGAGACCAAAAAGATCCAAGAAGATCTGCAAAGCGGACGGTTGGATATCATCATCGGCACCCATCGGCTGCTCTCTAAAGATCTGCACTTTAAAAAATTAGGGTTGCTGATCATCGATGAAGAGCAACGGTTTGGGGTCAAGCATAAAGAAAAGATCAAGGAGCTTTCGGTGGGTGTGGATGTTCTTACTATGAGCGCCACCCCCATCCCCCGCACCTTGAATATGGCATTATCGGGGATTCGGGATCTTTCCATCATCGAAGATCCCCCCGCCGATCGCCAGCCGGTCACCACCTATGTTCTGGAATACGAGCGGGATATTCTGCTCTCCGCCATCGCCCGCGAACTCAAGCGGGGCGGTTGCGTATTCTATATGAAGAACGATATCGATGCCCTGGACCGCATCGCCGCCGATCTTGCCGAGCGGATGCCTAATGCCCGCATTGCGGTGGGGCACGGCCGAATGAGCGGCGCGGAATTGGAAAAGACCTGGGAAAAGGTTCTAAACCACGAGATCGATATTCTCATCTGCACCACCATCATCGAGACCGGCATCGACGTCGCCTTTGCTAATACCCTGATTATCGAAGATGCCGATCGGCTGGGGCTTTCTCAGCTCCATCAGATCCGCGGGCGCGTCGGGCGGAGCAGTACCCGCGCCTATGCTTATCTGACCTATCGGCAGGGCAGTATCATCAACGAAGTGGCGTCCAAGCGGTTGGCGACCATTCGGGAATTTACCGAATTTGGCAGCGGGCTGAAAATTGCTATGCGGGATCTGGAGATCCGCGGTGCCGGTGCCTTGCTGGGCGAAAAGCAACATGGGCAGATGAATGTGGTCGGCTATGATATGTATATGCGCATCTTAAAAGAAGCGGTGTTCGAAGAGCAGGGCAAGACCGCCCCGCCCGAAGCCGATTGCGCGGTGGATATCTCGGTCAGCGCCTTTATTCCCAAAGACTATGTCCCCAGCGAGAAGACCCGCATCGACCTCTATAAAAAGATCGCCGCCATCCAAACCCAAGAAGATTATATGGATATGACCGACGAACTTTGCGATCGCTTCTCCGACCCGCCTGAACCCATTTTAAACCTGATGAAGATCGCTTTGATGCGCTCTGCCGCCCGCAACTGCGGCATCACCGATATCAAGCAGAAATTGGATTCGGTGCTCTTTTTCACCGCCGAGCCGGAACCGAAGCACCTGGCCGCTTTGGTCCACGCGATGAAAGGCCGCGTGCTTTATTCCATCGGCGCCAAGCCTTATTTCACCCTGAAGATCACCGCCAAGGAGCAACTTTTGGATGAAATGAACCAATTTCTGACCACCTACAGCAAATTAAAAAGCAGCGATGAATAATCGCTGCTTTTTATATTGTTATTGCAAAAACCGTTCCTTCGCCTTCGGTGGAGTCCACCGCAATGGTGCCCCCTTGGCTTTCTGCCAAGATCTTGGCGATGGAAAGCCCCAAGCCGTAGCCTTTTTGATGATGGGAGCTATCCCCTTTATAAAACCGCTCGAAAATACGGTCGGTCTGTTCATTACTCATGCCAATGCCGTTATCCCGCACCTGCAGAATGGTTTTTTCTTCCACCTGCCGCAGCGCAACGGTGATACGACCGCCATCGGCGGTAAATTTAGAGGCGTTATCCAAAAGGATGACCAATAGTTGCCGCATCATGGCAGGGTCGCATTGGGCGGTGGCCTCTCCGTCCAGCAGATAGTTGCGATCGGGGTGGAGCAGCTGAAATTCCTGCAACAGTTCGTTGCAAAGGGGCCGCAGATCCACCTGCTCGATCTTGGGGCGGATTTTGCCGCTCTCGCTGCGGGCGATATAAAGCAACCGCTCTAAAAGCGTTTCCATATTCGCCGATTGGCTCAAGATCGCATCGATCGCTTCTTGGCGTACCGCAGGATCTTCCCCGCCCCAGCGGGAAAGAATATCGGCATAGCCGTGGATGACGGCCAGCGGGGTCCGCAGTTCGTGGGACGCATCCGAGACAAATTGCTTCTGCCGCTCATAGGCATCTTCGATCTTATCCAACATTCCGTTATAGGAATGGACGACATCCACCAGCTCGGTGCGGATATCGGCGGTCTCCAAACGGTCGGAGAGCTTGGCGGCAGACATTTCTTCCATCGCCCGCCCCAAAATGCCGATGGGCCGCAGGGCCTTTCGGGTGGCGCGGTAGCCGATAAAATAACTGGCCACCAACGCAATACCGATCGCCAAAAGCAGCAGGTTGACGATCACCGAAAGGATCGCATCCTCTTTTTTCATGCTCTTGGCAAGATTGAGATAATAGATCCCTTCGGGGGTCTCCACCCGCCGTGTCAAGATCAGCAGTTTTTCTGCCTGCACCGTATGGGTAAAGGGCTCATCGATCCGCTCATTAAAGGGCAGCTGCTCTTGATATTCCTCCAAACCGAAGGAATAGGATACATCGGCAGTACCGCGAAAGAGGGTGATATTCATATCATTCTCTTTCGCCAGCGTTTTAGCGACCTGCTCCTCCAACCCGCCCGCTTCCAGCGAGGCGGCGATGGTAGAGAGCGATTCCGCCGCCCGATCCTCCAGCACATAGTTGGCGGATACACCAACGAATACCACCTGCAAAATACCTACCAACAAAAAGATCAGAACATAATTGAGCGTCAGCCCGCCGACCAAGGATTCGGGTGCGTGATCGGTAACGATCCGCACCACACTACCCAAGGCATCCCGCTTCTTCTTTTGGAGGCGTGCCTTCTTTTCCAAAAAGATGCCCTTTTGCAGATAGGCTTCCTTTTTATATTCCCGCTTTTCTTTTTTAAAAGCGCGCTTGGCATCCTTCTTTTCGGATTTGGATGCTGCCTTGACTGCATATTTCAGTTCTGATTTTTTGGCGCGCCAGGCATAGCGGCGGCGGGTCTTCTCGGTTTTATATTCAAACTTCAACGCATCCAGATCGCGCTGATATGTCGCTTTGATCTCCTGCTTATTCATCGGCATCCCCAAAGACATAACCAAGACCGCGGACGGTCTTGAGATATTGCACACCGAACCGCTGATCGATCTTACTCCGCAGATAGCGGATATAGACATCGATCAAATTGGTGTCGCCCATATAATCATAGCCCCAAACCTCCCGCAACAGTTCCTCGCGGGAGCAGGTCTCGTTTTTATGCGCCATAAAATAGCCGAGAATTTCCAGCTCCTTATGGGTCAAAAGCAGTTCTTCCCCATCAAACCAAGCCTTGCCCTGCAGCCGATCCAACTGCAGCTTACCGCAGATCAGCCGATGGGTCTCTTGGGGCTTGGCGTGGCGCAGAGCGGTGCGAACGCGGGCGGTCAACTCCCGCATGGCAAAGGGCTTGGTGAGATAATCATCCGCACCCAGTTCCAGCCCCTCCACACGGTCTTCGATCTCGCCGCGGGCGGTGAGCATAATGACCGCCATCGAGGATTGCTCCCGCAAAGCTTTGAGCACCGCAAAACCATCCATTTTGGGGAGCATCACATCCAAAAGTGCCAAGGCAAACTCCCCGCTCAATGCGGCGGCCAGCCCCGCCTCGCCATCGGCGGCGACGGTGCAAAGATAGCCTTCCCGCTCCAATTCCAGGCGAAGCATTCGGGCAATATTCAGTTCATCTTCGATGATCAGAATTTTCTCGTTCATTTTTGAATTAAGTTTTTAACATCCTCAAATATAAAATCTTCGCGGGCATCGGGGCGATAACTTTCCACCTTCACATTATCCAAGGTCAAACCATCGATATGGCGGAAGAAGATACCCTTGGCGGGTAAAATATAACCCAAGTTCCAAATCTCGGGATAGGGTTTTGTGGGTTCGGGGATCTCTTTTTGATAGTCCTTGACCCCGCCTGCCACCTTTAAATGCACATTCTTTAAGGTAATGTTCTTCAAGGGGCGGTCGGGCATCCCGGCCATATTGGAGGAAAGTTGCCAGCCGTCCTCTCGAGTGAGATTTTGCATCTCCTCGGGAATCCTTTTAGAGTTTTTATTCAACCGCCAAGGCTCTTGCAAATAATTCTCACCATAATAGGAGGCATAGTTCATGGGAACGGTGATATAGGGTTCATAGGGGCCTTCGGCGATGATATCCTCCAAAGTGACATTACGGATCTCGCCTACCTCGCGCCCTTCAGGGCCGCGCATCCGATCGCCCAAATAGATAAAGAGCAGACCGTTGGTGTTCTTAATGCGGATGTTCCGCACCGTCACCCCGTCGATGATCGCACCGTCCACACTTTCAAGGGCAATGGCGGTGATGCGGCTGTCGTAGACATCGATATCTTCAATCAAAATATCTTCAAACCCGCCGTTGGTCTCGGTGCCGATCTTAATGGCGGAGCAGCGGCTGGAAACGCGGCAGTTCCAAACGTGGATATTTTTGCAGATCCCCAACCGATTGAGGGTATAAGAAGACTTAAATACAATGCCGTCGTCCCCCGAAACCACGTCGCAATCATGGATATTGACATCGTGGCAGTTATCGGGCGAGATGCCGTCGATATAGACCATCATCTTGATATGATGGATCTCCACACGGTTGCAACCGGCAAAATAGATCGCCAGGTCGGAGGCAAACTTGATCTCAAAGCCCGCCAATTCCACATCGTCGCACTCTTTCAGCGAGATGCACTTGGGGCCGCGGTTTTTGATCGCCGCGCCACGCACTTCGTCCTCATCCCAAACCGAGCGCATATTGATGCAGGCCTTCCCGGTAATAGAGATGTTCTTACACCCCTTGCCGACAAACATTGCAAGGTCAAAAAAGGAATGGGAAGCATCCTGATATAAGGGATAATCGATCTCCTCCTGCTGGGCATAGGCGTAAAAATCCAGCGCGCCCAGAATATCGGTTCCGTCCTCAAACTGAATATGGACGTTATCCTTTAAAAAGACCGTTGCCAGAACATAAATATCCTTGGGGAAGTATACAATACCGCCGCCCGCCTCATGGCAGGCATCCACCGCTTTTTGCACCGCGGGGGAATCCAGGGTGATGCTGTCGCCCTTGGCTCCGTAGTCTTTGATGTTAAAAATTTTCTCACTCATTCCTTAAATTTCTCCTTTTAGAACGATATAAAATCATTTTAGCATAATATTATAATTTTTTCAATGTTAATTGTCATTTAGCCCATTTTATGTTAGAATAAAATCACTTTGAAAAAGGAGCCGATGATGAATAAAGTTGCCATTACCGCCTGCGCGGGCTATGAAGCCGCGCAGGTTCAAACCGCGCTGAAAGAGGCCCTCGATCTGATCGGTGGGCTGGATTGGGTGCGCCCCCATATGAAGATCGCCATCAAGGCGAATTTAGTCAGTATGCTCAAACCCGAAGCCGCCGCCACCACCCACCCCGCCTTGCTGCAGGCCTTGGCGCAGATGCTCTGCGAAAAGGGTGCTCAAGTAACCATCGGGGATAGCCCCGGCGGCATCTATACCAAGGTGTATTTAGACCGCATCTATGCGGTAACGGGGATGAAAGAAATCGCTAAAGCCACCGATGCCAAGTTAAACTGGGATTTTTCGGTCAAGCAGGCGCAGTTCCCCCAAGGTAAAGTCAATAAGGAATTTGCCTATACCGGCTGGCTGGATGAGGCGGATGCCATCATCAATTTCTGTAAACTCAAGACCCACGGAATGATGACCCTGAGCGCCGCCGCTAAAAATATCTTCGGTACAGTGCCGGGTACGGTCAAGCCGGAATATCATTACCGCTTTCCCGAACCGGCGGATTTTGCCGATATGATCATCGATCTCAATGAGTATTTCAAGCCCTGCCTCCATATCATCGACGGCGTTGTCGGGATGGAGGGCAACGGCCCCACCGCGGGAACGCCCCGCCCCATCGGTGTTCTAATCGCCTCGAAAAATCCCCACGCCGCCGACCTATTGGGTGCTGCCATCATCGGTTTAAAGCCGCAGGAAGTGCCCACCTTGGTGGCCGCCCAACGGCGTGGGCTGATCCCCCAAACCGCCGAAGAGCTGGAGGTCTGCGGCATCGATTGGAGAGCGCAGATCATCCCCGATTATCAGTTGGTCAAGGCGGTACGGTCTCTGCGTTTCAATCGCGGCTCGGAACAATTTTTCGGCAAGATCAGCGCGGCGGTGATGGATCGCGCCTTGGCATCCAAGCCGGTGCTGACCCCCGCCGAATGTATCGGTTGCAAGGAGTGCTTTAAGGTCTGCCCCGCCGATGCCATCGAAATGATAAAGCATAAGCCCAAGATCGACCGCAAAAAATGCATCCGTTGCTTCTGCTGCCAGGAGTTTTGCCCCAAGGGCGCGCTGAAAGTACAGCGCCCGCTGCTTGCCAAATTTCTCGTAAAATAACCGCTGAAAAAGGGCGCACCGCCAAAAAATAGGAAAGAACCCGAAAAAATCGGGTTCTTTTTTTATGGCTTTTCGCCTCTTTTTGAGCGGTTCTTCACTTCTTTTGAGCTAGAGCTTCAGTTCACTCCAATGAGAAACCTTTTTTCGATATGCTTTGGTATAAAACAAATCCGGTACATATCCCGGCTCAACCATTGGAAGAATTTGATCGCCAAACTCAAAGCCTTTCAAGTGGGCAATTTTTGGAAGAAGGATCTCCAGATAGATGTAATACTCTAAAACTATATTGTATTCTTCTTTAGAAACGTCCTTCACTCTCTCCGTTATTTTTTCTGTAGCCGCCCGAAATGCCGGTAATTGCCGTACAACAGATTCACGCAAATATAAGTCCGGCTCGCTTTCATTCACATTTGGATTCATCGGATATTTAAAATGATCAAGATTCTCTTTCAATCCATTTCCAAAGCAAAAAATGAGCCAAACTTGCAACCGCTCCTCATAGGCATCACAGAGAGAACAAACGGTCGCCGCCTCCTTCTTTTGCTCCAAAGATCGATTTATGTTATAAAAATCCGTAAACTCTTCTAAAAATAACCTTTTATATTTGCTAACGAACTCCTTTATAATGCTTTGCGGCGACAACATAAAACGATCTCCTTTATCCGTTCTTTGCTTCGATAATACCCCATATGGGGCATTTTGTCAACTCCGTTTGGGGTATCTGTCTATAATAATCTCAAGGGTGGTGATTCAATGCTGCGTTTGAGAGATTTAAGAGAAGATCACGAACTGACACAAAGAGAGTGCGCCGAAATTGCAAACATCGGCAAAAATTCATATATTCGCTATGAAAACGGCTTGCGGGCAATACCCCACGATGTTCTTATCACTTTCAGCAAGCATTATAATGTTTCCGCCGACTATATTCTGGGATTGATCGACGAGCCCCGCCCATTAAAATAACAAAAAAGAACCCGAAAAAATCGGGTTCTTTTTTATTGATAAAATCGGTCTTCAGACCATCGAGCCGGATTATTCTCGATATATTCCGCAATTTCTTTATAATCCTGTTCGCCGCGAATGATATGATCGTAAAAAGAAGATTGCCACAACGGTATTGCCGCGGACGGCATCAATGCCGTCCCTACATTCATTCTGCGTGTTACTGCGGCTTTATATTTTCCTATAATATTCGAAATATCGAATTGTTTCTCCGTAGGGAACGGATTTATCCGTTCCTTAATCCGCAAGATCAAATGAATATGATTCGGCATAATTACATAGCGGTCGATCGCTATATTGCAATAATGCCCCTCTATGTTCTTTAATTCTTCTTCGGCAATCTTTCCAAGATCTGTCAATTCCGATTTTGCCGTTCCCAAAATGGGATCAAACGCAACCTTACCGAAGATCTCTTTTCTTTGATGTGTACATATGGTTATGAAATATGCGCCCACCGAAGAATAATCGTATTCTTTTAAGCGGGGCGATTTTCGACTCGGAAGATTTTTCATCTCGGTATATACCCTTTTTCTTCTCCTGCGATCAGGGCGGTGAGGGTAGCTTCAGCAAGTTTTAGTCCCGCGATGGCGGGGACATAGGAGATGGAGCCGACGGTGCGCTTGCCGCCGTCCTCGATGGGTTCCACCTTGGCGGTGGGCGCATCGGAAAAGAGCAGTTTCAATTTGGAAAACCGACGCTCTTTCAAGAGCAACCGCAGTTTTTTAGCCAGCGGGCAGCCCGCGGTCTTATCAAAATTAGCGATCCGCAAGCCTTCGGAAGAGAGGCGATTTCCGGTGCCGCAACAGATCAGCAGAGGAATCTTATGTTCTCTGCAATGCTCCGCCAGCAACAGCTTGGCGGGGACATCATCGATGCAATCGATGATAAAATCAAAGGGCTCGCCCAGCAGCGTTTCGGCGGTTTGCTCATTCAAAAACTCTGCCTTTGCATAGATTTCCGCCTGCGGCGCAATTTGCGTCACCCGCGCCTTGGCGACTATCGCCTTGGGCATTCCGACGGTATCGACCGTCGCCAAGATCTGGCGGTTGAGATTGCTCTCGGCGACAGCATCGCCATCGATGAGGGTCAATTTGCCGACCCCTGCCCGCGCCAACGCTTCCAACGCATAACCGCCGACCCCGCCCAGACCGATCACGGCAATATGGGCCTGCCGCAACCGCGCCAGACCCTCTTTCCCTATTAAACTTTCGGTTCTTATCAATGCATCCATTTTCTTTCCCTAACTTTAGTTTTTTGACCAATTTGAGATGGATTTTTCATTTCTCTGCCCGCCGCTGTATATCGATACCGCAAGGGCAGAAAATGGGAAAGACGCTCAAATTGGTCAAAAAAAGTCCCCCACATATGCCGTGATGCACACTTTATGACCCCAAAAGGTCACAGTGGGTTTTTGCCGGGTTGGCCTCACAGGCTTCCGACATTGGCTTACGCCAGAGTCGGCATGCTCACAGCGCCCGAACGCGATCCCGTTTCGTAAGTGTAGGCTCAATGAATGCACGCCACGAACACCGCAGGGGGTAATTCTTATTTTTATCTTCTTTTTAAAAATTATTCCTCTTCGCCGATGTCATACTCTTCGCCGAGGGCTTCTTCGAAGGCGGGGAGGACGTTTGCCAGTTCTTCATCATCGATGGTGACCAGCAATTCTTCGCCGTTATCGTCTTCGATGGCTTTGAGAACGATCATTCTGCCATCGCTGTCCAGCTGGGCTTGGGGATCTTCGAACTGCTCGATCAGACCCACATAGGTGATGCCGTCCACATCCACACTGCCCAACACTTCAAATTCAATTTCTCTTCCATCCTCATCGGTGAGAACGACAAAATCATTTCCGTATTCACTTGCCATATTTATAAACTCCTTTAGTTATTTTTTATATTTTATCACATAAAAAGGCAAAAAATCAAGGGTAAAAAACAGGCAGGGATCAGGTTGACCACCTTGATCTTGGTCAGCCCCAGCATATTCAGCGCAATGGCGATGATGAGCAGCGAGCCGACACAACTCATCTCATGGACCATCGAATCGCTCAAAAATGCCGCAACGGCGCTGCCACCCAAGGCGATCGCACCTTGATACAAAAAACAAGCGGGTCCTGCCAACGCCACCCCGATGCCCATGGAGGATGCCAACACCAAGCAGGTGACAAAATCCAGCATCGATTTGGCAAAGAGGGTGGTATCATCTCCGCGGATGCCGCTATCCAAGGCACCGGTGATCGCCATCGCGCCGATGCAGACCATCAGCGTCGCGGTGACAAACCCTTCGCCGAAGGTGCTGCCGCTCTCCCCTTTGGTTAGTTTGCTCTGCACCCAATCGCCAAAGCGGTTGAGATGGCGGTCGAGATCGATCCAATACCCCAGCGCGCCACCCAAGGCGATGGAAAGGATGGTAATAAGGAAGTTTTCGCCGTCGAAGATCCCTTGGATGCCGATGGCAAGAACGCAAAGCGCCATCCCCTGCATCACCCCTTGGGTGATCCGTTCGGGCAACCCTTTTTTTAAAAGCGTACCGAGCAGGGCGCCGGCGATAATGGTACATCCGTTGACAATGCTACTAAGTAAAACCATTTTCAAAAAAGCCTCTCTTTCTCCACATATTTTAACATTCTTTTTGGTAATTTTCAACCGAAAGAGTTCTAATTGACGATTTATTTTATGGTATAACGGCGAAAATAAAAAATGGACTTGAAATGAGTCAAACCATTGGTGTATAATAAACGATGGTAAATTAAAAAATATTTTTTAGGAGGCTACTAACATGTCTGTTAAAGTTGCTATCAATGGCTTCGGCAGAATCGGTCGTTTGGCATTCCGCCAGATGTTCGGCGCCGAAGGCTACGAAATCGTTGCGATCAACGATCTGACCGATGCCAAAATGCTGGCTCACCTGCTTAAGTACGATTCCGCTCAGGGTCGCTACGATGGTCACGAAGTAGTTGCAGGCGAAGGCGAGATCACTGTCGATGGTAAGACCATCAAGATCTATGCCGAGAAGAACGCTGCGGATCTGCCCTGGGGCGAGATCGGTGTTGACGTTGTTCTGGAGTGCACCGGCTTCTATACCTCTAAAGAGAAGGCTTCTGCTCATATCGCCGCAGGCGCCAAGAAGGTTGTTATCTCTGCTCCCGCAGGCAACGACCTGCCCACCATCGTTTTCAGCGTAAACGAAAACACCCTGACCAAGGAAGACACCATCATTTCTGCTGCTTCCTGCACCACCAACTGCCTGGCTCCCATGGCAAAGGCTCTCAATGAGTATGCTCCCATCCAGAGCGGTATCATGACCACTGTTCATGCTTATACCGGCGACCAGATGGTTCTCGACGGTCCCCACAGAAAGGGTGACCTGCGCCGCGCTCGCGCTGCTGCTGTGAACATCGTTCCCAACAGCACCGGTGCTGCTAAAGCCATCGGCCTGGTTATCCCCGAGCTGAACGGCAAGCTGATCGGTTCTGCTCAGCGTGTTCCTGTCCCCACCGGTTCCACCACTCTGCTGGTTGCCGTTGTTAAGGGCAAGGATATCACCAAGGAAGGCATCAACGCTGCTATGAAGGCTGCTTCCTCCGCTTCCTTCGGTTATACCGAGGAAGAGCTGGTTTCTTCCGATATCGTTGGTATCACCTATGGTTCTCTGTTCGATGCAACTCAGACCATGGTTGCTAAGATCGACGAAGACACCTATCAGGTTCAGGTTGTTTCTTGGTATGATAACGAGAACAGCTACACCAGCCAGATGGTTCGCACTATCAAATATTTCGCTGAGCTTGCCTAATTAAAGCCGCGAAATTGGCGTAAATAAGTGATAAAACTAAGCAAAGCGGAGACGTGCGGGGATTTTTCTTTTCA
>JAZSBU010000040.1:0-2297 GCA_045602565.1 Eubacteriales bacterium | reverse complement strand
CCTTGAATCTGAACTTCGCGGTGGCGCAGCTTTCGCGGTTTGTGGAGGATGTGGCGCTGATCTGGTATGACCTGCTGCGGGCATATCATCCTGCAGGGTTGACGGTGGAATCGGAATTGATCCCCGGCAAACTGCTGCAGGCATTGGAACCGCGGGTGCGGATCGATCTTTCGCCCGCCAACCCCTTCTCTAAATTTGCGCAGGAGCAATCGCTGCAAAATCTTCTCAATGCGGGATATATCTCCTTTGCAGAATATGTGGAAGCGTTGGATGAAGATGCCAATGCACCCAAAGAAAAGCTGCGTTCCATTCTGGCGGCACGTCCACCGATGGACACGGCAATACAAAAATAAAAAATCGCAGGTGAAGAGCGTAAAAATCGCGTTTAATATTACTCGCAGGTGAAGAGCGTAAAAATCACAGAAAGGTTCATATATGAGCGAATTGAACACTGCGGTGGAAACCGCACCGGAGCAGGAACCTGCTCCTCAAACAACCTCGGAAGAACAGACAGCCGAGAAAGAAGAAATGTCGAAAGAAGAACGGAGCAAGCAAGCCTCCCGCCGGCGCGCGCTGGAGCAGAAAGCCGAAGAATTACGTGCCGATGCCCGCCAAGAGCAATTGCGGCAGGAGGTAATGAATCATCCTTTGGTCAAGGAAGCCATGACCTTGCTGGAGGAGAACCGTTTTAAGCAGGATCTGGACCGTGTACGAGCGGCTTATCCGAGCCTGACCGCCCAAAGCCCCCAAGAAGTAGGGGAAATCTACTGCCGATTAATGGCAAGCGGGCAGGTAGATCCGGTGGTTGCCTATGAAGCACAAGCCGCCGCTGATCGCCGCAAGGAGCCGATTCCTGAAAACATGGTGAGCGCAAAATCGGCCGGAGGAGCCGCGCTCTATTATTCCTCTCAGGAGCTGGATCGGCTGACCGAAAAAGATCTGAAGGATCCCGATGTTTTTCGGAAAGCCATCGCTTCATTATCAAAATTAAGGAGTTAAAACTATGTCTTTTTCTAATTTTAAACCCACCATCTGGAGCCGTTTTATTCAAACCGAGCTGGAAAAGAAGTGCAAGCTGGTGGATGATTGCAACCGTCAGTTTGAAGGGGAAGCCCGTCTGGGCGGCAGAGTCAAGATTTTAGGCGCAATCGCTCCCGAGATCTTCGATTATGATGCTGCTGCCGGGATGGATACCCCCCAGACCTTGCAGGGTGTCAGCGTCTATCTGGATCTGGACCAGGCCAAAGCCTTCAACTTTATGGTGGATGATCTGGATCGTCTGCAGACCAATCCTGAATTGATGCCTGTCGTTTTGGAGGAGGCCAGTCGCAAGATGGCGGTCGCCCGCGATACTTATGTGGCTTCCCTTGCAAAAGAAAGCGGATTTTCCACCGCATCGACCAAGGTGACCACTCCCGCGCAGGCAAAGGCGTTGGTCGATGAAGCATTGCTTACTCTGCGTGAGCATGATGTGGATATTGCTGATAATGTATCCATTACCGTATCTCCCTTCTTCTATCAACTGCTGCGTGATGCCTTGACCGAACTCAAGACCAATAATGATGAGCTGATCGCTCGCGGTGTGGTCGGAATGTACGATTGTGCCAAGGTGGTATTGAGCAACAATCTTTATAACGACGGCACCGATGATTATATGATGGTTCGTACCAATAAGGCGATCGCCTTTGCTTCTGCCATTGATGAGACCGAAGCCTACCGCCCCGAGAAGTATTTCTCCGATGCGGTCAAGGGACTCAATGTCTTCGGCGGTAAATTGGTTCGTCCCAAGGAACTTGTTGTCATCAAGGCTCATAAATAATAATTGAAAAGAAAGGACTTTGAAGTATGACTTATTTTAATGCTATTCGTAAAAAAAAGCACGTTTTTTTTGACATCGAACAGTTAAATACCAGCGTAAAATCGGCGGCATATCGTGTTCCGGAGGATGCGGAATTTGGGCTTCTTTTGTTATACAGTGAAGATGCTTCTACAGTCACCATTAAGACTGCAGATTCTGTTTTTGGCGGAAAAGATCAGAAGATTGAGTGCGAACCGGGATGTGTCGGTGTATTTCTGGAACTAAACAACTGTATTCAGACTTCCGGTGAACATAAGGGATGCGTTTTGATCGAAAGCACCGAGAATACGTTTGATAGCGAGTTGATCATTTGCACAAAATAAAATATGCATCCCGGAGGTAATGATGATGACAATTCAAGCAATTTTAAAATGTGCCGCGGTGCTGTTGGGTGTGCCGGAGGGGGCAGTGGAGCAAACGGCTGTATATGAGCGGTTGC
>JAZSBU010000039.1:0-7065 GCA_045602565.1 Eubacteriales bacterium | reverse complement strand
CAGCGCGAAGAAGAACATCGGGAAGAAGAGCAGTTTCATATGCTCCCAGGTGGATTCGTTGACCGCTGATATGAGGGCGATGAGCGGGTTTTGCCCCAACCAATCATATAAATAATGGAGAAGTACTCCTAAAATTCCGGTGACGATAAACCCTAACCATTGCCAAAGGTTGATGGTCCTTTTCATAATAATTCCCCCTTTTTTTCAAAGTATATGTAGAATAGAGCAAAAATAAACCGCTGTTTTGCCATAAAATCAATTAACATATTGTAATTAGTAAAAAAGTATGATAAAATAGTTCCGATTATAGAAACAAAAGGAGTTGGTTTGTTCGTGGACGACAGTAGTATGTGGTATTTGATTTCGATTTTTATTTTGTTATTATTGGCCGCATATTTTGCCGGAGCGGAGATCGCTTTGGCATCGGTGAATCGGATTCGGTTGACCAATCGGGCGGAGGATGGCGATAAGCGCGCCAAGCGGGTGATCTATATATTGGACCACTTTGATAAGGCGTTGACCACCCTGCTGATCGGTACCAATGTGACCCATGCGGGGATCGCGACCCTTTCCACCGTTTTTACATATGCGCTTTTTGACAGTATCGAAGCAATGCCGGATTACGCGGTAACACTTTCGACGATTATTTCCACCATCGTAGTCTTTTTGATCGGCGAGATGATCCCCAAGGCGTTCGGTAAGGCGTGCAACGAAAAATTTGCCCTTGCCATTGCGGGATCGTTGATCTTTTTGATGAAGGTTCTGACCCCGGTCAGTATCTGTTTCTCCGCCATCAGCGAGTGGGTCAGCCGCCCCTTCAAACAAAAGGCGCAGGAGACTCCCACGGTGACGGAGGACGAATTATACGATATCATCGAAACCTTTGTTAAGGAAAATGATATCGATGAAGATACCGAAGAATTGGTGCAAAACGCCATCGAGTTTTCCGAGCGTACCGCTAAGGACGTGATGACTCCCTGGCAAAAGGTGTTACATATCCACGAGGACGACAGTAACGAGAAGGTTCTGGAGCTGATCCGGAGCAGCAATTTTTCCCGCCTGCCGGTTGTCAACGACGAAGGCTGGGTTGTGGGAACGCTGAGCATTCGCGACTTCTTGAAACGTCATTATAAAAAAGAGACCTTTAACGTGCGCCAGATTATGCGCAGTGCGGCAATGATCGATGCCACCACCCCGGTGGACGATCTGCTGAGCACCCTTTCTGCCAACCGCACTCATATTGCCTATGTTCAATCGATGGGAAAGATCCTCGGTATTATTACCGTTGAGGATATTTTAGAGGAACTGGTCGGCGAGATCTATGACGAGACGGAAGGGGGCGTAGCCAATGCTTAATGTAATTATAATCATTGTTTGCTTGTTTTTTTCAGCCTTCTTTTCCTCTTCGGAAATTGCTTATGCTTCCGCCAATAACCTGCGTTTGAAGCGTGCCGCCGAAGAAAAAGGGACGACCGCTGCGAAGCTGGCTTATAAGATCTATAATAATTATGAAAATGCCTTGGCGACCATTCTGATCGGGAATAACCTGGTGAATATCGCCTCGGAATCGGTGGCAACCGTCATCGTTATCGGTTGGTTGGGCTCTTCCAATGCGTGGATCGCCACCATCGGAATGACCATTCTTGTATTGATCTGCGGCGAGATCGTGCCGAAGATCGTGGCAAAGACGATGCCCGAGACCTTCTCGACCATCTATGCGATCCCGCTTTATGTGCTGATGATCATTACCAAGCCGATCGTCATCCTTGTGGATGCGATCGTGAAGCTGGTCTCTCATCTTTGGAAAAAGGGAATCGATAACAGCCCCATCAGCGAAGAAGAATTGGAGACCATTCTGGATACCGTGGAGGACGAAGGGGTCATCGACGAAGAAAAATGCGATCTTCTGCAAAGTGCCTTTGATTTTGATGAGGTGCAGGCCTATGAGATCATCACCCCGCGGGTGGATATGATCGCCATCGATGCCGAAAGCACGCGGGAAGAGATGCTGGAGATCTTGCTGGATTCGGTCTATACCCGCATCCCTGTTTATAAAGATACCATCGATAATATCATCGGTATTTTGCATATCAATCTGGTTATTCGCGCGCTGACGGAGGATCCCGATGCCGATATCTTGGCAACGATGATGGAACCGGTCTTTGTGCATAAGACCATGGCGTTGGATGAAGTCTTTGAACTGATGCGCAAAAAACGCAGCCATATCGTGGTGGTCACCGATGAATACGGTGGCGTTATGGGTATTCTGACGATGGAAGATGCCATGGAGCAGCTGGTCGGCGATATCTGGGATGAAAACGACGAGATTGAGCCCGAGGTTGTGGAACTTTCCGATGGTACGCTGGAAGTCGACGGCGATATGCGTATCGAAGATTTCTTTGACGAAGTCGAATTCGACGACCGCGATCTGGATGATGATAATGCCACCGTCGGCGGTTTCGTTGTGGAGCAATTAGGCCACTATGCCGAAACCGGCGACCAGGTAGATTATGAAAATCTTTCCTTCACTGTTTTGGAAACCGATAACCGCCGCATCGAGCGGTTGAAGGTGGAGGTCCTTCCCGAAGAGGAAGACTCGGAAGAAGACGAATAAAAAAATCTCTCAACCGCTTTGCGGTTGAGAGGTTTTTTTTTATTGATTAGTCATTGCCGAAATTGATCTTGATTCCGCCGTCTCCATCGGAAGAAGAATGGGGGAGATAGGGGATCAACGCCTGGGCGGTCTGGTACAAGGGCATCGATTGGAGATAGACCTTACCGGGACCGGTGATGCGGGTATGGAATAAGCCCTCCCCGCCGAAGAAGATATTTTTGGCGCCCTTTACCGTCTGGATATCCATCGAGCAGGATTCGGTCATCGCCGCTAAATAGCCGGTATCGACGATGATGGTCTCCCCTGCCGCCAAGGTATATTCCTTGCAATGACCGTCGATCTCCAAAAAGACCGTCCCTTCGCCCGAAACCTTTTGCAGGATAAAGCCTTCGCCGCCGAAAAAGCCGGAGCCCAATTTCTTTTGGAAATGGACCGAAAGATCCAACCCCTTTTCCATCGCCAAAAAGCTTTTCTTTTGGATGATCAATCCGTTGCCGGGATGCACCTCAAAGGGGATGATGGAGCCGGGGAAGGTGGAGGCAAAGGCGATCATGCCGCTGCCGCCCAACGCAGTATATTCGTTCAAAAAAATGGATTCGCCCGAAAAGAGCCGCCCGATGGCTTTTTTAAACCCGCCGGTATGGGTCTCCATCTGCATATTGGGGCTCATCCAGCTCATCGAGCCCCGCTCGGAGCAGAGGGTCTGATTGGCTTCGGGATAGCAAATGACAACGGGGAGATTCCCGCCTTCAATTTCATATTTCAACATAGGAACATTCCTCCTTTTTCTTTATCATAGCATAATTTTGCCGAAAAATAAAGGTTTTTTATTTGCTTTTCGGTACGCAAGAGAGTATAATATCCTTATGAATTTGCTGAAAAGTTTAAAAACAAAAAATATTTTGGTCAGCCTTTTGGGGAGTATGATTCTGGCGTTTGGATTATATAACATTCATTCGGTCTCGGCGGTGACCGAAGGGGGCGTTTTGGGCCTTTCCTTGCTGCTGGATCATTGGCTGGAAGTTTCGCCCGCCCTTTCGGGGCTAATTTTAAATGCTCTTTGCTATCTTTTGGGATGGAAATTGTTGGGTAAGCAATTCCTTGCCTATTCCGCCATTGCGGCAGGGGGCTTTTCGGCCTTTTATCGCATCTTGGAATGTTTCCCACCGCTGTATCCCCAAATCGCCCAATATCCGCTATTGGCGGCGGTGCTGGGGGCTTGCTTTGTCGGTGTCGGGGTAGGGCTTTGCGTGCGGATGGGCGGCGCGCCCACCGGCGATGATGCCTTGGCAATGAGTTTATCTTCGGCGATGAAATGCAAGATCCAATGGGTCTATCTGATCAGCGATCTTTCGGTCTTGGCTCTTTCCGCCACCTATATCCCTTGGCAACGGCTGGGCTATTCCTTATTGACCGTTTTATTATCGGGTCAGATTATCGGTTGGTTACAGTTCAAAGGAAAAAACAAAAAAGTGTAAAAAATACACCGCGCAGAAATAATTCTGCGCGGTGCTTTTGTCCTTTTGTCGAAACCGCTCAAAAAGAGTGCAGTTTTCGTTGAGCACGCTCGAAGGCGTATGTCGATACTCCGAGTGGCGGGATCGACGGAAAAAGTGCCTTTTTCAGCGGTTTATTTAAAGGGCTGCTTTGATGGCTGCAAGCAGATCATCAAATTCTTCGTAAGCGGGCAATTCGGGATACTCCTTTTTGATGGCCTCGGTGGATTTGAAAAGGAACCCTGCCTTACTGTTTAAGATCATCCCCAGATCGTTGAAGCTGTCGCCGGCGGCGATGGTATCAAAGCCGATGGATTGCAGCGCCTTCACCGTGGAGAGCTTGGATTTTTCCACCCGCATTTTATAGCCGGTGATGGTGCCGTCCTCTGCCACCTCCAAGGTGTTGCAGAAGATGGTGGGCATCCCCAGCTTTTCCATCAGCGGTGCGGCAAATTGCTCAAAGGTATCGCTCAGAATGATGGTCTGGGTGGTGCGGCGCAGTTCGTCTAAAAACTCCTTGGCACCGGGCAGGGGATCGATCTTGGCAATGGTCTCCTGAATTTCTTTCAAGCCCAGTCCGTGCTCCTTCAAAATATCCAAGCGATATTGCATCAATTTATCATAGTCCGGCTCGTCCCGCGTGGTGCGCTTTAAGGCGGGGATGCCGCTGGCTTCGGCAAAGGCGATCCAGATTTCGGGGACTAAGACCCCTTCCATATCTAAGCAAACAATATTCATATCAAGAACCCTCCTGTTTATTTTTTAATATCTTACCAAAATTTTGGCGATTATTCAAGTATTTTCAAGAGATCCATCGCATTTTCGATGACAAAGTCGGCATTTTTTACCTGCTCGTAGCCGCCCAAGCCCCAAACGCAACCGACGGATTTCACCCCCGCATTGGCGGCAACGTCCATATCGAAATGCATATCGCCCACATAAAGGCATTCCTCCAAGGCAACGCCGTTCTCTTTCAGAATGGTGTGCAGCGCGGTGGGGTCGGGTTTCATGGGGATGCCTTCCCGCTGGCCGTATACTTCGTCCAGCAGACCCGGTAATGCCACCTTGCAGATGCGTAGGGTCTGATTATGGGGGCGGTTGGAGAGCACCACCCGCCGAATGCCTTTCTCGCCCAAGGCGGTCAGCATTTCTTTCACACCGTCGTAGGCAGAGACCAGATCGGGGGTGACCTCTGTGTAAAGGCTATCGTAATAAGGATATGCTTCGTCGGCGGAGACCTTGGCACCCGCTTCGTCCAGCACGCCCTGCAGCAGATATTTGGCTCCCGCGCCCACATAACTGTGGATCAGTTTGGCGGGCAGCGGCTCCTTTCCGTAGTGCGCCAAGACCCGATTGGCAAAGGCGGTGATCAGCCTGCCGGAATCGGTCAAGGTACCGTCCATATCAAATGCAATGAGTTTGATCATTGGTTTTTAAATTCCTTTTGCTTTATTTTTCTATTATTCTACCATATTAAACAGTAGCATTCAAGAAAAACCTATGTTATAATTACATTATTAAGACAAGAAAGGAGGCAGCGCGATGCAATTTCCAAAAGCAGTCACCGATAAGCTCAAGGTGCTCACCGCCCGTCCGGGCGTCTACCTGATGAAAGATCGGGACGGAACGATTATCTATATCGGTAAGGCGAAGAACCTAAAAAACCGCGTGACCTCCTATTTCACCGGTGTCAAGAGCCATACCGCCAAGGTGATGGCGATGGTGCAGAAGGTGGCGGATTTCGATTATATCTGCGTCAATTCCGAGATGGAAGCGCTGATTTTGGAAAACGTGCTCATCAAGGAGCATAACCCCAAATATAATATTCTTTTAAAGGACGATAAAACTTATCCCTATGTGGCGTTGGATCTGCGGGAGCCTTACCCGCAATTAAAGGTGATCCGCCGCGAAAATCGGGAGGGGATGCAGGTCTTTGGTCCCTACCCTCAAATGGGCGCGGCGGCAGAGATCGTCCGCACCGCCAATGATCTTTTCGGGCTGGTCACCTGCAACCGCAAATTCCCGCGGGATTTCCGCAAGGGGCGGCCGTGCCTGAGGCACCATATCGGCTGCTGTATGGGGGTCTGCACCGGCAAGGTCTCGCAAGAGCAGTATCGGGAGCGATTGGGCGAGGTAATGGACTTTTTGAAAGGGGACTACCGCCTGTTGCTGCAGGAACTGCAGGCAAAGATGGAGCGCGCCGCCGAACATCTGCAGTTTGAAAAGGCGGCGGCTCTCAGGGATCGCATCCGTAAAATTGAAAACCTGCGCCAAAGCCAGATCGTCACCGATAAGGAGCATCTGGACCGTGATGTTCTGGATGCGGTTCGGTTGGGCGACCTTTTGGCGGTGGGGGTTTTGGTGATCCGCAACGGCCGCCTGCTGATGCAGGATACCGAGATTTTGCAGGAGGGGCTGGAGGACGATTGGATCGGTGCCTTTTTGCAGCGGTATTATCGGGATCAAGAGCAGGTGCCGAAGGAGATCTTATTGCCTGCCCTACCGCAGGAGGCAGAGCTTTTGACGCAGTACCTTTCGGACCTGCGGGGCTCGGCGGTGCATCTGCGTTGCCCGCAGCGGGGCAAGGGGGCGGAGCTTTTGGACCTTTGCCGCAAAAACGCTTCGGAAAAATTGGCGGAGCGGCAGGCAGGCGGGGATCGCGTTCGCAAGACCGCCCTGCTCATCGCCCAGACCTTGGGGCTGAAAGAGCCGCCCAACCGCATCGAAATGTATGATATTTCCAATTTCGGCAGTGAATCGATGGTGGGCGGAATGATCGTCTGGGAAGACGGTAAGTTTAAGCGTAGCGCCTATCGGAAATTTGAGATCCGCGACCAATATATGCAGGACGATTATGCCGCTACGCGGCAGATGCTCTCCCGCCGCCTTGCTCATCTGGGGGAGGAAGAATTCGGCGGCAAGCCCGACCTGATCCTGATGGACGGCGGGCTGCAG
>JAZSBU010000038.1:0-16128 GCA_045602565.1 Eubacteriales bacterium | reverse complement strand
CTTGCCCAGCGCGGTGATATCCTTTTGCCCATCCAGCAAGGGCCAGACAAAGCTGCCCAGCGCATCCAGATGGATATAACTGTATTTCGGTCGCCCGAACAAAACCTGCGCGATGCGGTTGGCCCAGCCGATATTTTCGATCTGCAGGGTCACCATCCCTTCGCTGCTGACCTTCCATTCAATGGCGTCGGCGCGAATGGGGATGCGTTCCAGATAGTTTTCGGGGATCACGATCTTTTTCTTTTTCATTACTTATTCTTCTTTTCCTTCTTCCAGATGGTGAAGAGCAGCAGGCTGCAGATCATCAGACCAAAGACAAGGATGCTGCCGATGGTGGAAGCCCAGCCGGGCAGATGGATCAAACCGGAGAGATCCAGCAGTTCGCCCACACCGAAGACCGCGAGGATCGCCAGAACGATACCGACCAAGCCTTCGCCCGCAATCATACCGGAGCAGAAGAGAATACCGTCATTGATGATGCCCTTCTTCTTATCGCTTTCTTTCATCTTATCGAAGAACAAGCGGATGAGACCGCCCACCATAATGCAGGCATTGAGTTGCACCGGCAGATATACGCCGATAGCAAAGGGCAAAACAGGGATTCCGATCACTTCAACGATGACTGCGATAAAGACACCGATCAAGATCAATGCCCAAGGCAGTTTACCGCCCATAATACCTTCAATGACCATCTTCATCAAGGTTGCCTGAGGAGCACCCAATTCCGCAGAACCGAAGCCCCAAGCATTATCCAGCAGATAAAGAGTGGCACCGATCGCCAACGCGGAAGCGACAACGCCGATAATCTCGCCGTATTGCTGCTTTTTAGGTGTAGCACCCAGCAAGTAGCCGGTCTTGAGATCCTGAGAAGTATCGCCGGAAATAGCGGCTATAATGCAGATGATAGAGCCGATGGCAATGGCCGCCTGCATTCCTGCGGCGCCCGCCGAACCGGTCAGCTTCAAGATCAAGGTAGCGATCAGCAGAGTGGCGATCGCCATACCGGAAACAGGGTTATTACTGCTGCCGACCAAACCGACCATACGGGAAGATACGGTGGCAAAGAAGAAACCGAAAATGACGACGATGACCGCTCCGATAAAGGAAACGGGAATGGCAGGAACCAGCCATACAGCCAAGGTAAGAATCAAAATAGCACCCAGCACAATCTTCATATTCAGATCCTGCTCGGTACGAACGGTCGCCGCTTTCGCGCCGCCCTTCATCCCCTTCATAGCATCGGCAAAGGTGCGAACGATCAAGGGCAAGGACTTGATCAGGCTGATAATACCGCCCGCCGCCAGCGCACCTGCGCCGATATAACGGACATAGCTGCCCCAGATGCCGCCGGCACCGTCGGCGGCAAAAATTTCGCCGATGGTCTTGGTGGCTTCTGGATACATGATGATCTCCGCCCCGAAAATAACGATCATCGGGATCAGAACCATCCAGCTCAGAACACCGCCCGCAAACATATAGGAAGAGATGCGGGGACCGCAGATATAGCCAACACTCATAACCGCGGGATAGATCTGAGTACCGATGGAGCCGGGATAACTCTTGGTGGTGCCGTTCCAATTCACTTCGGAGGGAACCAGCTTCAAGCCATCAATGATGAACTTAAAGAGGGCCGCAAAGCCCATACCGGCAAAGACGGTTCCTGCATTGGAGCCACCCTCTTCGCCCGCCAACAGAACTTCGGCGCAAGCCTTTCCTTCGGGATAGGGCAAAGTATTATGCTCCCGAACGATCAGCGCATTGCGCAGGGGGACCATAAAGAAGACACCCAGCAGACCGCCGATCAAGGCAATCAAAGTGATCTCCACCAAGCCGGGTTTTTCCATCACACCTTCTCTTGCCCATATAAACAATGCGGGCAGAGTGAAGATGGCACCGGCGGCCAGAGATTCACCGGCGGAACCGATGGTCTGGACCAGATTACTTTCCAAAATAGAGTTCTTCCGCATAATCACGCGGATAACGCCCATGGCGATAACCGCAGCCGGAATAGAGGCGGATACAGTCATACCAACGCGAAGACCCAGATAGGCATTCGCGGCGCCGAAGATCACCGCTAAAAGAATACCCATTATGATCGACGTGACCGTCAGTTCAGGGGTAACCTTTGATGCGGGAATATACGGCTTAAATTCTTTTTTCTCGCTCATAAGATTCTCCTTTTCTTATTATATATTTTTACTAATAAATAATATCATATACACCCGAATGCTGTCAACAAAAAAGAGCCGCAAGCGGCTCTTTTGTTGTTTTTTATTCTTCGTCCCAATTCAAAACTTCCCAATCGGACGGAGGATCGCCCAGATCGATGACATCCAAAGGAATACTCCCCTTGAGCGCCGATTCGTGCGCCATCAAGCCGGGGATATTAAAGCGCGCCGCCTGCCAGATATTGCAGGGAGAAAGCTTGCCGGTCTCATAGGCGCGGCAGAAATCATCCACCATAAACTGATGGGTGCCGTTGTGACCGTTTGCCTGACCCATAAATTCTTTCGGCAAACGACCGGTGGGCTGGGTGGGAGCGGTAGCCTCGGTCCCCTTAAAGCCGTTGGCATTGGCAAGTTTTTGGATCGCTTCCGCGTAGTTCTCATCCAACGCATCGGCGACCGCCTTAGGCTGCAGTTCGCGGGTAATATCCTTCATAATGACCTTGCCCTTGTTTTCGGGATCCCAAGTAGACAGATGATGACGGGCGACAGAAAATTCATAACCACCCTCAGAGCCATAGAACTGATTGATATAGGTTTCGGGGCTATGCCAACCAAGGCAACGATTTTCGCTGACGCGGGCGATGCCGCCGTTGGATAGCTCCATCAGCATTGCCTCGTTGGAGAAAGGATTGGCATAATAGTTCTGACCGTCGGTACCGTAGATATCGGTGCGGGGGCTTCCCTTAAAACCCATCCCAACGACGCGCTTGGCATAGACACCGGGCATGGCGCTCAAAATCATCGAAGTGGAATGGGTGGGATACCAGAAAGGAGGAACACCCGCATAAGATTTCCAATCTTCCCCGCCGGAGGAACGGAAGCTATCCTCCATATTGCGGATATCGTGGTTATATTGGGATTCCGCATAAGAGAAGGTTCCAAAAGTGCCCTTCTCATACTCTCTGCGACAATAGATGGCAGCGGGGCGATAGAAGCCGGTCTCCCCCATTGAATAGGTCAGGCGGGTCTCACGCACCAGCTTTTCGATTTCGATGATCTCCTCCACCTTCACCGCGCAGGGAACCGCGCTATAAACATGTTTGCCGGCCTTCAGCGCGCGGATGACCAATTCACCGTGGTTATAACGCTGGGTAAAGATCGCAACGGCGTTCACTTTATCGCTGGCCAGCGCCTCTTCAAAACTATCGATGATCTCCACACCGAATCTTTGGGAAAAATCTTCGGCGCGTTCGCGGATCAGATCGCAGACATAGACCTTTTCCACCACAGGGTGGACCTTAAACAGGGGAACAAACTTCTTGCAAAATCGGCCGCAACCGATAATGGCAATTCTCATTTTTTCCTTCATTTTTCTTCTCCTTTATTGCAACTGAATTCCCATTCTTTTTCACGTTTACCGGTTTCAAATTGGATAGTGCTGAGTTTCCAATCTTCGCCGTTGCGGAACTTTTTATTGAAACTCTTGCCCAAAACGCCCTTTTCTTCCAGATGGATATAACAGGCGCGATCGCAGGCACGGCCGCAGATGGATGTTCTATAAAAATGCTTTGCAGGGGGATAGAAATAGATATTATCCAAAATTTCTTTAGCTTGCTCCACATCAAATTCGGCAGTACCGTTGATGATCTCCATCCGATTGGCAAAATCCGCAAAAGCCTCAGGGGGCATAAAGGGGTTCTTGGTTCCGTTGGCGCCGTTATAATAAACCGCGCAACGCCAAGAATCCAACGCACCCTCAGCGCTGATCGCGCCGCCGGGGCAGGCCTTGATACATTCGCCGCAACCGTCGCAAAGCTTTTCTTCAAAGAGCGGGGTGGGCTCGATCTCGGCATCAGTCAGGATAAAGCAATAACGGATAAAAGGGCCATAATCTTTGGTCAGCAGAGATCCGATCATACTCCGCTCACCCAAACCGCATTGCACCGCGCAGTTGAGAAAATCGATTTGATTTTCTGCCTTTACGCCATGAACAACGTCGGTATAGTCCACCTCGGGATTGGTGGTACCCTCTTCATTCAGGATCAAGGGATTTTTACGCTGAGGAATGGCCTCAAAGCCTTCCTCTTCCACCAGATTTGCCACATTGATCAACGCCAAGGGCATCACGGTCTCTTCCAGATTTTCCACGCCCATGGTGGTGTATTGATAATACGTAGTCCCTTCTTCCACGCCGCGATAGATGCCGCGCAGGACACGAAATCCCATACCGATTACGGTTTTAGTTTGGGGGAAGATCTTAAAGATGGGATCGTCTTTACCGAATCGACTTGCGGGGGCAAATCCAATGATATCGGCATCATAGCGCTTGGCGCATTCAATGATCTTATTTCTCATAACTTGCCCACCTCCTTCAAGTGATTATAGCAAACCGTCTCGCAACCCTTGCCGCAAAGGCAGGGCAGATAGCCAAAATGGGTCGCAGGTAAAAACTTCAGCGCGGGATAGATCGCTTTGGCGGACTCGGCATCAAACCGCTTTTCGCCATTGAGGATCGCTTCCCGTTCGGGATGATCCTTCAAAATTTCTTCGTTCATAAAAGGATTGGATTTATGGGCGCCGCGATAATAAACACTGCACTGCCAGCTATCCACACCTTCTGCATCGATGGCTTTACCGGGGCAGGCTTCGATGCATTTACCGCATCCATCGCAAAGAGTTTCACCAAAGGGCGCATCAAATTCCAGCGGCAGATCGGTAATGATATAAACCCAACGCATAAAGGAACCATATTTGGGCGCGATCACCTTGCCGTGCATCCCCGCAGCACCCAAGCCGCAGACCTGTGCCGCTTTATTGAAATCGATAATGACATCGGGGACCGGCTTGCCCTCTTCCACCGCTTCTGCCAATTCCAATTCAAAGATGCGATTGACTTCGGGGTTGGTGGATTTATCGCCCTTAATCTTAAAGCCGGGGATGCTGCGCTGCAGGCAGGCATCATACCCTTCATTTTCGATCATAGCGCCCATCTTCAAAAGGAAGATCTCGGCAAAGCTTTCATCGATGTATTTCACACCCAGATTGGTGTAGTTATAATACTGAACCTGATCCTCCATCGCGCGATATAAGCCGCGGGGGACCTTGATGCCAAAGCCGATGATCGACTTGGCGTTCGGCAGGATGTAAAAGGGGTTTCTTTGAGCCGGCTCATTGCGCATTAATTCCACATTGCCGATTCCGCAGACCGCGGCGCCCAGCTCTTTTGCTTTCGCTTTTATGTATTCTGCGTTCATCTTATCGCTCCATTTTCCAAGTTTTATTGCCCTTACGAAGCGGCTCTTTAAATCGACCTTCCATGCAGCCGCCCTTCTTTTCCAGCATACTTACGCAGGCGCGGATACAACCGCCGCATTTGGCCATATTATAGCCCACCCAGCTGGGAAAATATTTTTCCAGCGCGGTATAGACCTTCATAACCTCTTTTTCGTTGGCCTCATCGGTGACCCCTTCCAAAAGATCCAGCATACCGTTTTCATTCTTATCAAACACTTCCTTGGGGACAAAGGGATTGAAATAACGACCGCCATGGGTATAGAAGGCATAGCAGCGCCACATATCGATATCGCCCCACTCGCAGATCTTGCCTGCCAGATCGACAGTAACGGTCTTGCCGGAATTGATAGGCGGAATGCAACCGCCGGGGCATTCCCGCACGCAAGCGCCGCATTTGCGGCAAAGGGGCTCGCCGCTATACATTTCGTCGTATTCCAATTCGGCATCGGTGAAAATAAATGCCACACGCTGCAGCGGGCCAAATTCAGGGGTCAGCAGCATTTTACTCCAACCGATCTCGCCCAAGCCGCAGGCAACGGCTGCCAAGCGGAATTGGAACTGCAGATCCGGAGGGCTCTTGCCATCGGCGACCTCGCGGGTAAACTGCACGCTTCTGTGGTGCGCGGTCTTGCCCTTGGCATGTTGGCTGACCTCGATCTGCTCCTCGGGCGATAAGGTATTCCCCGGGGTGCCGTCCATATCCGAGACAACCCCGCGAGCGCCGGTATTCCGATAGACCACCGCTTCATAGCCTGCATCTTCGATCACCTTGCCCACATGGTAGAGTACCGCAGGGGCATAGATCTCATTGATGCCGCCATAGGCCATCGAGGGATATTGATAGAATTGGGTTCCTTCTTCGATTCCGCGCTGCACACCGCGAGGAATGCGGAAAACAAAGCCGATAATGCTTTTGGCACCGGGGAACAATCTGCGCGGATCCATCTCCGGCGGTGCGCCTTCAAATCGGCTCATCGGGCCGATGCCGCAGGCATCGGCGCCTGCCTCAAGGGCAGCTTGCTTGATCATTTCGCTGGTTAACATCATTCATCCTCCAATTTGATCATTGCTTTTTCAAAATTTTTATAAACTAATTTATCTTGCTCTACCCTACTCTCCAAAAGAGAGTTTTCCAAAAGATAGGGGTAGAATAAGCCGGAATGGTTGGGCTCCAGAAGGTCGGTGGCACTGCCTTTATAGTTCCCTTCGGTATAAGCCCTCAAAATGCGTAGCGGCATCGGGCTGACGCGGGTGGCCAGCTTGACCGCTTCAAATAAGCCTTCATATAAAGATATATCTTCGGGGCGGATAAAGGAACTGCGCTCCAAGATCGACTGAGGGCGCTGCTTTAAGTGCAGGCGGCATAAGCCTTCAAAGGCATAGCCATTATCCATCTTTGCAATCTCCTGCTCGTGAGCGACCAGATTATCATGAAAGACATGGGCGGAGCAATGATTGAGGCAGCCGCTGTTGGCAAGCCCATAGAGCTTCTTGCCTTCGGCATCGCACCATTCTTTCAGCGCGCGGATAGCGGCAAAATCGCGATTCAATTCCCGCTTGAGATAAAAACTATCAAAAAGGTCTTTGGCGTAATCCATCCCCTCCACCGTTCCGATGCTCATATTCACCGAAGCGCGCACTTCCAAATCAGGAAAATTATCTTTAATGAACCGCGCGATCAGCGGCGAGGTGGTGGTGACCGATGCCAGACCGTATGTATGACTCAAAGAATCGATGGTATCGCCGATCCCTTGAAAGAAGGCGCGGGATTGGCTGTCCTTTCCGTAGCACATGGCATTAAAGAGCAAATTCAAGGAAATACCCGCCTGGGAAAGCTTTGCCAAATCCTCCTGCTGTTTGATTTGCGCCTGCTCGGGGGTCCGCCCCTTTTGCCTCAGTTGACTGTTGCGCCCGTTGGGATAATCGGCCCAAGAAAAATAAACCTCGGCGATTTGGTCCTTCTTTTGCAAAATTACATCGATCCAAGGAGCATTGGTGCACTGATAACCTACCGAATATTTCATAGCATTACTCCTTTCTACTTGATTTTACAATAAATGACTGCTATAATGTATTAAAAAAGAAGTATAAAATATAACAAAACAAAGAAGGTGCAGAAATGGCGCTCCCCCATCTCAACCCCCATATCCGCCATGCGTATTACTATAGGCTTCCTATTATAAGTATAGACAGCCGCTGCTACGATTGCCGCCTGTTCTTTTTCAAAGAAGGAAGCGGCACGCTGGAGATCGAAGGGAAGCAATATCACTTTTCAAGCGGGACCGCCATCTTCCTTCCTCCGAATACAAGATATATCTTCTATATGAACAACGGTAAATCCGATTATCTGATCTTCAATTTCGACTTGGTTTGTGATTATGCTCATATCAAAAAATCATTGGGAACTGCGCGCGCAGAAGAATTTGATCCTCAAAAAATGCCGCGCTACGAGCTTCCGTGCGAATTTTCAAGACCCATCTTCCAGCAAACGCCCCAGCTTTTTGAAACCTTAGAAAAATGCACCTCTGATTTTTTGACCAAGCCCCCCTACTACCGCGAGGTCTGCTCCGCGCGGCTTAAGCGCTGCCTATTAGAACTTCTGCGCTCTGATGAAGCGCAACCGGAATCGGCCATTATTCGTCAGATCACCGATTATGTTCATCGCCATTATTCCGACGCCTCCTTAACCAACGAAATAATCGCGGCTCATTTTCATTACCATCCCTATTATATCAGTAATCTGATGAAGCAGCAGGTCGGCGAGACCCTGCACCAATATCTGCTGCGCTACCGCATCCGCATCGCCAAAAACCAACTGATCACCACCGATGCCGATATCGGCACCATCGCTTGGAAATGCGGATTCAATACCGCCGCTTATTTCATCAAGACCTTTAAAACCCATACCGGAATGACCCCCAAACAATATCGAAAAAAGAATATGGAGAATTTTTAATTATGGTACAAAAACTCAAACCCGAAAAAGCAGGTTTCTGCCCGGTGGCAGAGACCGAAAAATTCAAATGCGCTTATATCACTTTGGAAGATCAGTATCGGCACGGCAAAGTGACCCAAATGAAGCGGCACAACGATTCCGACGAAGTCTTTACCCTCATCCGCGGCAGCGCGGTTCTTTTGACCTTGGAGGAGAATTTTGCCGAAACCCCGCTGGAGCTTGGCGCCTCCTTTATGGTCCCCGCAAGCACCTGGCATTATCTGGCGATCTCCGACGATGCCATCGTATTTGTCACCGAAAACAGCGGGATGCTCCCCCAAAACACCGATACGCTCACATTGGATGAACCGTATGAAATATAAAAAGATCGCGACAAAAATTTGCCGCGATCTTTATTTATGTTCTTTGGTAGGATAGGTATAAAAACTGATGCGATAGGTAAGCAAAAATCCAAGGACCGCCGCAATAGCTAAATACATAAAGCCTTGCCCACGGAACAGTTCGGCGGCGATCAGCGCGGTGGCGATGGGGCAGTTGGTCACTCCACCCAGGATGGCGATCATTCCCAAAGCACCGCCAAAGCCGACATCCAGCCCCAAAAGCGAAGCCAGAGCCCCGCCCAGCGTGGCGCCGATAAACAAAGACGGAACGATCTCGCCACCCTTAAAGCCTGCCGCCACGGTAACAACGGTGAAGAGCATCTTCAGCGCGAAGGCTTCATACCGCACTTCGCTGTGAAACACCTTTTCGATGATCTCCATTCCCCCGCCGTTATAATCATAAGAGCCGACCAGCCAAGTTAAAAGGATCAGCAGCCCACCGCCGAGGGCGATCCGTATGGCCGCATTTTTAAAGCAACGCTTAAACAAATGCTCGCCCCAATGCAATGCATAGCAAAAGAGCAGCGCCGTTGCCGCCGCGGCGGTAACGATCAGCAGCCCGACTATCACCGTCTTCCAACCAAGGGCGGGGACCTTCATTGAGAACCGCTCCCAATGCACACCGCAAAGAGAAGCAACTCCATAGGCAGTAAAGCCGGCCACCACTGTGGGATAGGATGCATTCCAGGCATATTTCCCGATCCGCAACACTTCCAAAACAAAGACGATCGCGCCCAACGGCGTACCGAACAGCGCGGTAAAAAACGCGCCCATTCCCGCTACGATCAGAGATCGGCGGTGATGCTCTTCCAATTTAAAAAGCTTGCTCAACCAAGCGGCGATCCCGCCGCCCAACTGCAACGCCGCCCCCTCCTTGCCTGCCGAACCGCCAAGCAGATGGGTCAGCACCGTTGAGCAAAAAATGGCAGGGACCAAAAGCGAAGAAACCTTCTTTTCCAGCCGCGCGCTTTCCATCACCCGAACGGTTCCCACGTCGCTTACTTTGCAGATACGATAGATCAAAACGGTGAGCAAACCGCCGATAGGCAACAACCAAAGCAACCATGAATGGGCGCCGCGCAAGGCGGTCGCCGCGACGATCGTTTTGGAAAATAAAGTTCCCAAGCCGCCGCAGATTCCGCCGATCAGCACCCCCAACGCGGTCCAGCGAAGCAGGTAGCTTCCTATATTTTTAAAACTGATTTTTTCATTCATTTTGCTCATTTCACTCCTGATTCTGCAAAATTATAACACATCCGTTTAGATTTGTCATCCCTTTTTCGACACCTCGCAGCCCTCGCTTTCATATACTGTATCGGAGGTGAAAATCAAATGGCATTTTTGAATTGCGATTGCAGATGCAACTGTACGCCTTTGGCGTTTGTTGCCAGCTTAATCATCGGCGTTATTGCTGCGTTTTTGCAGATCACCGCGGTCATCACGGTGACCCCCGCTTTTCTTTGGGTTCTCTTCGGTGTCGCGGTTGGCTTTTTGGCGATCGGGGTGCTTTCGTCCTGTTGCAACCGTTGCGACGGCGGGTGCGGCTGTAACGCCCTTTCCGGCTTGCTGGTCGGCGCATTGGGAACCGTTTTGATCGCGGTCATTCTCTTGGGTGTCACCTTTGCCGCCACCAGCGTCGTCGGCGCGATCTTTACCGGCTTGCTGCTCTTTTTCTTTGCTTTCCTGCTGAGTTCCGCCGCCTGCTTGATCCGCGCCCGCTGCGCCGATTAACACTAAAAAATGCGTAGTGCGAAAGCACTACGCATTTTATCAGCGTGTCAAAGAACCTATTTTTTATCTTTGACACGCTGAGCAGACTGAACAAAAATGTTTCCGAATTCGTCAAATCGTTCTCGTCGGCTTTTTTCGGGGACCCCGACAAAACAAGGTTTTGTCGGGGAAAAGGAAGAGCCAATGATATTAGCGGATTTTTGCCCTTAGGCAAATGGAGCGGTTTTCATTGGGTCTGACGCACGGTAGAGAACGATTTGGCGGATAGCAGAAAATTTTAATCAAAATCCGCATTATTATGCGGATTTTTTCCTTATAAAAAGAACATAGAGAAAGAGTATAAACTCCTTCTCTATGAAAACTTTTATAAATCGGTTTTAACCGCTTTTTATTCTTTATTTTCTGCGATCGGGGACTTTTTTGTCTGTCTGAAAAATCGGATCGCGGCGCAGAAAAGCATCACCAATGCCGCCGAAAGGATGATTCCTGCGATAATATCGGTCAACCAATGGATCCCGCAGATCAACCGCCCCACAACCGTGACCACCATAACCACGATTGCCGCAACATTCAAAATCCACCGTAATATCTTTTTATTTGAAAGAAGATAGTCAAACATCATCATCGCTGTAGACATAACGCAAAGGATCAGAATGGTATGGGAGGAGGGATAGGACGCTTCCAACTCGCCCTCTAAGATGATCGGTCTGTAGTTTACGATAACAAACTCAAAAAAGGCATAAGTAAAAACAACCAAACTGTAAAAAGCACCCAAAACGATAATTTGGGGATCCACTTTCTTTATGCTTTTCCGAACCAATAATTGAATCAGCCCCAAAGCGGCAAAACCAAGGGCGACACCGATCGCGACCAACCCCAGAAAATCGGTAATTTCATACCATAGTAAATGCACACCGACGCGCTCGGCAAAGGCCTTATTGATTGTGGCCAAGCCGATGGAGGAGCCTTCGGGACCGATCGCCTGCACGTCAACGGACAATACCACGCCTGTGAATAAACAAAACATCAAAAACAAAATGCCCGATGCCATCAAATACTTTTTGAATTTCATCCTAATTCTCCTTTACAATTCTGGGTACCCGCTTGCCGATACCGCAGATCAGTTCATAATGAATGGTGCCCAGCTCTTTGGCAACTTCATTAAAATCAATGCCATCCCCCAGCAGGATGGCCTCCTCCCCTGCTTTGCAGGAAATATCGGAAACATCCACCATCATCTGATCCATGCAAATGTTACCTAAAATCTTTGCTTTTTTGCCGCCGATCAGAACATAGCCCTTGCCCGAAAGGCTGCGGGGATAGCCATCGGCATAACCCGCGCTCAAGGTGGCGACGCGGCAGGTTTTTTCGGTGGTATACCGCCGCCCGTAGCTGAGATCGCGGCCCGCCGGCAGATCTTTCACAAAGGAGATCAAGGTCTTAACCGTCATCGCCGGTTGGAAAGGATTTTCTCTCCCGCCCGGCTCCAAGCCGTAAAGAACGATCCCTGCCCGCACCATATCTAAATGGTATTTAGGATTCAGAAACGTCCCCGCGCTGTTGGCACAATGGCAGAGGGGTTGGAGCCCCCGCTGCTGCAACAGCTCGCGTACCTCCATAAACCGCTCAAATTGGGCATCGGTATACGCTTCTTCCCCATCGGTATCGGCGACAGAGAAATGGGTAAATAACCCTTCAAATTCAATATTGGGCAGATCCGCCACCGCCTGTGCATCTTTGGCGGCAGAGGCGGCATCAAAGGCATCAAAGCCGATTCTGCCCATACCGGTATCCAGCGCGATATGCACCTTGGCGGATTTTCCCAAAGCCACCGCCGCGGCGGAAAGGGCGCGGGCATCTTCCATACTGAATACCGCCTGGCTGATCCCTTCGGCAATCAACTGGGTAAAATGATGCTCCGGTGTATAGCCCAAAATCAAAATGGGTTGAGAAAGCCCCAATTCCTTCAGTTCCATCGCTTCCTGCAGGCAGGAAACACCGAAGAAATCCGCGCCCAGCCGCGCCAAATAGGGTGCTACGTGGTCGACCCCGTGCCCATAGGCATTGGCCTTGACCACCGCCATGATCTTGCAGTCCTTCCCCACCTGCGCGCGTACCTTATGAAAATTTTCGCCGATGGCAGAGCAATCGATCTCTGCCCAGGTTCGTTTAAAATGTTCCATCTTCCAGCTCCATCCAAGCATTATCGATATAATCAGCGATCTGCTCCGGCTGCAAGGCGCGTACGCTATGCTCCGCCGCCGCTAAATGGGCGGCGCGGTTGTGCAGCCAGACCGCTGTCTTGACCAAGTCAAAGGGCTCGCCCTTCCCCGCCAACATTCCCGCGATTAACCCCGCAAGAACATCGCCGCTGCCGCCCTTGCCCAAGGCGGAGCAGGGCGCAGAAAGAAGCTCGGCGCGCTCCCCATCAGTCACTAAAGTGGCGGCATCTTTTAAAACTAAAATGACATTATATTTCTTTGCAAACTCCATCGCAATGGCAATGCGATCCTGCAAAAGAACTTCCTTTTCCATCCCTAAAAGGCGGGAAAATTCCCCGATATGCGGGGTAAGCACCGTTAAACTCTTACGGGGCGCAAGATGCTTTTGCAGATGGAATAAGCCATCCCCATCGATCACCAAGGGAGTCGCCTCTTCCAACCGCGTTTTTAAAAGTTCTTCCGCATGGGTACTTCTTCCCAAGCCGCTACCCACCAAACGGGTATCACAAGCCCCATCCTTGAAGATCGGGCCATAGAATTTCTTTGCCAGCGCAGGCTTGATCTCCTGCGGGACATCGGCATAGACCAAGCCGACCCCGCTTTGCAACGCTCCTTTGATCGCCAAAGCGGCGGCGCCGCTGTATTCGGCAGAGCCGACGCTCAGCCCCACCGCACCGTAGGAGTTTTTATGCCCCCAAAGACTGCGCTTGGGCAGAACAGGGGTCAGTTCCTGCAAGGCAATTTCATCCGCATAGGCTTGCGGAATCCCGATATCCGCCAAAATCACTTCGCCGCAATCGGCAAGCAGATGGCAGGGTTTCTTAAATACAAATGTAATGGTTTGAATGGGGCGCAATGTTCCTTTGGAGCAGCACCCCGAATTGCCGTCCATCCCGCTGGGGAGATCGATCGCCACCACCGGCGCATCGATTTGAGCAAACAGTTCCTGCACCTTTGGGGGCAGTTCCCCGCGAAAGCCGGTGCCAAAGACACCGTCCACCACTAAATCAAAGCCCGCAGGGCTTGAAACGATGGGAACGCCCAATTCCTTGCACCGCTCGGCATAATAAATGCAATCTTCCGATTTGGGCGCATCGATCGGCAAAACGGCAGGCTGATAGAGCGGATGCAATAAGCAGGCAAGCGCATAGGCATCGCCGCCGTTGTTGCCGCTGCCCGCCAGCAAAAGAACGCGGGAATATCCCCGCTCTTCCATCAACGCAGAAACCGAACGATACAGCGCTTCTGCGGCATTTTGCATCAGCCGCAACGAAGAAAATAAGCCTTCTTCCACCGCCCGCTGATCCATTCTCTTCGTTTGAGAAGGAGTTACGATCTTCAACGCAATTTACCCCGCGCGCGAACGGAAAAAACATCCAAAACAGCCTCGGTCGGCTGGAACAAAATGCAGACCTTGTTGCCCTTTTCATCATAGGTGATCCAATAATATTCCGGCTCTTCCCCTTGATTGGAAAGGAAGGAGCGGGTCGGACATTGCACCGCAGGGCGATTGGCGATGGGCCCGTAGCTTTCGGTCTTGGCGATGCTCGCCTTCATCAACTCTTTGCGGCGCTCTTTATTGATGATCTTGGCAAAATTGATCTCATCTTCCACCAAGGTATATTCCAACTCATAAAAGAAGGAAAGATACAGTCGATATGCGATATAGCAAAGGACAGCGCAAAGGAGGATGCCAAAGAAAGGATGCAACATAATAAGAACAACGCCCAGCGCCATCGGCGCAATGGTATAGAGCGCCTGCATGGCACGATCCTTCATTGTCATCTTATAAGGAAGGCTGTATTCAATAAAATTTTCCATAATTGATACCTCCGAATTTTTTCTAATATATTATTTTAACATAAATTAATAATAAATTCAATATGAGTTTCTTTTAAAAAACTATTGATTTTATATTAAAGTTATGATAAAATTCTTCTAAACGCAATGAATGAGCGTAAAAAGATGCTGATTTCCCGCGAGAAGAGAAGGGTTGCCACCGGCTGAAAGCACCCGAGCGAAGGAGCGGCATTGATATTCAACTCAGGAGCGGTGCTTTCCGAAAAAGCAACGGTGGCTTTCCCGTTAAAAAAAGCGTAATGAGTGCCGAAAAATCATTTTCGGAATCAGGGTGGTAACACGGGTTATTTTACATCTCGTCCCTATCGACAGGGGCGGGATTTTTTATTTTTAGTTAAAAATTTGAAAGGATAGATGTTATGAACAACAAGGTCACCCAACTGCGGGAAGAATTTCTCGCAAAGCTCGCCGCTGCGCAGAACGCGCAGGAGACCGAAGAGATCCGCGTGGAATATCTGGGCAAGAACGGTTCCATTACCGGCTTGCTCAAGGGGATGAAGGATCTTTCGATCGAAGAGAAAAAGGACTTCGGACAGAAAGTAAACATTCTCAAAAATGAAGCGGCGCAGAAAATCACCGAAAAATTAGCCGAGATCAAAGAAAAGGAACTGGAAGCGGAGATCAACGCGATGCCGGAATTTGATATCTCCACCCCTGCCGATCTGGAGCGGGGCAGTTATCATCCCATCACCTTGGTGCAACGTCAATGCGAGGATGTCTTTAAGTCGATGGGCTTCATTGTCGAAGATTATTCCGAGATCGTCACCGACTACGAGTGCTTTGAGGCATTGAATATCCCCAAGCATCACCCTGCCCGCGATATGCAGGATACCTATTATCTGGAAAACGGCCAACTTTTGAAGAGCCATACCAGCGCGGCGCAGAACGCCATCTACCGCAAATATAAGGATGCGCTGATCAACGACGGTGTACCCATCAAGGCGATCTTCCCCGGCCGCTGCTTCCGCAACGAAGCCACCGATGCTTGCCATGAAAATACCTTCTTCCAGATGGAAGGTGTGATGGTGGATAAGGATATCTCCATCTCCAACCTGATCTATTTTATGAAGACGATGCTCTCCGAAGTGTTCCAAAAGGATCTGAGCGTGCGGCTGCGGCCCGGTTTCTTCCCCTTTGTTGAACCCGGTTTCGAGCTGGATATCAGCTGCCTGATCTGCGGCGGCGAGGGTTGCCCCTCCTGCAAGCACAGCGGATGGCTGGAGCTTTGCCCCTGCGGGATGATCCACCCCGAAGTATTGAAAGCGGGCGGCATCGACCCTGAGGAATACACCGGCTTTGCCTTTGGCTTGGGTCTGACCCGCCTGGCGATGATGAAATACGGCGTCAAGGACATTCGGGATCTCAATTCCGGAAGTCTTAAGACCATGGCGCAGTTTACCGACGACCATTAAGGAAAGGAGAAATTTAGACGATGTTTTTATCAATGAATTGGTTATCCGACTATGTGGATTTTTCCGGGTTGGATAAGTTAAAGTTAATCAATCAATTTTCTCTTT
>JAZSBU010000037.1:0-13000 GCA_045602565.1 Eubacteriales bacterium | reverse complement strand
GGCGCGGGCTTTGATGTTACTGTTCTGGACTATGCCAATCAATACCGCAAAAAGATCCGCGGGGCCGCTTCCTATCTTTTGGGCGTTATCGCCGCCATCTTCCGCCACCGCTCCGCACCGATGGTCATCTATGCCGACGGCAAGGAAGTTTTTCGCGGGAATTGCTTGGTCTTTTCGGTCGCCAACGGCCAATATATCGGCGGCGGAATACAAATCAGCCCCGAAGCAGATGTGGAAAGCGAAAAATTAGAGTTGATCGTTCTGCAAGATTGCCCTCGCGCGAGAATGTTGTTCCACTATCTGCCTAATTTATTAGCCGGAAAGATCCTTCAATTCAAAGATACGGTGGTGCATTGCCGCGCCGATTCCGTTTCGGTCGCCCCATTGCGGAAGGGCGAAACTCTGCGTGTCAATATTGATGGCGAGATCCGCGATCTTCCCCAATGCGAATTTTCGATCCTCCCCCACACCCTTCCCATACATATGTAATTTAAATTTAGAAAGGTTTTCTATGAAAAAGTTTTTATCCCTGTTTCTTGTTCTGATGCTTATTTGCAGTTTCCCGTTTACAGTCACTGCCGAAGAAATAAATGAAGAAATCACTGAAGAAGTAAATGAAGATGAAGATATAACTGAAGATGAAGATGATGAAAACGATGATGAAAATGATGACGAAGACGATGACGAAAACGATGATGAAGACGATGACGATGACGAAGACGATGACGAAGACGAAGATGTAACCGAAGACGAAGATGGGGATGAAGATATCAATGAAGATCCTATCTTACCCACCTTTTCTTTCACCCCGCCTTCCAAGGTCTTCTACACGGTCGGTGAAGCGCCCGATTACACCGATGGGATGATTACATATAGAACAGCGCAAACCGAATATAGAATCTATCTTTCCGATCGATATTGCACCGGATTTGATACGTCCACCCCCGGCATTAAAACTGTCACCGCTTCCTTTGCACAGGAAGCACCCAAAGGATATTTCACCATCATCGTTATGAATAAAGAGAACCCCATCACCGCGATGACCGACGTTGAAAAATCCCAATGGTATTTCGAAGCCTTCGAGCTCACAATGAAAGCCGGTTTATTCCAAGGCGATGCCGCAGGTACACTGCGCCCCGACGCTCCCATCACCCGCGCGGAGTTTGCCGCGCTGATCTACCGCGCTTGGAGCAGCGATCCGCAGGTAATGACGCAAGATTATGATGAAAAGGTAAATTCCTTTACAGATGTAAGCTCCACCGATTGGTTCTATGAAGACGTCGAGGCGTGCCGCAAGGCAGGAATTCTGCGCGGATATGAGGGCGGCACCTGCCTGCCGAACGAAAAAATTTCGCGGCAGGATGCGGTTTTGATGCTGATGCGTATCCGCTATACCGATGAGCAGCTTGCCGCTGTCAACATCGATCAATCGATTCTTGAAAGCGGAGTAAATCCCCTTGATTTTAATGACGTTGCAGACTATGCCGTTCCTGCAATGGCGCTGGCATTGGGCGATCTCATTCGAGGAGATCAAAACCAAAAGATCCATCCCCAAAACACCATCACTCGTGCCGAGACTGCCACCATCTATCAGCGGATGTTCTTTGAGGAATATGAATGGACCGCATCGGAAGAACCTGAAAATCAGCCAGGAGATCCCGCAGCACCGAAGCCCGATCCTTCCGAAATGCCGTTGATCTTCCTTTCCCCCTCCAGCCAGTTTGATAACCGCTACACCGGAGTCAACACCACCGAAGGGATTCAGATGAACGAACTTGCCAAGATCCTCAAATCCCAATTAGAGGCAGCGGGCTATCGCGTTTATCTTCCCTCCTCCGACACCACCTATCAGGAGCGCGCCGCATTGAGCAATGAGGTGGGCGCGGATCTTCATATCCCGCTCCATTCCAATGCCGGTGGCGGGACAGGGACTCGTATATTCTATAACGGCGCCATTCAAGGCTCCAAAGAACTGTCGGCATCCATTTTCCTATACCTCAGTGCATTGACCAATACCCCTCTGACCGACCGCAATCTGAAAGAAGATTATCTCGCCCTCTTACCCAACGGTACCCCCTTCCATGAAATTCGGGTACCTAATGCAGAAATGGCCTATATCGAGGTGGAATTCCACGATATTTCTGAAAAAGCCCAATGGATCGTCAATAATAAAGTTGCGATTGCCGAAGCCATCGCAAAGGGAATCATCGATTATTGCGAAGCGTATCTGTTAAAATAAAAAACGGCCCTAAGGCCGCGAAAGGAACTGCTATGAATATTCCGATTCAAAAACTTCACGAAGATGCGATCCTGCCGCAATACGGATCTGCCGATGCGGCAGGGGCCGATCTTTGCAGTGTGGAAGAAATCACCATTGCCCCCGCCGAGACCAAACTGGTGCATACCGGGCTGGCAATGGCGATCCCCCAAGGCTTTGGCGGATTTATCTTTGCTCGCAGCGGCCTTGCCACCAAGCGGGGCTTGGCACCCGCCAATAAAGTCGGCGTTGTGGATGCCGATTATCGCGGCGAAGTTATGGTCGCGCTTTATAATCAAAGCGCCGAACCTCAGACCGTGCTAAAGGGCGAGCGGATTGCCCAAATGGTGTTCCTCCCCTGCCCGCAAGCCGCCTTCGAGCCTTGCTCCTCTTTGGAGGAAACCGCACGCGGTAGCGGCGGATTTGGCTCTACCGGCAGAAAATGATAATAAAAAATGCATCCCGATGGGATGCATTTTTTATTGGGCATATTGTTTTTTACGTTTGTGTAGAACGATATAGAAAATAATCATATCCGCAACAATGCATATCGTCCATGAAATAGGATAGGAAATATAAAGACTGCGTAAATTATGGAACTGGGATATAGGAAAGATAAAGAGAACAAACAGCATCCGAAATCCGCAGACACCGAGGACAGAGATCAGCATCGCAGAAAAGGATAGCCCCATCCCACGCAACGCACCGACAACGACCTCCATCATCCCACACATAAAATAAATCAGGCAGATATGGGAAAGTCGATTCATTCCATAAAGGATCGCATCGGGTGCATCATTAATATAAATGGAGAGCAGCGGCTCGCCAAGCAAACACACACCCACACCAAAGAAGACTCCGAACGCAATCACCAACCAAAGGCAGGTCTGAAACACCTTGCGAACGCGTGCATAATTCCCCGCGCCCACATTCTGCCCTGTGAAGGTCAGGGTGGTCTGATAAAAAGCGTTCATAATGATGTAAACAAAGCCCTCCAGATTGCTGGCGGCGGAATTGCCCGCCACGCAGACCGACCCAAAGGAATTGATGCTGCTTTGGATCAACACATTGGAGATGGAGAAAAGCGAGCCTTGAATCCCCGCCGGCAGCCCGATCCGCAAAATCTGCAGCATCGAAGCGCGATGGATACCCAAGTTCTTCCAGATCAGCTTGCATGCATCGGTACGCCGCATCAACGCCCGCAAAACAAGCAGACAAGAGACCACCTGCGAAAGGGTCGTTGCCAGCGCAACCCCCGCCACATTCATATGACAGACAAGGACAAAGAACAAATTTAATAACACATTCAACACACCGGCAATGGAAAGATACAACAACGGCCCCTGTGTATCGCCGGCGGCGCGAAGGATGGCGGTGCCATAGTTATACAGCATCATAAAGACCGCACCGCCAAAATAAATGCGTAAATAAACAACCGAAAGATCAATGATTTCGGGCGGCGTATCCATCGACCCCAAAAACAGCGGCGCAAAAATCAGACCGACGATCATCACCAAAGCACCGCTGATGATCGCCAGCGGAATGGCGGTATGCACCGCTTTTTGAACCTTCCGATCATCCTGAGCCCCCATTCCCTGAGAGACTACCACACCGGTCCCCATCGAAAGGCCGACAAATAAATTAACAATCAAATTCACCAAAGAACTTGTGGCGCCAACTGCCGCCACCGACTTGCTGCCGCAGAACTGACCTACCACCACAAGATCCGCCGCATTAAAAAATAACTGCAAAACCCCGGTCAGAATCACCGGGATGGTATAGCGAATAATCGGGCCGAGCAACGGCCCGCTGGTCATTTCCTGCGTAGAAATTTTCTTCATTTTGATCCTCCAAAAGAAGCACCGCCTCTTTGAAGACTAGTATATACCCCTTTTATAAAAACCGCAATGGTACAAATGACCAAAAAATCATTTCTTTTTTAGCCATTTTGACAATGAAATTTTTTCATATTTATATTATAATATAAGAAAATTGAGGAGGTACGATACTATGGATCGAAGAAATCATATACTGCATGGATATACGCCTGAGCCGATCTGTGACGCCCATATTCACATCAAAATGCAGATGCCGGTAAACGCGTCAACTTGGTACGTAGATTTTTAGAAGAAACCGAGGTCTTTACCGAATCCACAATGAACACTTCCTTTAAACCCTTTGGTTTTTCGGGCGAGATCTTAGATAACATCTACCGCAAGAATTTCATTCGGCTCTTTGGTGAGACCCCGCGCCCGCTGGACCACGCCCTCATCGCCGAAGGTGCCAAAGCCCTGCTGGCAGAAAAGGACGAAACCTTTACTCCCTTGATGACCGAGAACCTCTATACCATCATCGATCATTTTGAAAAATAATCCATTAGGGACGCATAAATCAACCCCTTTTTCATAGAATAAGGAAAAAAGGGTTGACAAATCCGAATTTCATTGCTATACTATATAGGCACCCAAAAGTGCAGATATCGCGGAGTGGAGCAGTTGGTAGCTCGTCGGGCTCATAACCCGAAGGTCGTTGGTTCAAGTCCTTCCTCCGCAACCACTAAAAAAACCTTGGAATCAAGCGGTTCCAAGGTTTTTTCTTTTTTCTCTCCTTTTCAATCCCTTGACCAAATTTCCCTCCTATTTCCCTCCGAGGAGCTTAAAATGACGAAATCTTTTTGGATTTTCCATCATAGAGAAGAACCCCTAACAACAGATGTTAGGGGTTCAATTTTACGAAAGAAAACTGATTTTAATCAAAATGATCGATCATATCGCCCAAGGGCTTAACATACGAAAGATTATCTTGAAAAAGCTTGTCCCAAATATCGAGACATATTGTCGTAATTGTTAGATCTTCTTTTCCTTTATCAAACAATTGAAGTACACTCGGTATCAAAAGCTCAATAGCCATTCTTTGCCTATAATCTTGAGAGATTTTAGAGACTTGAGAACTTATTAGTTGGATTATATCAGCAAAACAAGTGATATTAATATCAGATTCATTTAAGTATTTCAAAAATGGAATGACTTCTCTTATACCTGTTTTGGTCTGAAAAATACGAAAAAGAAAATCATGATCGCGCTCGATATTAATGTTTTCTTTCAAGTAATCAGTACTAAAAACCGTCGCTTCAACATCATTCGCTTCTATCATTTTCAACAAAATCTTTTGACTGACAGTATGATATTTTAGATCATTAAATGTCGAGGCTGCTTGGTGAATGATTTTTCTAACTACATTTTCTTTATGTTGATGTTCTAATATATAGCTTATTAGATCATCATCTGAGCGAAATGCGGCTATTGCACACAAATATGTTGCTGAATGTTCTGTTAAGTCTTTCATCTCAGAATCGCATGCTTGGATTAGCTTTTCTCTATAAAAGTCACGATGATTGTCATAATCATGTATGAGTATATCCCAAGCATAAGGCGCAACTAAAATTCTAGTATCTTTGGATAGTAATTTTCTAAACAGTTCAGTTGCAAATGTAGGATCACTATTGTAATAAGTTGCCGCACAATATACAGTAGCAAAACGTGCCGAGTCATCAGCATCATCGCTTAACTTTGCCACTATATCTTTGAAGTAATCCGACAAATCTTTATGATTCCATAGAAGTTTTGAAATGGCTAGAATCGCAGTACCCCTAGGAGTATTAAACATTACATCCATCAAATCTCTTGCCGTTGGGGTCTCTTTATCTTTGGGTTTTATTTCTCGGGGTTCTATAGCAATATTTTTGATGGTTTCTAGAATATCTTGTGGCCAGTTTTCCTTAGATCGTTTTTCTACAATTTCAGCAATTAATTGTTTAATGGATTCATTTTCAATACTACTGAATTTGCGGATCACTTCACAGGTTAATGGTAATTCAACACAACTATCTTCATCATCTATTCGAAGGGTCCTCAAAATTGCAGAAATATACCCCACACAACAATCGTTTGGAAATTGTAAAGATAAAGATGCAAATCGATTAGGGTCTGTTTCAGCAACTGTTCCTAATGCTGATGCGAATGTGAAAGGCGTTGCTTCTATATAGGCACTATCCGTTTCTTTTCCCCAGTGATTTTTCATTTTTTCTTCAGGGGTTCGAATAATAGATAACCATGTCTTGTTTGATAATTTGTTTGCATAACTATCAATGGGAGAAATTACGCTTTTAACCGCACCGATCTCCGTATGAGATTTGTAGTTTTTATCTCTAATCCATGGGTTTCTCTCAAGAACTCTAATTAGATTTTTGGATTTTGTCTTTAAACGTTCAAAGCATAATGTGGGTAATAGACTTTTTTGCAAATGACCCCAGTGAGCATAATATACTGGTCCATATTCTTTTGATTTGTTTGTTGAGTAGCGAAATTTATAGATATCCACCATTTTTTCGACAGGATCTTTCCAAGATACAATTAATTCTTCTATGCGTTGAAATAAATCCAGAGTGCAATGAGGGGAGAAGCGATTTAATATTCTTTTCGTTGCATCTAAAAAGTCCGCTGTCTTTCCGGTATAGTCAAAAATGTGTGATGGAAAATCTTGAATCATCCAACTAATAGCATCATCTGAATATGTGATTGGCAGATTGTAAATCGCTGACAAAACAATTTCATTTCCAATTAAAGCTGACGAAGGATCTGATTTATTAATCAATTGCAAAAACACATTGGGTTTTGAGTTGCACAACTCATTCATACTCCATTTTACGATACTTACTATCTGATGAAGATAGCCGTCGTTATAACGGTTATTGACCCATTTTTCATACGAGTTATCGTATTTAATTTTTTCTATATTAGATGCTAAGCCATCAGTTACTGTGCATAATAAGGGAAAAAGAATTGTAATGATTTTTTCAGCATTACTTTTGCTAAATTTCTTCATCACTTCATTTTCTGGAAAATGTATAATTCTTTTCCACTCATTTTCATGATTTAATAATAGTAGCTGCAAGCAATCAATGCATCGTTCTGGAGATGTTTTGAATGACCTATAAAACATATGCCAACAACTTGGTATAAGTGAGGGTTGCTCATGCAATAACTTCATCTTTAAAGCATACATTTCATCTGAATCATCTGCTAGATCACTACATAGACAGTTCAAAATCTTGTAATTATCATCGGGATTATTAAAGCAATGAGGTTCTAAGGTTCTTACGACAAAATCTGGGTTCTTACAATTGATTGAACGCAATAATGACAGACCTTCTTCGGTCATCCAAAAAGGAGATTCACAATTTAGGTTTTCGATAAATGTTGAACTTCCATAATAAACTACTTGAAGAATAAAATTATGCCATACATTTTGATGAAAGTATTCTTTTGTGAATTCCAATATATTTGTACTTGGCTCATCATATTGAGCAATTGCTTCGAAAACAGCACATTTATAATAGTAACGTACATTTTCAGACTCAAGAAATATTCTGCTTTGTTCTAAAAATATGACTTCATCATCTTCCAATAATCCACGTAATATAGAAAGAAGTCTATATCTCAAGTTGGGGGTTTGTTCGTTTTTATCACCAACAAGTTCAACTAAGGTTTCGCCCGATATAATCTTTTTAATTGATTCTGTTGCCAAGAAATAATCCAAAAAACTTTGGTGAGTAAAAGAAATCTTTTCTCCATTCTCTGTCAACAAACCATTAGATACCAGCGCTTCTATAATTTTATTCTTTGATATATAATTTCTTTTTGAAAGCGAAAATACACCTCTCTTGTTCATTGTATCTGCAACTTCTGTAACAAAAGAATCTACACTGTCAAATGGCATACCAATAGTGTCAATTTTCTGTAAAATTTGTTGCCACCATTGTTGCATCATTTTATCTACAGAAGTTATACTTTTACACCGCTCTTCTTTGTGAAGTTGTGACCATATATAAAGAGTGGAAGGTGTCCTCAAAAGACTTTGTAAACGTGGCGATAATGTATCATAATCCTCACCTACGTTTTCTTTTGTCTCTTCTTTTGAAAAAATATCTAATTCAACACTTTTCCACTCGGTTGCTCTATTACCATCAATGAACAAGCCCTTGATTCCACTATCATTTTTATAGTCAAAAGTTCTTGTTACAAATAATATAGAAACATTTCCGCTATTTGAGTGATTGATTTCGAAAGCTTGTCTGATCATTTCTTCACAGACTGCTAATGCAGCAGCGGAATGCGAAGCTGTCCAACGTAAAGAATCCAACTGATCTAAAATAAGAACACATGGTTTTCCAGCAGATATTTTTTGAAGACAGTATACTGGAGATTCCGGAAGCCCTAACGATTTCCCATAGTCGTCGGCTATTGTTTTTGGTATATATTTATCCAGTTTAATACGCAAGTATAAAATTTGTTCATCTTCTAATTTTTTGACAACATCTTCAATACAACCACTTTTTCCTGCACCGGCTCTGCCATGAAGGATAATAGAATATCCTTCTTTTATATATTGAACGATTTCGGTAGTTGCCTTCCGCTGAATCAAGCATCCGTTGATTGGACTAAATCTTCCCCAAAATGTTTCATTTATTGTTTGAATTTTAGGCGCGATTCGTTCATCAAGTCCATAATTCCGAATAGAAAAGCCGTTATCTTCCATATACTCAATAATCTGGAGCGATGTTAATTCAATTCCAAACCATTTGTTGGTGTTAACGCAATTTTCAAGCAATTGTCTTGCAGCAGATGCATTTCCTACAAAACAATGCCCAACCATAGAATCCAAATCTGTGTTCGAATCTTCGCTAAAAGGAACCAATTCGAAATAACAGTGAGCCAAAAGAAAAACCAATTGCTTTAATTCTTCTGGCTTCTTACGGCTAAGCCCAAAATATTGTTCACAATCCGCAAAGATATCACGCAATGTTTGATTAGTTAATTGGTGTTTAAGAAAATCTTCTGCGGAGTGATTCATGCGAGCTCGATCGCATAAACTGGCTATTTCTTTATAGGGCAAAGGAGAAACAAAATGGTATTCATTGTTGGGATTTGTTCCTATGTGTTTCTTTGCCTTTTCAAACACTTTTAAGTTACTTAAATCGGTTACCGTCCAGTGTGTTTTAATATTGTTACTGGCTTTGCATTGATAAAAAACTTTTTCTCCAGTCGACTTTTGAGTAATATACTCAACACCATCGCCATCCGGTCCTAATGGTTCGACTTCAATAGAATAAATAGTTTCTTCTACTAAACGCAATAATAATTTGGCTAAATATCGATTTTCATATTGATTACCAATTTTGTCAGTGCGACCACCAGATTCAAGACTCATAGTATCCCTCTTCTACGACATATTTTTTACTAATTATACCATATTAAGCAAGGGATTACAACGCTTTTGAATGTTGTAACTTTACCCGGTTCTCATATTTCGATAAAAGCACTGTTCTAATGAGTCTGCTGCTTCTCTATCTTTTGATTTTAAAGCATGGGCGTATACGTTCAAAGTGATTGCCGTATTCGCATGACCAAGTCTTTTGGAAACGGTACAAACATCAGTTCCTTGCGCAATCATCAAAGTGGCGTTGGTATGACGGAGAGAATGAAGCGTTACATAAGGCAAGCCACTTCTTTTGATAAACTTTGCAAACCAATCGGTTATCACATCAGGATGTATCGGCGATCCATTCCATGCTATAAACAATCTGTCACATTCTTGCCATTGATCTCCCAAATCAAGTTTTTGCTTGTCCTGCCATTTTCTATAAGTTTCAAGCATCAGGCATGCTGTTCTGCTCAATGTAAAATGACGAATGCCGGAAGCGGTTTTCGGTTCTTTGGTGATCATCGTTTGCTTCCCAACATATTGTGAAGAACGGCAAATGTGCATCACTCGATTTTCAAAATCAATATCTTTCCATTCCAATCCACAGAGTTCTCCTCGACGAATACCACTATATACGAGCAGAGTGATCATTGTCCGATATCTACTTCAATATACAATTCTTTGGAGGTGGTATCTTTTACCAAAATACCTGAATTGATGTAGGCAGGTGAAAGGAGGTGTAAATGATGGTAGAAGTTTTGGTTACAAACTCAATGGAGCAAGTGGAACAAATCGATCAGGCTATGACAGAGTTTCAGAAATGTTTGGGAGATGATTTTACTGGCACAATCAAATTGCAATGCTTTCAGATCAAAAAATCTTTGCAGAAGATCAAGGCGGAATTGAAGAAGATGGGTTATTGAGTTAAGAAAAAGGCTTGTTTGCTCTCTAAGTATCCTGAGACCGTCTAAAACACGCATAGACCGTTTATTTCTCTTCCGGCGAAACCTTTCCCGCTCAAATCATAAAGACCCTTTGTGAGAAAAAAGGGAAAAGTCCTCTATGAAGTGTAAACCTTCATAGAGGACAAATTATATTTTAGAGCTAATTATATATAAACAATGATAGTCGTTGAATCGCTCTTTACGAAATACGAGTCCAATCATATTTATAGAAATATTTATATTCGAAACTTAATGTCGTTTCATCTTGATACGATACAGATTTTGAGAGAGCAGTTGCATAATTGCTCAATTCAGTTACGCCATATGTATTAGGAAAAAGATCATATGTCCCAACTCTCCATCCTGCATTGCCCACAACATTGACATATTTTAATGGGCAATTGTAAAACGCATAACTTCCAATGGTCGTAACATACATAGGTATATTTACAGTTGTAACCTTTGAGTTCTTAAAAGCATTTTTTCCAATTGTAGTAATATTATCTGTAAGTACTACTGTTTCCAATGTCGTAAGATCAGAAAAACCATTTTCAGCAATTTGTGTGACCTTTTTTCCATTGTAAGTATCAGGGATTTCTGCCGTGGTCAAATTGAATGTTTGAGAAGCAGCAATGCTATATGTATCATCATCTAATAATGTAAACGTATACATAGAAGTATCTACGGTATCTGAACTATCTGTTGTCGGAATTTTTCCGAGATTCTGCGAAGTATCATCCGTATAATAGACTATCAACTCACCATCAACTAATTCCATATGGTCGATACCTCGACCATCTTTCCCATCTGCACCATCTTTTCCCGCAGGACCTTGAGGACCTGTAGCTCCGGTTGCTCCGGTTTCACCTTGTGGACCCGGTTCGCCTTTTTCTCCGGGATCACCCTTATCGCCGGGATCACCTTTTTCACCTTTGAGGGATGCAAGCCATTCTTGCAGAGTTCCGACGGTGGGGTCATTTTCATAAGCAAGTTCATAGGCGGACTTACCGTCTGCACCACGAAGGCTTAAAAGCCACTCTTGAACAGTGCCTTCATATCCATTATCTTTTGCAATTTCATAGGCGGATTTTCCGTTCGTACCATTCATTCCGTTAGTACCATTGGTTCCATCTGCACCGACAAGAGATGCAAGCCACTCCTCAAGTGTACCAATCGTCGGGTCAAGATCATAAGCGAGCTCATAGGCGGATTTTCCGTTCACACCGTCTTTACCCTTTAAGGAATTAAGCCACTCGGTTTCGCTGGAAGCGGTTGTTAAACCGTTAGCAAGAGCAAGTTCGTAAGCAGACTTTCCGTCAGTTCCATCTTTGCCGTTTTGACCATTAGCACCATCTTTACCATTCGTGCCATTAATTCCGTCTTTTCCCTTTAGGCTTTCGATCCATTCTGCTTCTGTGGTAGCGGTTGTGAGCCCGCTCTTTAAAGCGATTTCGTAAGCGGAGAGTCCGTCGGTTCCATCTTTACCATCTTTTCCGTCTTTACCATTGGTACCGTCTGTTCCTTTAAGGAAATCGAGCCAAGCGTCAATATCGCCTATAAAACCGTGATCAACAGCAATTTGATAAGCTGATTTACCATCTGCGCCATCCTTACCATTGGTACCATCTTTACCATTGGCTCCGTCTTTACCATCGGTGCCTTTCAGGGTGTCGATCCATTCGGCTTCTGTGGCGGCTGTGGTTTTTCCGCTTATCACTGCTATTTCATAGGCAGAGAGACCATTGACACCATTCTCGCCGTCTTTACCGTCCTTACCGTTAGTGCCATCCTTACCGTCTTTGCCGTCAGCACCTCTTAAAGACGTGAGCCATTCAGCAAGAGTACCTACATTGGGGTCGATTTCAAGAGCAAGTTCATAGGCTGATTTTCCGTCTTCGCCATACTTACCCGCTTCACCCTTTAGAGAAGCAAGCCAAGTGAGCTCGTCATATTCATAGCCATTCTTAACCGCTATCTCATAAGCGGAAAGACCATCGGTGCCGTCCTTACCATCTTGTCCGTCAATACCATCTTTGCCGTCGGCACCCTTTAAAGAGTTCAACCATTCGATTTCCGTTGAAGCTGTTGTTAAACCATTTGCGAGAGCAAGTTCGTATGCGGATTTACCGTTTACGCCATCGGTTCCGTTCACACCGTTAGTACCATTAATACCATCTTTTCCTTTTAAACTCTCGATCCATTCTGCTTCCGTTGCGGCGGTGGTAAGCCCACTTTTAAGTGCTATTTCATATGCGGAAAGACCGTCGATACCGTTGATACCATCTTTTCCGTCTTGACCATCCTTACCATTTGTGCCATCGGCACCATCTTTGCCGTCTGCGCCCTTGAGCGAATCAAGCCATGCGTCTTTATCACCGACGAAACCGTTATCAACGGCAATTTCATAAGCAGATTTACCATCTGCGCCATCAATACCATCCTTACCATTGGCTCCGTTAGTACCATCGATGCCTTTGAGAGATTCAATCCATTCTCCCTCGGTAGATGCAGTTGTTTTGCCGCTAATTACTGCAAT
>JAZSBU010000036.1:0-7836 GCA_045602565.1 Eubacteriales bacterium | reverse complement strand
CTTTAATTATATCACAAAATGTTTATTTTTTAAAAATTTAATAAAATATTTTATTAGTTGTCATTTTATATTTTATATGATATAATTTTTATAATAGAAAAATTGAATTTTTACATTTAAGGAGTTAGGGAAAATGAAACTATCGAAGGTAAAAGAATTGCTGGATGCGGAGGTTCTCTGCTGCGAAGAGGGGCTGGAAGGAGAGGCCAAGAATGCTTGCGGATCCGATATGATGAGCGACGTTTTAGCGTTTGTTAAGGATCAAAGTATTTTGCTTACCGGTCTTGTCAACCCCCAAACAGTACGGACTGCACAAATGATGGACATCAAGTACGTCGTTTTTGTTCGGGGAAAGCGTCCGGATGAATCGGTGATTTCTTTGGCGGAAGAGAATGGAATTATGATCATGGCGACCAATTATCGCTTGTATACCGCTTGTGGTCTGCTTTATGCAAACGGATTATTTAGTGAAGGAATTGATAAAGTATAATGGAACCGATTATCTTAACATATCATGTTGACGGGGATGACTTCGGCAGTGCAGGCGAGGCATCTTCGGCGACCAAAAAAATGTTGAAACAGCTTGGATTCTCTCCCGATGTCATTCGCAGAGTCTCCATTGCCATGTATGAAGGAGAAATCAACATGGTGATTCACGCAGAAGGAGGGGAAGCCACTGTGGAGATTTCGCAGGACTCTGTGCGTGTGATTTTGGCGGACCGCGGGCCCGGCATTAAGGATATTAACCTTGCTATGCAGGAGGGCTACTCAACTGCTCCGGAAGAGGTTCGTAATCTTGGATTCGGTGCCGGTATGGGCTTGCCGAATATTAAAAAGTATTCCGATGATTTGAAGATCGAATCGATTCCCGGTGTAGGAACGACGTTGAATATTCTTATCAATACTTAATTTGGGGTGATAAAATGGATTATTTCCATTCAGTTACATTAGATGCGGATCGTTGTAAGGGGTGTATTACTTGTGTTAAGCGATGCCCTACAGAAGCAATACGCGTCAAAGACGGTAAAGCAACGATCATTAAAGAACGGTGCATTGATTGCGGTGAATGTATTCGTGTTTGCCCTCATCATGCAAAAAAAGCGGTTTTTGATCGATTGGATCAGTTAAATCAGTTTGAATATAAAGTCGCTTTACCTGCGCCGGCATTATTTGGGCAGTTCAATAATCTTGAAAATGTCGATTTTGTTTTAAACGGACTGTTGGACATTGGTTTTGATGACGTTTTTGAAGTGGCGCGTGCTGCGGAATTGGTTTCGGAGTGCACCCGTAAACGTTTAACTGAACCGGATTGCCCTAAGCCATTGATTTCCTCTGCTTGTCCGGCCATTGTTCGGCTGATTCGCGTGCGTTTTCCAAAGTTGATTCCTCATCTTTTGATGGTTCGCGCTCCGATTGAGATTGCGGCCGGAATAGCGCGAAGAGAAGCAATTGAAAAGACCGGGCTGCCTTCGGAAAAGATCGGTCTGTTCTTTGTGTCTCCGTGCCCTGCGAAGGTGACAGCGGTTCGCCAACCTTTGGGCACGAATATCTCTGAAATTGACGGTGTTTTGGCGATTTCGGATGTATATAAGCCGTTGCTTAACGCTATGAATAAGATTGAGCAACCTAAGCCTCTTTCGGAATGTGGCTTGACCGGTATTTCCTGGGCATATACCGGAGGGGAAGCAACCTCATTATTGCGTAATCGCTATCTTGCGGCAGACGGAATGGAGAATGTGATTAAAATTCTCGAAGAAATTGAAGATGATAAACTGATGGATCTTGATTTTATAGAATTGGGTGCATGTAATTCCGGTTGCGTCGGCGGTTGCTTGAATATTGAAAATCCATATATTGCGCTGACAAGGATTCGGCAAGTTCGGAAATATTTGCCGGTTTCCAATAATAAGGTGAAAGATTTTTCTTTGCCGTTGGAGTCTTATTTTTGCAACAAGCCCATTGAATATGATCCGGTTCTGCAATTAGATACCGATCTTGGCCGTGCTTTTCAGAAAATGCAAGAAATTCAAAAGCTTGAAAAGCAACTTCCCGGGATCGATTGCGCCGCTTGCGGTGCGCCGTCCTGCCATACGTTTGCAGTTGATGTAATCAATGGTGTTGCTGAAAAATCAGACTGTTTGATTCTTTTAAAAAATCGGATGAAAGAAGATAAAGAATAATGAATGTTCATGAACTTGCTGCAGCTTGCGGGTTTACTTATTTCAATGGTGAGAATTTAACAGCCTCATCGGTAGAAGGGGCATATTGTTGCGATTTGCTTTCGTGGGTCATTGGCAGAGCCGAGGATACAGATGCCTTGGTGACTGTGATGTCCAATCCGAATGTTATTGCTGTCGCTGTTATGGCGGAACTTCCTTGTGTTATTTTTAGCGAGGATGTTCGGCCGGATGAAAAGGCGCTTTTAAAAGCGCAGGAAAATGACGTTATTTTGCTTTCATCCAAGAAAACCAGCTATGAAACCGCTGTTGCGATCTACAATGCGTTGAAGCAATGAAGATCAAATACGATTTTCATATTCATTCTGCATTATCGCCGTGCGGTGATGCGGATATGACGCCGAATAATATTGTGAATATGGCTTTGATTTGCGGGTTGGATATGATTGCGGTCGCGGATCATAACACTGCGGGCAATGTTGCCTCAACCATTAAGGTGGGGGAGCAGGTAGGAGTTGTCGTTGTCCCTGCAATGGAATTGGAAACAGCGGAAGAGATCCATGTGCTCTGCTTGTTTAAGAGCCTTGAGGATGTTTTGCGTTTTGAAAACGAGATGGTTCGTCCTGCCTTGCCGACGATCGCAAACAGAAAAGAAATCTTTGGCGAACAGTTGTTATTGGATGTGAATGACCGGATTTTAGGTGAAGATCCGCGCTATCTAATCAACGCAACCTCCATTTCTTTGGATGGGTTACCCGAGCTCCTTACTAAATACAATGGTGTTGCCGTTCCTGCTCATATTGATAAAGCGACCAAAAGTTTGGTCGGAAACTTCGGCATGGTAGGTGAGTATATGGGGTTCAAAACATTTGAACTATCCAGAAGAGTACAGGAAGGTTTTGTGGAAGGAACCCCCGGTCTCGGTTCCCGCCCGTATAGATACATTTTCGATTCGGATGCACACTATCTACAGGATATAGGTGAACATTCGGGTGAAAATGTACTAAAACTGAACGAAAAAACAGCGGTATCTTTGGTTGAATACTTAAAATCTTAAATAATCTGCGGTTATTTTAAAAAAAGTGTAGAAATTTGATTTTAATTATGATATAATTCATATGTTTGTTAAATAGTAAATTACTGCAACGCAGTCATAAACATAAGGAGGATAAAAAATGAGCAACAAGTGTCCCGTTCCGTTCAATGGAACAAAAGAGCAGGAGCAGATGTTGCAAGCGGTTATCGCAAAGCATAAGGATCAAGACGGTCCTTTGATGCCCGTTTTGCAAGAGGCCCAGGAAATCTATGGGTATCTGCCCATCGAAGTTCAAAAAATCATCTCTGAAGGATTGGATATTCCTTTGGAGCATATTTATGGCGTCGTAACCTTTTATGCCCAATTTTCTTTGGCACCCAAAGGAAAATATAAGATCGGCGTTTGTTTGGGTACTGCTTGCTATGTTAAAGGCTCCGGTGATATTCTGAACAAGATCAAGGAGATCATCGGTATTGATGTTGGAGAGTGTACCGCCGACGGTAAGTTCTCCCTTGAGGCTACCCGCTGCATCGGTGCGTGCGGTTTAGCTCCGGTATTAACCATCAACGAAGAAGTATACGGCCGTTTGGTTGTTGGTGATATTCCTGAAATTTTGAAAAAATATATGGACTAATGATCCATGAAGGAAATATCGCTCAATATTCTTGATATAACGAATAACTCAATCAAAGCCAAGGCGAAAAAAATTGAGATTTCGATTTTTGAAATTCAATCAGAAAATCGAATTGAGGTAATGATTCAAGATAATGGCTGCGGAATGGATGAGGAGTTCCTTCGGGGCGTGACCGATCCATTTGTCACCACCAGGACAACACGGAAGGTTGGCTTGGGGATCCCGCTTTTTAAGCAAAGTGCCGAAAGTGCAGACGGAACTTTTTCCATTTCATCCAAAGTGGGGGAAGGGACAACGGTTTGCGCATCATTTCCGATGGATCATTTAGATCGTATGCCGATCGGTGATATGAGCAGCACCATGGTCAGCTTAATTCAAGCAAATGACCGTATTCGTTTTATTTATACCCATAAGACGGATCGTGGCGAATTTATCTTCGATACAGATGAACTGCACGCTCAATTAGGGGATGTTCCTCTTTCGGAGCCAATGGTTTTGAATTGGATTGAAGAATATATCAATGAGAATTTGGAAGACATTCAAGGAGGAAAAATATAAATGAAATCTTTAGCTGAATTGCAAGCAATTAAAGAAAGAATGCAAAACAATGTTATGTTGCGTTCCAACGACGGCGAAGAAACCATTCGTATCGTTGTCGGTATGGCAACTTGCGGCATTGCTGCCGGTGCTCGTCCCGTGCTGAATGCCTTTTTGAAAGAGATTGAAGATCGTCGTCTGAGCAATGTGGTATGCACTCAGACCGGCTGCATCGGCATCTGCCGCTATGAGCCTGTTGTTGAGATCACTACTCCCGACGGTGTGAAGACCACTTATGTTAAGATGGATGAAGACAAGGTGGCTAAAGTGGTAACCGAACATATCGTCAACAATAAGATTGTTCAGGAATTTACCATCGCTGCATACGAAGATTAAGGGGGATTTTAAAAATGATTAGAAACCATATTTTGATCTGCGGCGGTACCGGATGTACATCTTCCGGCGCTTTGAGCGTTATGGACACCCTGAATGCAGAGCTGGAAAAGCATACTCTGCAGGATGAGGTCAAAGTTGTCATGACGGGTTGCTTTGGTCTTTGCGCTTTGGGTCCCATTATGATCGTCTATCCTGAAGGCTCTTTCTATAGCCGCGTTGATGCAGAAGCCATTCCCGAAATCGTTTCTGAACATATCGTCAAGGGCCGTATTGTGAAGAAATATCTTTACAGCGAAGTTGCCGAAATGGAAGAAAAGGGCGTTCACGCATCTTTGAACGATACCAAGTTCTATAAGAAGCAGCATCGTGTTGCACTGCGGAACTGCGGTGTTATCAACCCTGAGATGATCGATGAATATATTGCCTATGATGGCTATCAAGCGTTGGGTAAGGTTCTTACCGAAATGACCCCCGCTGATGTTATTCAAACCATCAAAGATTCCGGCTTACGTGGTCGCGGCGGCGGCGGTTTCCCCACCGGTTTGAAGTGGGATTTGGCTTCTCGCACTAGAGCGGATGTCAAATATGTCTGTTGTAATGCCGACGAAGGTGACCCGGGTGCATTTATGGATCGTTCCATCCTGGAAGGAGATCCCCATGCGGTTATCGAAGCGATGGCAATCGCTGCATATGCAGTAGGGGCCTGCAAAGGTTTCGTTTATATCCGTGCGGAGTATCCTATCGCGGTGAACCGTTTGCAGATTGCGATCAACCAAGCTCGTGAATACGGTTTGCTCGGTAACAATATTTTTGGTACGGACTTTAATTTTGATATGGAAATCCGTCTGGGCGCCGGCGCATTCGTTTGCGGCGAAGAGACTGCTTTGATGACTTCTATCGAAGGTAACCGCGGTGAGCCCCGTCCTCGTCCGCCGTTCCCCTCTGAAAAGGGTATTTTCCAGATCCCCACAATGAACTGCAACGTTGAGACTTATGCCAACATTGCGCAGATCATTCTGAACGGTGCGGATTGGTTTGCTTCTATGGGTACCGAAAAATCCAAACGTACCAAAGTTTTCGCTTTGGGCGGCAAGATCACCAATACCGGTTTGGTTGAGATCCCGATGGGTACCACTCTGCGTGAAGTTATCGAGGATATTGGCGGCGGCATTCCCAATGGTAAGAAATTCAAGGCTGCTCAGACCGGCGGTCCTTCCGGCGGTTGTATCCCCGCATCCTTGATCGATACTCCGATCGACTATGATAACTTGATTGCAATCGGTTCTATGATGGGTTCCGGTGGTCTGATTGTTATGGATGAAGACAACTGTATGGTTGATATCGCCAAGTTTTTCTTGGAGTTTACTGTTGATGAATCCTGCGGTAAATGTACTCCTTGCCGTATCGGGACTAAGAGAATGCTTGAGTATCTTGAAAAGATCACTTCCGGCAAAGCAACGTTGAAGGATATTGATGATCTGGAACAGCTTTGTTACTACATTAAGGCCAATGCTCTTTGCGGTTTGGGTCAAACTGCTCCGAACCCGGTTCTTTCTACCTTGCGTTATTTCCGTGATGAATATGAGGCACATGTCATTGAGAAGCGTTGCCCCGCCGGTGTATGTAAGGATCTGATGCGTTATGAGATCACTGATGCATGTAAGGGTTGTACCCTGTGTGCACGTAACTGCCCTGTTAATGCAATTGAAGGTACTGTGAAGAATCTGCATACCATCGATCAGGACAAGTGCATTAAGTGTGGCGTCTGCATCAGCAAGTGTAAGTTTAACGCTATCATCAAGAAGTAAAGGGAGGTTGAAAGTAAATGATTAACTTAAAGATCAATGGCGTTTCCGTCAGCGTACCTGCCGGTACAACGATTTTGGAAGCTGCCAGAATGAATAATATTGATATTCCTACTCTGTGCTTTTTGAAAGAGATCAATGCAATCGGTGCTTGCCGTATCTGCGTTGTTGAGAACAGAGTAAACGGTATGGGTCGTTTGGTTGCCGCTTGCGTATTTCCCGTTGCAGAAGGTATGGACGTTTATACCCATAGCCCGATGGTTCAAAAGGCAAGAAAGCAAACTTTGGAGCTGATCCTTTCTGATCACGACAAAAAATGTCTTTCCTGCGTTCGTTCCGGTTCTTGCGAATTGCAGCGTCTTTGCAACGAATATGGCGTTGATAAGGAAGATGCATTCAATGGTGATGTTAATACATTCGCTGTTGATGATTCCGCTGTCCATATGGTTCGCGACAATAATAAATGTATCCTTTGCCGTCGTTGTGTTGCTGTCTGCGATAAGTGGCAGGGTGTCTCTGTTATTGGTGCAAATGAGCGTGGTTTTGCAACCCACATCGGCTCTGCTTTCGATGATGGCTTAGGCCTGACTTCTTGCGTATCCTGCGGTCAGTGTATTGTGGCTTGCCCCACCGGTGCGTTGGCAGAAAAGGATGATACTGATAAGGTTTGGGAAGCTTTGGCTGATCCTACCAAGCATGTTGTTGTTCAGGTTGCTCCTTCCATCCGTGTAACCTTGGGCGAAGCATTTGATATGCCTATCGGCACAAATGTGGAAGGGAAGATGGTAACTGCCCTTAAGAAGTTGGGCTTTGACAAGGTATTTGATACCGATGTTACCGCCGACCTTACTATTATGGAAGAATCCAATGAGTTACTTGAGCGTGTTCAAAACGGCGGCGTTCTGCCGATGATCACTTCCTGCTCTCCCGGTTGGATTAAGTATTGCGAGCATTATTTTCCTGAAATGTTGCCCCATCTTTCTTCCTGCAAATCTCCTCAGCAGATGTTTGGTGCTGTCATTAAGACCTACTATGCTGAAAAGAATAATATCGATCCTAAGGACATTGTCAGCGTTTCTGTTATGCCCTGTACCGCGAAGAAATTTGAGGTTGGACGTGAAGATCAAAGCACCGCAGGTGTTCCCGATGTTGATATTTCCATTACCACTCGTGAACTTGCCAGAATGATTAAGAGAGCAGGTATCTTCTTCACTAAATTGGAAGATAGCGAATTTGATCATCCTCTGGGCG
>JAZSBU010000035.1:0-4110 GCA_045602565.1 Eubacteriales bacterium | reverse complement strand
GATACACCTCAATTAATGCCGGCCCATTATAATGGTTGGCGCTTAAGATCGTTTGCAAACGTTCATAATCCACAGTCCCTTCGCCGGGCAACAAACAAATATGGTCATCATCGCGATCGTTGACATGGAAATTGACGATTGCATCTCCCATCGCTTCCGCAACGGCATAGGCGTCTTCCCCACCCTTAAATGCTTGCTTGATGTCCAAGGTAAACCTTGCCTCGGAAATCTTTTGCCTCAATTTTGCAATAAACTCGGGATTATTGACACTATTATAAAAAACATTTTCAAGTGCAAAAATCACACCTGTTTTTTGTTGTAAACGCATTAAAGGTTCAACGCATTTTACATAGTGATCAATATCGTTTAATCCAACACCGCGGTCGCCGTGAATATTAACGACCGTTGCACCAAGGATCTTTGCGGCATCAGCATATCGCTCATATAACTGCTCGGAATCCGCGATCCTACGCGAATATGGAGCAAAAAACATATAGTTTTCTAAAAAACTTGTAAACGGATGAATGGAATGAACTCGAATGTTATGTTGGTCGCATATCTCACGCAAAGAATAAAGATACGCTTCCTCCAGCTCGCTTATTGTATTTAAAAAAACCTCGCAGACCCGAACGTTTAAATCCGCAGCCTGCAGCGCTGCCTTTTCGGGTTCCAAAGGATAAAAGCAAGCCAACGACATTCCGATGTCCATCATCATTCTCCTTTAATCAGCAGACAGAAGCCCCGCGATCTGCTAAAATCTTTTCAATACTTGCAATCCGCACACAAACAGTAAAACGTTCCATTGCAACAGCCAACTCTTCGATGGGCGGATAAGAGGGGGCCAAGCGAATATTGGAATCCTCGGGATCATTGCCATACGGGAATGTGGCACCGGCTTTTGTAAGTGAAACGCCGGCATCATCGCAGAGATGATAAATACGATTGGCACACCCGGGCATAGAATCAAAGCTAATAAAATAACCGCCAAGAGGCTTGCTCCATTCAGCAATGCCCGTTCCTGCCAGATCGCGATCCAAAATTTCCAAAACCGCGTCAAATTTGGGACGCAACACATCCGCGTGCTTGCGCATTTGCGCCAAAAGTGCAGCCTTATTCGGGAACATCCGCACATGCCGCAGCTGATTTAATTTATCCGGTCCGATCGTTTGGACGCCGATCTGCTTTTTCATATACTCGATATTTGCCTTGCTGGATGCAATCATTGCAACACCGCTTCCCGGATAAGTGATTTTAGACGTCGAACTAAAAATATACACCATATTGGGTCTGCCTGCTTTTTCACATTCATCTAAAATGTTCAAAAGTTCAGGGCTTTCATCGTATAGATCGTGGATAACATAAGCATTGTCCCAGAAAATTCTAAAATCAGCCGCCTTCGGCTTCAAGTTGGCAAAACGACGAACAACATCATCAGAAAATACTACGCCGGTGGGGTTGGAATATTTCGGCACACACCAAATTCCTTTGATCGCCGCATCTTCTGCCACCAGAGCCTCAATAGCATCCATATCGGGACCATCTTTTTTCATGGCAACCGGGATCATTTGAATGTTAAACTGCTGGCAAATCGCAAAGTGACGATCATAACCGGGCGCAGGGCATATAAATTTAACTTTTGGTTCTTGGCTCCAAGGCCGCTCACTATCAAGATTACCAAAGCAAAAAGCTCTGCAAAATGTATCAAACATCAAATTAAGACTTGAGTTTCCGCCTAAAATAACCTGATCCGGATTCACTCCGATCATCGATGCAAATAACGCTTTCGCTTCGGGAATACCATCGAGTAATCCATAGTTTCTGCAATCCAGCCCTGTCGCATCGAAGCAATCTTCGTTGGACGAAATAATGCCAAGCATTCTCTCGCTCAGCTCAAGTTGCTCTGCGCTGGGCTTTCCGCGCGTCATATCCAAACGGATAATATCCGCCATATAGCGCGCATATTGCTTGCGTAACCCTTCGAGTTCCGCCAGTAATTCTTCGTTTGTAGCTTTAATGTAATTCATTCTTTATTCCTCATTCAAAATTAAGACTCAACAAAGGAATCCGACCTTTACATAAATTGCAAAGGTCGGAACCATTTTTAAGACACCACAGTCAGTTGATACTTTCCAACCGCACCAACTTTGAGCTCTTTTGGAAATACAACCACTGCATTCATACGCTTTGTTCCCTTTGCAGCATCTGCTTGCGCATAATCGACCACAAGCGTTATGTTCTTGGCATTTAATTTAATAATATCCTCAGCAATGCCTCGAACTTTGATGGTCAGTTTCTTTTCAGATACATTAGCTTTTATTCCATTGGGAACATTATGCAATTCGATATTTTCAACCTCGAAAGAGCGGGTCTGAACATCGTTAAATTGGATGGAAACTTTAGCATCCTCGATGCCATCCACATTTTTGACACCATTAGGCAAGACAATCGCCATCGATGTCTCAAAGTTCTCATGCTTTTCCGCGACATCAATGGTCCCTAAAGATATCGCATTATACGAATCTAATGTCTCAGCGCTGCCCGAAATCTTAATCTCTTTAGGCAACACAACTGCCGTACAGAACAAACTATCCGATCCACCGCTGCTATTGATAATTTCGACACTTAACGGAACGACCTTTTCCTTTACCACCGGCACTGTAATATCCAGTGTTTTCATATTATCGTCAATAAGCAAAAAGGTCTTTTCGACGACAGCGCCGTCTTTATCAACAAAAACATAGTCACATTTAAAGTTCCCGGTCTGAACAAAACTATCTTGCTTGATCTCAACTTCGGCCGAAACAATAGTATCTACAATTGAAGCAGGCCCTGTCACAACAATATAATTGTTCAACATAATGGGATCTTCTCGAATCAAACCGTCCGGCACTTTGCCCTCAACCTTGACATTAACCTTAACATTTGAAACCTTATTGGTATCAAACCGAACTCTTACCGTATCGATCGACTGCTCAACCTTAGTTAGATTTTGATTTCCAAGATCAACTAAGACCGGGAGATCATATTCCCCGCTTTGCGTAACGTTGCTGAGATCTAATGTGGCTGTTATTTTCTGGCGATTCATCAATGCAATAGTATCCCGCGACCCGCTGACACGAACATCCACTTTTTGGTCCACTACCGTCATGATTCCCAAATTCTCTTTTTGCGGAACAGAGCCTTCGTAGTTCACGCTAATGTTAATATCCGATGCCCAAGTCGTTGTATCCGGGTCCACATATTCGCAAATAAAAAACCACAGAACAAATGCCAAAAGAACAGACAGCAATTTAATCTGCCAATTATTTCTAAATAAATTGATGAGGTTAAATTCTTTTAAAAACTCCTTGAATTTTATCATCATTTTTCTTCCACCTCCGTTTTAGAGTTTTTTTTCTTTTCGGAGAGGAAATTATTCGTCAATACATTTCTCAGATCATCGACAGAAATGCCCAGGTGAATTTCACCGTTTTGAGCATACGAGATCTTTCCTGTTTCTTCGGAAACTACAACGATAACAGCGTCAGAAATCTCGCTCAGTCCAACTGCTGCCCGATGGCGCGTTCCCAATGCTTTGCTGATCTCCAAGCGTTGGCTCAAGGGTAATAAGCAACCGGCAGAAACAATCCGAAAATCTTCGATCATAACTGCTCCGTCATGCAGCGGGGTTTTGGGGTAAAAGATCGTAACCAACATCTGCGCCGAAAGATTACAGTTCAGATAGGTTCCTGTTGCGGCAATATCGCCCAATTTCGTTGTGTTTTCAAAAACCATCAATGCACCAATGCGGCGGTTGGAAAGGTCTTCGCAACACTCGCAGACATGCTCGATCCCGCGTTCGATACGATCATGCTCGGTATTGCCGGATTTGGAGAACGGCAATACATTGGAAAATTTGATTCTCCCCAATTTTTCAAGCAACGAACGAAGTTCCGGTTGAAATACGATAATGATGGTGATAAAACTCAATTGAAGAACATTGTTCATCAAATAGCCCACTGCGCTGAGTTTTAAAACACGCGCCAGCAAGATCAACACCAGCAGAAACACCAAGCCACGCAACAAATGCCCGGCTCTTGTCTGTTTGATAAATCGCAGAACGCTGTAAAT
>JAZSBU010000034.1:0-6825 GCA_045602565.1 Eubacteriales bacterium | reverse complement strand
ATTTGCCCAAGAGGGCAAACAATTCGATGTCATCATCGTCGACCCGCCCCGCAAGGGCTGCGACCGAGCAACGCTGGATGCCATTACCCAAATGGCACCGTCTACCTTGGTCTATGTCTCCTGTAACCCCGCCACTTTGGCGCGAGACCTCAAAATTTTGGAAGAGCAAGGATTTGAAACGGTCTCTGCTACGCCTGTCGATTTATTTCCGAGAACGCACCATTGCGAAACCGTCGCGCTTTTGAAGCGGAGAAATGCCGATGTTTGATCTTTCTCATTGCCAACTTTGCCCGCGCAAATGCGGCATCGACCGCACCCAAGCCCGCGGCATCTGCCGCGCAGGAACGGAGATGAAGATTGCCCGCGCCGCCCTGCATTTTTGGGAAGAGCCCTGCCTTTCGGGCTCCCGAGGGTCGGGCACCGTCTTTTTCAGCGGTTGCAATTTGGGCTGTGTCTATTGCCAAAACCAAGCCATCAGCCGCGCCGATTGCGGCAAGGCGGTTTCTCCCTCCGCATTGGCGGAGATCTTTGACGATCTGGAGCGGCAAGGCGCTCATAATATCAATCTAGTTACGCCCACCCACCATTGGTTGCAAATCAAAGAGGCGGTCGGGCTTTATCAAGGGAACCTGCCCATCGTTTATAATACGAGCGGGTATGAACGCCCCGAAGCCATCGATGCGCTGGCCGATACGGTGGATATTTATCTGACCGACCTGAAATATGCAGACGCCGACCCCGCCGCCCGCTTCAGCCACGCCGCCGATTATCCGCAGGCGGCAAGAGCCGCGCTGGAGCGGATGGTCCAAACTGTCGGTGCGCCTCAATTTGATGCAAGCGGAATACTGCAAAAGGGGGTCATTGTTCGCCTTTTGGTGCTCCCCTCCATCGAGCACGAAGCGATGATGAACTTAAACTATCTCAAGGAGCGGTTCGGCGACAAAATCATTGTCAGCATTATGAATCAATACACCCCGATGGGAGAAGATCTGCCCGAAGAACTGCGGCAACCGCTGGAAAAAACCGCCTACCAAACGGTGGTGGACTATGCCCGCAGGTTGAATTTTAACTATGCCTATATTCAGGAGGGAGAAACAGCCAAGGAGAGTTTTATCCCGCCATTTAGAAAGGAATCCATATGAGATTATTATGCTTGGGAGATGTTGTCTCCTCCGCAGGCATTACTGCCTTGGAAAAGGTGCTGCCCCGCCTGAAAAGAGAATATCGCCCCGATCATATTCTGATCAACGGGGAGAACAGCGCTCTCGGCAACGGCATCGACCGCCGCAGCGCCGAGGCATTGTTTGCGCTGGGCGCCGATGTTCTTACCGGCGGCAACCATTCCTTCCAGCGCAAGGATGCCGAAGAGATCCACGAAGAATTCCCCTTCCTGCTCCGCCCCGCCAATTGGTGCGGCGATCCCTTTGGTCGGGGTTGTTGCCGCATCGAGGGGACACGCTATGATCTGCAGGTCATCTCCCTGCAGGGCAATCTCTATATGAGCAAATGCGAAAACCCCTTCCTTGCCTTGGAAGCGTTGCTCAAGAACCAGACCCCGCGGGACATTACCATTGTGGACTTCCACGCCGAAGCCACCGCTGAAAAGCAAGCGTTGGCGCGGTATTTTGACGGAAAAGTATCGTTGGTTTTCGGCAGCCACACCCACGTCCAGACCAACGATGCCCAAATCCTCCCCCGGGGGACCGGCTATTTGACTGATCTGGGAATGTGCGGCGCGCAGGAGAGTATTTTGGGCAAGGGGATCGAGCCCTGCGTCCACAATTTTATTGATCCCGAGCACCGCATGAAGATCACCGATGCGGATGCCCCCTATATAGTCAACGGCTTTTTGGCAGAAATCGACGAAAAAACCAAGCGTTGCACCAAAATTGAACTGATAAATCTGCGTCAAATCAATTGACAAACCACAACCAATGTGTTAAAATTGCTTTTGTTCTGAAACCTTGCAAAAAGAAAATGAACATGCCGGTGTGGCGGAACTGGCAGACGCCCGGGACTTAAAATCCCGTGGGTAGCGATACCCGTACCGGTTCGATCCCGGTCACCGGCACCAAAAAAGGAGTACCCTTTCGGGTACTCCTTTTTTGTGTTTGTGTCGCAAGACACAACCTCGTTTCACCGCTTGCGGTCAACATCGTTTCGTGCACCGCGCGAACACCGTTTTTTACACAAAACGAAGTTGCCTATCGGCAAACAGTGTTGCGCCCTGCGCAAACGATGTAGGCAATGCCCAACGATGTTGCGCTTCGCGCAAACATAAAACCCCGCAGCGGCCGACAAAAGCCTCAGAGCGCACTGTTACCGGTCACCTCTCACCATCTGCACCTGCTTTTAGCCGAGTACCCTTTCGGGTACTCCTTTTTTGTGTTTGTGTCGCAAGACACAACCTCGTTTGACCGCTTGCGGTCAACATCGTTTCGTGCACCGCGCGAACACCGTTTTTTACACAAAACGAAGTTGCCTATCGGCAAACAGTGTTGCGCCCTGCGCAAACGATGTAGGCAATGCCCAACGATGTTGCGCTTCGCGCAAACGAATCCGCCCCCGCACCAACCCCCACATTTGACTTTTTCAACAATTTCTTATATAATTATTAAAAATGCACCTTAGGAGAACATTTATGGCAATTCACCCCAATCAAAAAGAGATCTTTGTCATCGGTTGCGGGCGATGGGGCACCTTCATCGCTTGGTACTTAGACAAAATCGGGCATACCGTTACCCTCTACGGGCGGGAAAACTCCCCGCGGATGCAGGCGTTGATGCAGGAACGCAAAAACGAGCAGTTGACTCTTTCCGAGTCGCTGCAGCTCACCACCGACCTGCGCGGCTGCCTGAACGCCGAGATCGTTGTCGTCTCCATCGGTGCGCAGCAGCTGGCAGGTTTAGCGGAGCAGCTTCAATCCTTGGGATTGTGCGGCAAGACCTTGGTCCTTTGCATGAAGGGCATTGAGATCGGGTCCGGTCGGCGGCTTTCTCAGATCTGCGCTACGGCACTGGCACCCGCCAATAAAATTGCGGTCTGGCTGGGGCCGGGGCACGTGCAGGAGTTTTATCGCGGCGTCCCCAACTGTATGGTCATCGACAGCGAAGACGAGCAGGTGAAAGAGCAGTTGGTCCAAGCCTTTTCAGGCGATCTGATTCGTTTTTACTACGGCACCGATCTGATCGGCAACGAGATCGGCGGCGCCGCCAAAAACGTCATCGGCATCGCGGCAGGGATGCTGGAGGGCGCCGGTCTTTGCTCTTTAAAAGGTGCTTTAATGGCGCGGGGAACGCGGGAAATTGCGCGGCTGATCCAAGCCATGGGCGGGCAAGAAAACACCGCCTACGGTCTTTGCCATCTGGGGGACTACGAAGCCACTTTATTTTCCCCCCACAGCCAGAATTTAGCCTTTGGAAGAGCCTTCATCCGCGGCGAGCAATACGGTAAATTGGCAGAAGGCTACTATACCGCCAAGGCGCTGAAGGAGCTTTCGGTAAAATATCAGGTGGAACTGCCGATCTGCGAGGCAGTCTACCGCATTTTGTATGAAAACGTTAATCCCGACGAAATGCTGCACCAGCTCTTCCACCGCAGCCTGAAGAACGAATTTTGAGTTTTTTGTTTACAATTTTAAGTTCCTATGTTATATTATGTTTAAATAAAGTAAACCTTGTCGGTTTCTAATTTCGTAAGGAAGGTCAAATAAATGACAAAGAAAATATCGTCTTGGTTTTCTGCCCCCAATCTGCAGAAAGCAATTTTGGTCGCTTTATTAGATATATTTTCCATCGCCGCCTCCTTTTTTATGGGGCTTTGGATGCGGTTTGATTTCCGCTTCAATTCCATTGAAAAGCAATTTATCGAAGGCTATCTTTCCTCCATCCTCATCTGGTGCGCTGTCGCGGTGGTGGTCTTTGCCTTTTTCCGGTTATATAACAGCATTTGGCTGTTTGTCAGCACCGACGAGTTTTTCCGCATCTTGGGGGCCTACGGTGTTTTGGCGGTCTTGGGGCTGATTTATATTAACATTGTCCGGCTGCATATGCCCCGCTCTTACTATGTCATTGGGTTTGTATTCAGCTTTTTCTGCACCATCGGTATCCGCTTTTCCTATCGCTTAGGGCGGCTGATCACCAAGCAGTTTTCCCACTTCGGTACGATGAACAAGAGTCAAAACATTATGTTGGTGGGTGCCGGCGAAGCAGGGCGCGTTTTGGCAAAGGAATTTGCCGCCAGCTCCTATTTAAACGGGCGTATCGTTTGCGCCATCGACGATAATCCGGTCAAACTCAATAAACGCCTCTGCGGCATCCCCATTATCGGGGGCAGGGAGGAGATCCCCGCGGCAGTGGAAAAATATAAGATCGAAAAGATCATTTATGCCATTCCGTCCGGTTCTCCCGCCACCCGCAAAGAGATTCTGGATATCTGCACCAAAACCGGCTGCGCCGTTCAAGCGCTGCCCGGTGTTTATCAGCTGATCAATGAAGAGGTCAGCGTTAGCCAACTACGGGACGTGGATGTGCAGGATCTGCTGGGCAGAGACCCCATCAACGTCAATCTCAAAGAAATTTTAAGTTATGTTTCCGATAAGGTGGTTATGGTCACCGGCGGCGGCGGCTCCATCGGCAGCGAACTTTGCCGCCAGATCGCCCGCGCCAAACCCGCCAAACTGATCGTCTTTGATATTTACGAAAATAACGCTTACGATATTCAGTTGGAATTGCTCCGCAAATACCCCGATCTGCATCTGGAAGCATTGATCGGTTCGGTGCGCAATACCGCGCGGGTGGAGGACATTTTGGCCACCCACAAACCCGAATTGGTCTTCCACGCGGCTGCCCATAAGCACGTTCCGCTGATGGAGGACAGCCCCAACGAAGCAATTAAAAACAATGTCTTCGGCACCTTCAAAATGGCAAAGGCCGCCGCTAAATACGGTGTTAAACGCTTTGTCTTGATCTCCACCGATAAGGCGGTCAATCCCACCAACATTATGGGGGCTTCCAAGCGGCTTTGCGAGATGGTGGTGCAGATGATGAACCGCAAGACCGAGACCGAATTTGTCGCGGTGCGGTTCGGTAATGTACTCGGAAGTAACGGCAGCGTTATTCCGCTCTTTAAAAAGCAGATCGAAAAGGGCGGGCCGGTCACCGTTACCCACCCCGATATTATCCGCTACTTTATGACCATTCCCGAGGCGGTCAGTCTGGTTCTGCAGGCGGGCTACTATGCCAAGGGCGGTGAGATCTTTGTTTTGGATATGGGCAAGCCGGTCAAGATCGATACCATGGCGCGCAATCTGATCCGCCTTTCCGGATTCGAACCGGATGTGGATATCAAGATCGAATATACCGGCCTGCGCCCCGGCGAAAAGCTCTTTGAAGAACTATTGATGGAAGAAGAAGGTTTACAGGAGACCAAGAACAAGCTGATCCACATTGGCAAGCCCATCGAAATGGATGATGAGCTTTTTGCAAAGCAGCTGGCGCTGCTGGAGAAAGCCTGCACCGGCGAATCCGCCGATATCAAAGAAATCGTGGCAAAAATTGTTCCCACTTATAAACGAAACGAAGAATAAACCAAAAGCCGAGATGCTTTGCATCTCTTCTTTTTATTATATTTCGGTTTTTCCAAATTCTAAAATGTCAGCAATTCTGCGGGAGGCCTTGCCGTCGCCGTAAGGATTGCTGGCTTCTGCCATCGCAGCATAAGCGGCAGGGTCTTCCAGCAACCGTTTGAAGTTGCTGTAGATCACTTCCTCATCGGTCCCCACCAGCTTTAAAGTGCCCGCGGCGATCCCTTCGGGACGCTCGGTGGTATCCCGCATCACCAAAACAGGCTTGCCTAACGAGGGGGCCTCCTCCTGAATCCCGCCCGAATCGGTAAGGATCATATAACTACGCGCCATAATATTATGGCAATCCAACACCTCCAGCGGCTCGATGATATGGATCCGCTCGCAATCCCCCAATTCCTCCGCCGCTGCCGCGCGGACAACCGGATTCATATGGATGGGATAGAGTGCCTTAACATCGGGATGCTCGTTCAATACTCTGCGGATGGCGCGGAACATATGGTGCATCGGCTCGCCTAAGTTTTCGCGGCGATGGGCGGTGATCAGGATCAGGCGGCTGTCTTTTGCCCAATCCAGTTCCGGATGGGAAAAATCGTCCCGCACGGTGGTCTGCAAGGCATCGATGGCGGTATTGCCGGTGATATAAATGTTCTCGGCAGAACGCCCTTCGGCGAGCAGGTTTTCCTTCGCCTTTTGAGTGGGTGCAAAGTTATAGCGGGAAACGATGGAGACCGCTTGCCGATTGAATTCCTCGGGAAAGGGACTATAGATATCATAAGTCCGTAAGCCCGCCTCCACATGGCCGACCGGAATCTGCAGATAGAAGCACGCCAACGCGGTGACAAAGGTGGTGGAGGTATCGCCGTGGACCAGAACCACATCGGGCTCGACCTCTTCCAAAACCCCTTTGATCCGTTCCAAAATATTAGTGGTGATATCAAACAGCGTCTGCTTTGCCTTCATGATTGAAAGATCATAATCGGGCACCACATCAAACGCTTCCAACACCTGCGTCAGCATCTCGCGGTGCTGACCGGTGACGCAAACGATAGTTTCCAGCCCCTTGCGCTTTTTCAGTTCGTTGACCAAAGGGCACATTTTAATGGCTTCGGGCCGTGTCCCGAAGACAAGCATTACTTTTTTCATATTCTTATTTCTCCGTCGTCGAAATAAAATCATATATGAATTATTATAGCAATATTTGTTATTAAAGTCAAATGATATTAACGAGACTATATATT